>DASTIC010000001.1:0-20006 GCA_035717845.1 Solirubrobacteraceae bacterium
GGCGAGCGCTCGCGCTCGGCGATCAGGTCCAGCACCGCCTCCTCGAGCTCGCGCTGGTGGATCGCGAGCTGACCCGGGGCGGCGTCGGTGGCCTCGTCGAGCACGCGGCGCGCGATGATCAGCCCTCCCTGGTACGTGTCGAAAACGCGGGGATCGATGTACGACGCCCGGCAGACGGCGGGCGTGTTGCCCAGGTAGCCGGCGACCTCCGTGACGGCGCGCGAGATCGCGCGCTTGCGCCCGGTCTTGGTGCCCGCCACCTCGCCGGACACCGCGAGCGCGACGGCCGCCAGCAGCGTGGCGTTCCAGGTGCGGAAGTCCTTCGCCGAGAAGTCGTCGCCCGTGGCCTCCTTGAGGTAGGCGTTGATGTCCTCGGAGCGGACGTCGCGCCAGCGCCGGCCCTCTTTGAACGCCAGGAGCTCGCTGCCGCCGCCGCGGCGCCGCCGGAGCCGGCCCACGATCTCCGCCGCGACCGGATCGACGACCGCCTGGACGCGGCGGACGCCGCTCTTGGCCGGGTAGTCGAACCCCATCTCCCCGTCGCGGCCGACGGTGACGTGCTCCTTGCGCATCGTGGCGAGGCCGTAGCTCTCGTTCTCGGCGGTGTACTCCTCGGACCCGATGCGGAAGAAGCCGCGGTCGAGCAGCCGCACGGCGAGCGCCAGCACGCGCTCGCGCGTGAGCTCGTCGCCCTCGAGATCGGCGCTCACGCTGGCGCGCAGCGCGGGCAGCGCGCGGGCGAAGCGCGCCATGTCGTCGAACTTCTCCGCGTCGCGCCGCACGCGCCACTTCGGGTGGTACAGGTACTGCTTGCGGCCGGCGGCGTCCATGCCCGTCGCCTGGAGGTGGCCCATCGGGGAAGGGCAGATCCACACTTCCTCCCAGGCGGGCGGGATCCCCAGCTCCCGGATCCGTACGAGGACCTCCTCCTCGGTGATCCGACGACCTTCGTCGTCGCGATATTCGAAGCCCTTGCCGCGGCGGCGGCGGGTGATCCCCGGACCGGAGCAGTCGGATCGGCGGAGGCGGGCCATGACCCTGGAGTCTTCCCGGGGCCGCGGGGTTTAGGCTTCCGGTTCGCCGATGGCCAACCTCCAGTTCGAGACGACGCGCAATGGCAAGGTCGCCGTCATCGCGCCGACAGGTGAGCTGGACATCTCCGGGGCCGCGCTGCTCCAGGCCGAGATCGACCGCGTGGTCGAGGAGCACGATGTCGGCGGCATGGTGCTCGACCTGCGCGGCCTGGAGTTCATGGACTCGAGCGGGCTGCGGCTCGTGGTGCTCGCGGACATGCAGGCGCGCGAGGCGGGGCGGCGGTTCGCGCTCGTGCGCGGCGACGAGACGGTGCACCGCGTGTTCGAGATCACGCGCATGAGCGAGCGGCTGGACTTCGTCGACGACCCCGAGGAGCTCGCGTGAGGGTCGAGCGCCGGCTTCCCGCCACGCCCGAGGCCGCGTCGGTCGCGCGGCACGCGCTCGACGACCTCGGGGACGCGGTCTCCGACGCACGGCTGCGCGACCTGCGGCTGCTGGTCTCCGAGGTCGTGACCAACGCCGTGCGCCACGCGAACCTGGCGTCCGGCGACGCGATCGAGCTGGTGGTCGAGCTCAACCGGCGCACGCTGCGTGTCGAGGTCCACGACCCCGGCGGCGGGTTCGTGCCGACCGCGCCGGCGCCCGACCCGACGCGTCCGTCGGGCTGGGGCCTGTACCTGGTCGCCGAGCTGGCCGACCGCTGGGGCGTCGACTCCGACGAGACGACGCTCGTGTGGTTCGAGTTCGACCGCTCGGCCGCGGCGGCCTGAGCTAGCGCCGACCCAGCAGGACGTCGACCACCAGCTGGTCGAGCCGCTCGTTGAAGTAGCCGCGCTTGGCCAGCTCGTCGAGCGCGTCCACCTCGCCCTTGAGCACGTCGGGCTCGTCGCCGTCGACCGTCGCGGCGGCCAGCTCGGGCGTCGAGGCCGCCTCGAGCGCCTCCTTGACCTCGGGCAGCGCGTCGAACCGCTCCGCCGCCTCGGCCAGCGCCCGGTACGTGCGCATGCAGCCCTCCGCGAAGTCCCATACGCCGGCGGCGTCCTCGTTGCGGAAGGCGTGCGCGTCGAAGTGCCGAGGCCCGTCGTAGCCGGCGCGCTCGAGCAGGCGCACGACGAGGAACGCCTCCTTGAGGTCCTCGGCGCCGAAGCGGAAGTCCTGGTCGTAGCGCCCGACGTCCTGGCCATTGAGGTCGATGTGGAAGAGCTTCCCGGCCCACAGCGCCTGCCCGATGGCGTGGTGGAACGAGAGGCCGGCCATCGTCTCGTGGGCCACCTCGGGATTGACGCCGACCAGCTCGGGGCGGTCCAGCGTGGAGATGAAGTGCAGCGCGTGGCCGACGGTGGGCAGGAAGATGTCACCGCGCGGCTCGTTCGGCTTGGGCTCGAGGGCGAACCGCAGCCCGTAGCCCTGGGCCTCCGAGTAGTCGACGAGCACGTTGACCGCCTCGCGATAGCGCTCCAGCGCGTCCCGCGGGTCCTTGGCGATGCCCGCCTCGGTTCCCTCCCGGCCGCCCCAGAACACGTAGACCTCGGCACCGAGCTCGGCCCCGAGGTCGATCGCGCGCATCGCCTTGCCGACCGCCGCCCGCCGCACCCGCCGGTCGTTGGAGACGAACGCGCCGTCCTTGAACGCCGGATGGCCGAAGAGGTTGGTCGTCGCCATGCCGACGCCCATCCCGGTCTCCTCCAGCGCCGCCTTGAAGCGCGCGACGATCCGGTCGTGCTCGGCGGCGCTCGACCCCCAGGGCACGAGGTCCTCGTCGTGCAGGCTGACCCCCCACGCCCCGCGGTCGGCCAGCTGCCTGACCGAGTCGACGGGGTCTACGGGCTCGCGGGTCGGGCCGCCGAACGGGTCACGGCCAGGGTTGCCGACCGTCCACAGGCCGAACGTGAAGCGTGGTTCCATGGCCGCGACGCTATCGCCTCGTCACCGTCACCTGCACCGTGTCGGTCGCCGTCGCGCCGTCGGCATCGGTCACCGTCACCGTGGCGGTGTAGATGCCGGCCCTCGTGTACCGGTGCGTGGCGGTCCGCGAGGTGCCCGGCTTCGTCGGCTTGCCCTCCCCGAAGTCGAAGCGGTAGCTCAGCGCGTCGCCGTCCGGATCCGAGGCCGTCGCCGTGAACGTCACGTTCAGCGGCGCGGTGCCGGATGTCGGTGTGGCCTGGAGGTCGACGGTCGGCGCCCGGTTGCCGGCGGTCACCACCACCGTGTCGGTAGCGGTGGCGCCGCGCGAGTCGGTCACCGTGACCGTCGCCGTATAGGTCCCCGCCGCAGCGTACGTGTGGCTCGGGTTCTGCAGGAACGAGCGCGCGCCGTCGCCGAAGTCCCAGGCGTAGCTGAGCGGGTCGCCGTCGGGATCGGACCCGGCCGCGGAGAACTGCACCGTCAGGGGCGGCTTGCCGGCGACCGGGTCGCCGGCCGCCTCGACCGTCGGCGGCTGGTTGGCCGGCGGATCCTTGACGATGATCTCGACCGCGGCGGTGCCGGTGGCGCCCTGCGGATCCCTCACCGTGACCGTGGCCATGTAGGTGCCCGGCTCGAGGAATGTGTGGTCCGGGTTCTGGCGCAGAGACGTCGTGCCGTCACCGAAGTCCCACGAGTAGGCGAGCGGGTCGCCGTCCGCGTCGGAGCCGTTGGCCGAGAACGCCACCGTCAGCGGCGCGGTGCCGGTGCGCGGGTCGCCGGCGGCCGTGACCGTCGGCGCGGCGTTGCCGGGCTCCGGGACGCCGCACTCGTCCGAGCCCGTCGCCCCGGCGCTGATCTCGATGCCGCCGAGGATGTGGAGCAGGTAGTTCTCCTCGGAGAACGACGCCGCCGTGTGGCCGAGGCCCGTGTACCACGAGCGGCCGCCGTCGTAGCGCTGGCACCACGAGATCGGATGGTCGTCGGCCACCGGATCGTTGCCGTCGCCCTCCTCGTACGTGGCCTCGTCCATCGTGAGGAGCACGTGCACGCCGCCGTTGCGCGGGCTGTAGTCGCCGTCCGGGACCTCCGGGTCCTGGTAGTCGGGCGAGCGGTAGTTGTACCACTCGTCCACGCGGTCCCAGCGGGCGGGCAGGTGCGCCGTCGCGTGGTCCGTTCGGTCCTCCACGTCGATCGACGCGGACGGGGTGCCGGGCGGGTGGCTCAGGAAGTAGCCGCCCACGAGGTGGCCGTACCAGTTCCAGTCGTACTCGGTGTCGGCCGCGGCGTGGATGCCGGTGTAGCCGCCACCCGCCTGGATGTAGCGCTCGAACGCACGCTGCTGCGTGGTGTTCAGCGGGTCGCCGGTCGTCGACAGGAAGACCACGGTGTCGTAGTTCGTGAGCACCGTGTCGCGGAACGCTGTGGCGTCCTCGGTGTGGTCGACCTGGAATCCGTGCTCGTTGCCCAGCGCCTCGATCGCCGCGTGCCCCTCGTCGATCGAGTCGTGCCGGAACCCGGTCGTCTTCGAGAACACGAGCACCCGGAAGCGCGCCTCCGGGTCGGCGTCGTCGAGGACCTGGACGCGGATCGTGCGCGTGGCGGTCAGCTCGCCGTCGGACACCGTGAGCACCGCGTCGTACTCGCCGGGCTCCTCGTACGTGTGCGACGGGTTCTGCTCGGTCGACGCGGGCGAGCCGTCGCCGAAGTCCCAGCTGTAGGTGACCTCGTCCCCAGCGTCGGGGTCGGACGCCGCGGCCGTGAAGTTGACCGCCAGCGGCCCGTAGCCGACGGTCGGGCTCGCCGCCGCGGAGTCGATCACCGGCCGGCGGTTCTCCGGCTCGGGCTCCTCGCAGCCACGGGCGCCGTCCACCTCGAAGTAGTCGAAGCGGGCGGTGCCGCCGCCGCTGTTCACGCCGAGCGTGAAGAGCCCGAAGGACGGCGTGGTCATGGCGTTGGGCACCGTGCCCACCGTCGTCCACGCCTCGCCGTCGAACGAGTACTCGCCCGTGTAGTTGGTGCCCGCCTTGGTCAGGCGCAGCCACACGGTGCCGTTGTTGGCCGGCAGCGGCGTGAGCTGCGGCTGCGGATCCTGGATCGCCGTCGCGACCTCGGAGCGCAGCTCGAGCCGGTTGATCGCCGTCTGGCCGTCGTCGGAGATGACGTCCCACTTGACGTAGTTGTCGTCGTCCTTGTAGGCCAGCAGGCCGGCCTGCTCGTAGCCGCCGCTCAGCGTCGAGGCGTCGACCTTGGTCTCGATCACCCAGTCGGCCCCGGCGTGGTCAGCGGTCTGGAGGAAGAACGGGCCCGCGGTCGGCGAGTTGCCGGCCGTGTAGATGTCCCCGTTCTTCGTGGTGACGTTCAGCGCGCCGCCCGACACGTTGTACGCCGTGGCGTCGTCGCGGACGATGTGGTTGAACTTCGCCGTGTCCAGGCTCGTGCCGTCGAACTCGTCGCCGGCGCCCTCGACGCACTCGCACGGCCCGCCGGAGTCCTGCCCGTCGAGCGTGAAGTAGTCGAAGGCGACCGTGTCGCCCTGGCCCTCGGCCTGCGGCCCGAAGGCGAACACGCCGAAGTCGGGCGAGGCCATCGCGTTGGTCACGGTGCCGGCGTCCTGCCACGTCTGGCCGTCGCGCGAGTACTCGCCCTTGTAGGACGAGCCCGTCTTGGTCAGGCGCAGCCAGAACTCCGTGCCGCTCCCCTCGGCGACCTGCGGGTCGCTGGCCGGCCCGGTCGGGGTCCCGTTGACCTCCGTCCGCAGCTCGATGCGGTTGATCCGCGTGTTGCCGGCGTCCGAGATCGGGTCCAGCTTGACGTAGTTGTCGTCGTCGCCGTAGGCCAGCAGGCCGCCCTGCCCGTAGCCGCCGTTGACCCGCGAGTCGATCTTCGTCTCGATCACCCAGTCCGTGCCGGCGTGGTCCGCCGACTGGAGGATGAAGTTCTTCGGGTCGCTGTTCGGGCTCGAGTAGATGTCGCCCGGCTGCGTGGTGATGGTGAGGTTGCCGCCCGAGACGCTGTACCCCGTCGTGTCCTCGCGGACGATCGCGTTCCAGCGCGACTTGTCGAGGCTGGAGCCGTCGAACTGATCGTCGCGGCTCGGGCCGGTCGGAGTACCGCCGTCACCGGTCGTGAGCGTGAACGAGTCGAACGCGGCCACGGGGTCGCCGGTGCCGTCGTTGCTGAATGCGAACATGCCGAGCCTCGCGTTCGCCGGCAGCGGCGCCGGGCGCCCGACCGGCGTCCACGCCGAGCCGTCCCGCGAGTACGAGCCGGTGATGTTCGTCCCGTCGGACACGATGCGGACGTAGAAGTCGTCCGGGAAGTCCGCGGGCAGGTTGGTCTGCTCGGAGTCGGCCGCCTCGTTGCGCGGCGTGCCGGCGTTCTCGTAGATGAACTCGAACTTCTCGGCGCCCTCCGCCGTGTGGGCGATGCGCCCGAACTTCGTGAAGTTCGAGTCGTCGCCGTACACGATCATCCCAGCCTGGTGGTACTGGGCCGAGCCGTTGAACCGCATCTTCGCGGTCGCCTGCCACGGCCCCGTTGGGGCGCCGCGCAGCACGATGTTCTTGGCGTCGTTGCGCCCGCCGTAGAGGTCGCCGGCCTGGGCCGGGATGTTCAGCGTGCCGCCGCCGACGGTCAGGTTCTGATCCTGGCGGACGACCTCCCAGGCCGAGCCGAGGCTCGTGCCGTCGAAGTTGTCCGTGACGGTCGTACCGCCACCGCCGCCACCACCGCCGCCGGTCGGCTCGTCCGGGTTGAAGCGGATCCAGTCGAAGTGCGACATCGGCCGGTTCGGCGCCTGGTCGGACAGCGCCGCCGGGCCGATCTGGGCCGGCGCCTCGCTGAACGCGCTCATCGGCGCGGTCCGGCCGACCGGCAGGAACGTGTCGCCGTCGAAGGAGTAGAACGCCCGCAGCGTCGTCCCGTCCGAGACGAGCCGGACGTAGTACTCCAGCGGCGACGTCGCGGGAATGCCGCCGAGCTTGTCGGCGCCCTCGTTCCGCGGGTTCCCGTTGTCCTCGAAGATGAACTCGAAGTCCCGGTTGCCGCCCGCCGAGATCATGTGCACCGACGCCCAGTTGTCGTCGTTGCTCCACACGCGCAGGCCGGCCTGCTGGTAGTTCTGGTTGAGCTCGTCGACCGCGACCTTGGCCGTGACCTCCCAGGCCCCCGCGGGGAGCTCCTGGACGATCAGGTTCTCGGCCGTCGTCCCGGCTCCGTACATCGAGCCGTTGGCGATCGGCAGGTTCAGCTGCCCGTTGGACACGTTGAAGGGGTTCTCGGCGTCCGGCCGCAACACCGTCCACCGGTCCTCGTTCAGCGCGCTGCCCTCGAACTCGTCCGAGCGCAGGCCGTCCTGCGGGCACTGGCCGGCGCTGGTGACCGTCACCTGGACGGTCGCCGTCGAGCTGGCGCCCTGCGGATCGGTGGCCGTGAAGCGCGCCGTGTAGGTCCCGGCCCGCTGGTAGGTGTACGTCGGGTCCTGCTCGGTCGACGTGTCGTCGGTGGTGCCGGACACGCCGAAGTCCCAGCGGTAGGTCAGGTTCTGCGAGTCGGCGTCCGTCGCCGTGCCGTCGAACGTGACCGCGAGCGGCGCCGTGCCGGCGTTGGGCGACGCCGTCGCGGAGACCTCGGGCGGCTCGCTGACCGCCGCGCCCTTGCCGACCGCGCGGAACCAGTTGAGGTTGAACAGCCCGCCCGTCGAGGTCGGATGCGTGAACACGAAGAACAGCTCGTGCGTGCCCGCCGGCGGCTGAGCGATCGGCATCGCGATCGTCGTCCAGTTCTGCCAGCCGCCCGTGTTCGTGATCGTCGGGCTCGTGCCGACGAGCTCGCCGGTGGGCGAGTCGAGGCGCACCTCGATGTTGCCGCCGTCGCCGCCTGACGCGACGCGGAAGCGCAGCTCGCGGACGTCCTTGAGGTTCGTCGGGGCGTACGACACGTAGTCGCCGCTCTCGATGAAGCCGATGTTCTGGCCGCCGCCGGTGTCCGACGTCGTCTCCTTCTGCACGCCGGGGTCGCCCGTCGACGTGCTGCCCGCGACGCGGCCCGAGCGCTCGTAGAACTCGGCCTGCTTGGTCTTCGGCTGGAGAACGGCCTCGTCGCGCCCGGTCAGGGCGCCGGCGCCGCCGCTGCCGCCGTCGGTGTACGTCACGACCAGCGACGTGAAGATGTTCGCGTTCGCGCCGTGCCCGCCGTCGGTCTCGGTCTGGAACGTGCCCGAGCAGCCGGTCTGCTGGCCGAGCCCGTGCGCGTGGTCGTCGTGGCCGAGCTGGATGTTCAGCGTGACCCGGTTGCAGTCGATCGTGCCGTCCTCGGGGTCGGTGACCCGGACCTCGTAGGGGACGGTCTCGCCGAAGTCGGCGAACTGGCCGTCCTCGGGGATCACGAGCTCGACCGTCGGGCGCGTGTTGCCCGCGACGACCTGGACCGTGTCGGTCCCGGTCTGGCCGGCCTCGTCGGTGACGGTCAGCACGACGTTGTACGTGCCGGCCGTGGAGTAGCGGTGTTGCGGGTTGGCCTCGGTCGACGTCGTGCCGTCGCCGAAGTTCCAGCTGTAGGTGACGGCCGTGCCGTCGGGATCATGTGATCCCGTGCTCGAGAACTGCACGTCGAGCGGGGTCGGCCCCGAGTCCGGCGTGGCCGTCGCCGTCGCCACCGGCCGGCGCGCGCCGACCACGTAGTCGATCCGGTAGATCCCCGAGTCGAGGTTGTTGCCGCCGAAGCCGGTGCCCCAGTCGATCATGTAGAGCGACCCGTCGGGCCCGAACTCGATGTCCATGGGGCGCTTGAAGGTGTCCATCCAGGGGGCGAAGGAGACCTCTGAGATCTCGTCGCCGGCGAGCGAGAAGGTCTTGAGCCACCCGTTGTTCCATTCGCCGTTGAACCACAGCCCGTCGTAGAAGGCCGGGAACTTGGTCTCGGAGTCGAGGTTCGGGTCGAAGCTGTAGCGCGGGCCGCCGGTCGGCGCGCCACCGGTGCCCAGCGCCGGATGGCGCGGGTCGGTCTCGGTGTAGCCGATCCACGCCGGCGCGGGCTGCGCCGGCGGCAGGGTGGTCAGGCCCGTGTTGTTGGGCGAGTTGTTGACCGGCGCGGCGCAGTTGAACTTGGGCCCCGATTGGCCGGTCGCGAAGTCGTAGTCGTTGTAGGGCACGTTGTCGCGCACGCAGTAGGGCCAGCCGTAGAAGCCGGGCTCGTCGACCACGTTGAACTCGACGCTGCCCTGCGGGCCGCGGTTGGGGTTCGTCGTACCGGCGTCCGGGCCGTAGTCGCCCAGCAGCACCACGCCCGTCTTCGGGTCGACGGTGATCCGGAACGGGTTGCGGAAGCCCATCGCGTAGATCTCGGGCCGCGTGTTGGCCGTCCCGACCGGGAACATGTTGCCGGCCGGGATCGTGTATGTCGTGCCCACGCCGGGGGCGCCGGTGGCGTTCGGGATCGGCACGATGTGCAGCAGCTTGCCGTTGAGGTTGTTCGTGTTCGCCGCTGTGCGCTGGGCGTCCCAGAACTCGCGCCCGGGGCGCTCGTCGATCGGCGTGTAGCCGTCGGAGGCGAACGGGTTCGTGTTGTCGCCGACCGAGATGAAGAGGCTGCCGTCGAGCCCGAAGGCCAGCGAGCCGGAGGAGTGGCAGCACTGCTCGCGCTGGGCCTGCCAGGTGAAGATGATCTGCTCCGACGAGAGCGCGATCGTGTTGTTCGCACCGACAGTGAAGCGCGAGACGCGCGTCTCGTTGGTGGGCGTGATCGGCGTGTAGGTCACGTACAGGTGGGCCGAGGTGTCGAAGTCGGGCGCGAGCTGGATGCCCATCAGCCCGTTCTCCTGCACGCTCGACACAGGGATCGTCCCCGCGGTCGTGACGCCGCCGGTCGCCGGGTTATAGACGTTGATCTGGCCCGTGATCCGCTCGACGTAGAACACGCGCCCGTCGGACGCGATGTCGAGCTCCATCGGGCTCTCTGTGTCGTCGTCGATCGTGACGATCTCGAAGTCGCTGCCGCTCGGCTCGTCCTTCTCCCGGGCGGGACCGCAATCAGAGGCCACAGCGCCGGTGACGGTCTGGAGGCCGCCGAGGATGTGCCGGCGGAAGTCGGCCTCGCTGAACGAGCCCTGGGTGTGTCCCATGCCCGTGTACCAGACGTGGCCCCCGTCGAACGTCGAGCACCACGAGATCGGGTGGTCGTCGGCAGCTGCGGAGTCGTCCTGCTCGTCGTACGTGCCCTCGTCGACGGTGGCGAGGACGTGGACGTCGCTCGTCCGCGGGCTGTAGTCGGCCCCGCCGCCGTTCACGCGCGGGGGATTGGCCGGCGACTGGTAGTTGTACCACTCGTCCGTCCGGCTCCAGCTGGCCGGCAGACCGGTCGTGGAGGGCTCGTCGGTGTCCTCGATGTTGACGGTGGCGGTCGGCGTGCCGGGCGGATGGCTCTTGAAGTAGCCGCCCAGCATGTCGCCGTACCAGGACCACTCGTACTCGGTGTCGGCCGCGGCGTGGATGCCCACGTAACCGTTGCCCGCCTGGATGTAGCGCTCGAACGCGTCCTCCTGGGCGTCGGTGAGCACGTTGCCGGTGGTGGAGAGGAAGACCACCGCGTCGTACTGGGCCAGGTTCGCGTCGGTGAACTGCGCTCCGTCCTCCGTCGCGTCGACGTCGAAGCCGTTGGCGGCGCCGAGCGCTTCGATCGCGGCGATCCCCTGGGGGATGGAGTCGTGGCGGAAGCCGGCGGTCTTGGAGAAGACGAGGACCTTCTCGAGCGGGCCGGCCTCCTGCGCGGGCGCGACGCTTGCGGTGAACAGACCGGCGAGCAGCGTGCCGACCACGGCCAGCAGCACAAACGTCCTCCGACGCATACAGCTCTCCCCCCGACACTCCCGGCGCAGCAGAAGCTCCGGACTTAGACCCCTGCCATCACCGGACTTTATTTGACTGCCGACCAAACAAATTAGTCGCCGACACCTGCCGGTGTCAAGGGGCCAGTACCCCGATTGTCAGGATTTCGATCCGCTGGTGGCGCGCGCCGGCTTCTTGGAGCCGGAGGCCTTCTTCTTCGGCTTCTTACCGTCGCCGTCCGAGGCCCCGCCGTCGTCCTTGACCGCCGCCAGGCTCGCCTCCAGGGCGGCCATGAGGTCGGGCACCTTGGCCGGGGCCGGCGCCTCCGGCTGGACGGCGATGTCCTCGCCCGCGGCCTTGCGCTCGATCAGGTCGAGCACCTTGTCGCGGTACTCGTCGCGGTAGCGCGAGGGGTCGAACTCGCTCGACAGCGAGTCGATCAGCTGCTGAGCCATCTTCAGCTCGCGATCGGAGGCCTTGAGGTCCTTGGCGTCGGGCAGGTCGTCGAGCTCGTCGTGGGGCACGACCTCGTCGTGGAAGATCATGGTCTCCATCATCAGCAGGTCGCCGGCCGGCCGGATGGCGACCAGCGCCTCCTTGGAGCGGATGACGACGCGGGCGATCGCGACCTTCCCGGAGGCCTCCATCGCGTTGAGCAGCAGCCCGTAGGCCTTGGCCGCACCCTTGTCCGGCACGAGGTAGTACGGGTGGTCGTAGTAGACCGGGTCGATGTCCTCGAGGTCCACGAAGTCCTCGATGTCGATCGTCCGCGTGCGCTCGGGATCGAGCGCGTCCAGCTCGTCGGGCGTGATCACGACGTACCGGTCCTTCGTCAGCTCGAAGCCCTTGACGATCTGCTCGTAGGGCACCTCCTCCCCGGTCTCGGGGTCGACCCGCTTCTGCTGGATCCGGTTGCCCGTCTCCTGGTTGAGCTGGTTGAACCGCACGGTCTTGCGTGACACCGCGGAGAAGAGCTTCACGGGCACGTTCACCAAGCCGAAGGAGATCGCGCCGCTCCATATCGATCGAGCCATGACCCTTATTCTGCTACCCAGCGCCGCGCGGCATCAACGCGCGCACGGCGGCTTGCGCCCGCGGACGACCACGACGACCTCCTCGGCGGCCCCCGGCGGGAGCAGTCCCTGGGCCTCGAGGTGCGCCCGGCGGCCGTTCATGAGCGGCCCGAGCGGGCCCCGCTGGCTCGCCGCGACGGACGCGTCGAGGCCGCCGTCCCGCAGGGCGGCGAGGGTCGCCTCGGTGCCGAGCAGCGAGGAGTGCACGAGCAGCACCACGCCGCCCGGCCGCAGGTGAGCCTGCGCGGCGGCGCAGATCCGGTCGAGCAGCGCGCGCCCGTCGCGCCCGGCGTCCCAGGCGCGCCGGAGCCCGCGCGCGGGCAGCGCGTCGGTCGGCGCGGGGACGTAGGGTGGGTTGGAGACGATCGCGTCGAACCGCTCGCCGGCGACGGCGGCGAGCAGGTCGCCGCGGCGGGCGCGCACCTCGACACCGTTGAGCGCGGCGTTGAGCCGGATGGCCGCCACGGCACGGCGCGAGACGTCGACGGCGGTCACCTCGCGCCCGCCGGCGAGCGCGGCACGCACGGCGAGGGCCCCGCTGCCCGAGCACAGGTCGAGCACCCGCGCGCCCGCCGGGAGCGGCTCGCGGTCGAGCGCATCGGCCAGCAGCCAGGTGTCGCTGATCGGACGGAAGACGCCGGGGAGTGCCACGAGCCGCACGGCTGACGCCTACCCTCCGCGATGGTGCCCGATGCGCTCCCCACCGCGGCCGGCCTGCGGGCCGCCTTCGACGCGGCGGTGGACGGCACGGTGGGCCTCGAGGAGGAGCTGATGCTGCTCGACGCCGGCACGCTCGACCTCGCTCCCCGCGCGGTCGAGGTGGTCTCCGCGCTGCCCGGGGACGCGCGCTTCAAGCTCGAGATGCCGGCCGCCCAACTCGAGATCGTCACGCAGCCGCACCCCACGGTCGCCGCCGCGGCCCGCGAGCTGGCCCGCGCCCGCAGCGACCTCGCGACCGCCGCCGGAGACGGCCTGCGCGTGGCAGGCGCCGGCGCGCACCCGTTCGCCGCCGGCGTCGGGCCGCTCAACCCGGGTTCGCGCTACGAGGCGATCGGCGCCGAGTACGCGACCGTCGCCCGCCGCCAGCTCGTCTTCGGGCTCCACGTCCACGTCGGCGTGCGCGGCGCCGACCGCGCGGTCGCCGTCCACGACGCGCTGCGCTCCCACCTGCCCGACCTCGCGGCGCTGGCGGCCAACGCGCCGTTCTACGAGGGGGCCGACTCGGGGCTGGCCTCCGTGCGCTCGCGGCTCTCGGGCCTGCTCCCCCGCCAGGGCGTGCCGCCGGCCCTGGGCTCGATGGAGGGCTACGCCGACGCGCTGGGCTGGGCGGCGTTCGACGATCCGCGGCGCTGGTGGTGGGAGCTGCGCCTGCACCCCACCTACGGGACCGTGGAGGTCCGCGTGCCGGACACGCAGGTCACGGTCGAGGAGACCGCGGCGATCGCCGAGGTCGTCCACGCGCTCGTCGGCCGCCTGGCCGCGCGGCACGACGCCGGCGAGGCGCTGCCGGTCGCCGACGCCTGGCGGATCGACCACAACCGCTGGTCGGCGTGCCGCCACGGCGTCGACGGCGCGATGACCGACGTCGTGACCGGAGTGCGCCGGCCCACCCGCGAGCGGCTCGCGGCGCTCCTCGACGAGCTCGGGGGCTGCCAGGCGGCCCGCGAGCTGCTGGAGGGAGGCGGGGCCGCGGCCCGCCAGCGCGCGGTGGCGGCCGAGCACGGACTGCGCGGGCTCGTCGCGTGGCTGGCGGACGGATTCGCGCCCGCACGGGTTTCCTCGGCTCGCGCGCAGGGGTAGAGCTTTGCGGTGACCGCTCTGCCACAGCCGCGCGGCGCCGTCAGCGAGATCCTGCTCGACGCGCTGACGGGATCCGTCGCGCCGCTGCCGCCCGCCCCGACGGCCGGCACGACCGAGGAGGACGCCCAGCTCGCGCTCTACCTCTGCTACGAGCTGCACTACCGCGGCCTGCCCGACGTGGACGAGCGGTGGGAGTGGGCGCCGTCGCTGCTCGCCCTGCGCGGCGAGCTCGAGGAGCGCTTCGAGGCCGCCCTGCGCCGCGACGTGCCGGTGCCGGACGTCGGCGAGAAGGACATGGACCTCGCGCTGCGCGCGGTCGAGGAGGCGGACGAGGCGCCGTCGCTCTCCCGCCACCTCGAGCGCGAGGGGACGCTCGAGCAGTACCGCGAGTTCGCCGCCCACCGCTCGGCCTACCAGCTCAAGGAGGCCGATCCGCACTCATGGGCGCTGCCGCGCCTCAGCGGCCCCCCGAAGGCCGCGATGGTCGAGATCCAGGCCGACGAGTACGGCGGCGGCGACCCCGAGCGCATGCACGCGGCCCTGTTCGCCCGCGCGCTGGACGCGCTCGGGCTCGACCCGCGCTACGGCGCCTACGTCGACCATCTCCCGGCCGTCACGCTCGCCACGGTCAACCTGATGTCGCTGTTCGGTCTCCACCGGCGGCTGCGCGGCGCGATCGTCGGCCATCTCGCGCTGTTCGAGATGACGTCCTCGATCCCCAACCGGCGCTACGCCAACGGGCTGCGGCGGCTCGGCCTCGGCGGCGACGCGCTCGAGTTCTACGACGAGCACGTGGTGGCGGACGCGGTGCACGAGAACGTCGCCGCCGTCGACCTGGCCGGCGGCCTCGCCCGCCAGGCGCCCGAGCTGGCCGCCGACATCCTGTGGGGCGCCGCCGCCCTGATCGAGCTGGAGGGGCGCTTCGCCCGCCACCTGCTCGAGTCGTGGGCCGCCGGCCGGAGCTCCCTCCGTCGCCCTATCGAGCCGCCAGCAGCCGCCGCAGGAACCGCTGCGTCTCCGGCTGCCGCGGCCGGCTGAGGACGTCGTCGGGCGCGCCGCGCTCGAGCACGCGGCCCTCGTGCAGGAAGCCGACCTCGTCGGCCACCTCGCGCGCGAACTCCATCTCGTGCGTGGCGATCACCATTGTCATCCCCTCCGCCTTGAGCTCGCGCACGACGGCCAGCACCTCGCCCACCAGCTCCGGGTCGAGGGCGCTCGTGATCTCGTCCAGCAGCAGCGCGCGCGGCCGCGTGGCCAGCGCCCGCACGATCGCCACCCGCTGCTGCTGGCCGCCGGACAGCCGGTCGGGCCGCTCGTCCTCCCGCCCGCCGAGCCCGAATCGGTCGAGCAGCTCGCGTCCGGGGCGCGGGCCTGCGCGGCCGGCACGCCCTGCGCTCGGATCGGGCCCAGCGCCACGTTGTCGAGCACGGACATGTGCGGGAACAGGTTGAAGGCCTGGAAGACGACGCCGAGGCGCCGGCGCACGGTCGTGGGATGGACAGCCGGGTCGGTGACCACCTCGCCGTCGAGCAGCACGTCCCCGTCGTCGATCTCCTCCAGCAGGTCGATGCAGCGCAGCAGCGTGGACTTCCCCGAGCCGGAGGCGCCGATCAGCGCGACGGCACGGTGCTCGTGCACCTCGAGGTCGATCCCCCGCAGCACCTCGACGCCGCCGTACGCCTTCGTCACGCCCCGGAGCTCGAGCACGGGGACGCTCATCGCGGGGCCTGCATGCGGTCGACGATGCGCGCGAGCGGCACGGTCACGCACAGGTACAGCAGCGCGGCGGGCCACCAGCGGCGTGTAGTTGAAGTTCGACGACGCGTCGATCTGCGCGACCCTGAACGCCTCCAGCGGCCCGAGGATCGACACCAGCGCGACGTCCTTCTGGAGCGCCACGAAGTCGTTGAGCAGCGGCGGCACGACGCGCCGCACGGCCTGCGGCAGGATCACGTGGCGCAGCGCCTGGCCGCCGGTCAGGCCGATCGCCAGGGCGGCCGCGCGCTGGCTCGCGTGGACGGACTGGATGCCGGCGCGGTAGACCTCGGCGACGTACGCCGAGTAGGACACACACGCGGGTCCTCGGACGGCTTGATCGCCTCGGTCACGGCGTCGAGGCTCGTGGTGCCGACCTGCACGCCGATCGTCGCATCGGCGAGGTCGTCGAGACTCGTCGCCTTCGCCACCGACGAGCCCTTGGACGCGACGACCGCCTGCGGTGCCGTGTAGTAGGGCTCGGAGAAGTCCACCGCCCGCTGGCGCTTCTCGTTGATCGAGATCTGGTTGACGTCGAAGTCGAAGTCCTTCGGGCCCGGCGCGTACGACGCGTTGAACGGGACCACCGTCCACTCGACCTCGGGCATCGAGAAGCCCAGCTCGTCGGCGATCGCGTAGGCGACGGCGCTCTCGAAGCCGCGCCCGTTCGCCGGGTCGTCGTTCTCGAAGTAGGGCGGGAAGGCGGGCTTGTCGGTGCCGACCGTGAGGGTGCCGCCCTTCTTCAGCTCGAGCTCTCCCCTCTCGCAGGCGGCCGCCTCCGCCGTGGCGGTGGGCCGCCGGCTCGGACTCCTCGTCGTCGCCGCAGGCGACGAACACGAGGGCGGGGGCCGTCGCGACGACGGCGAGCAGGCGCTTCACGGCGCCGAGGGTGCCGGCTCGCGCCCCTGCTCGGGGGCGCTCGGCGCCCGGAAGCGCACCAGCTTGTGCGAGCCGTCGCAGAACGGCCGCATGCGCGACTTGCCGCAGCGGCAGAGCGCCACCGGATCGCGGTCCGCCTCGATCTCGCGACCGTCCTGATCGACGAGCCGGACCGGCCCCCGCACCAGCAGGGGGCCGTCGCGGTAGGGCGTGATGACGACCTCGTCCCTCATCGCGCCCCGATCGCCTGGAGCTCGCCGGCCGTCAGCTCGAGGTCGAGCGCGCGCACCGAGTCCTCGATCGACTCGGGGCGGCTCGCCCCCGGGATCGGGATGATCGACGGGCTGAGCGAGAGCAGCCACGCGAGCGCCACCTGCTGCGGCGAGACGCCGTGCGTGCTCGCCGTCTCGCGCACTGCGTCGTGCTCGCCGGCCGCTTCGGCCGCGTTCGAGATGCCGCCGAGCGGCGACCACGGCAGGAACGCGATCCCGCGCTCCTCGCAGAGCGCCACCTCGCCCTTCTCGAGCGGCGACGTGAACTCGAGCGACAGCTGGTTCTGGACGGAGACGATGTCCACGATCGAGCACGCCTGCTCGATCTGCTCGACCGACGCGTTCGAGATCCCGACCCAGCGGACCTTGCCCTCGTCCTGGAGCTCCTTGAGCGCGCCGATCGACTCCTGGTAGGGCACCTTCGGATCCGGGCGGTGGTACTGGTAGAGGTCGATCACGTCGGTCTCGAGCGCGCGCAGCGAGGCCTCGCACGCCGCGTGCAGATGCTCGCGGCGGCCGTCGAGCTCCCATGCCTCACCGCGCCGCGTGTGGCCACCCTTGGTCGCCACCAGCACGCCGTCGCGGCGCCCGTTCAGCGCCCTGGCGATCAGCCGCTCGTTGTGGCCGACGTCGTCCTCGTCCCGCGCGTAGGCGTCGGCGGTGTCGATCAGGTTCACGCCCGCGTCGATCGCCGCGTGGATCGTGCGCACGGAGCGCTCCTCCGGCGGGCGGGAGGAGAGCGACATCGGCATCGCGCCGAGGCCGATGGGGAACACGTCGGTGCCGGCAAGCTTTCGGGTCATGAGTCGTCGAAGCGGACGGTCGGGGGGTCGATGTCGTCGCGCACACCCTGGTAGACGGGGTGCCGTAGCGTGCGCGACTGAGTCCATTCCCCGTAATCGACCGCTGCAACCAGCTCAGGCTCCACGAAGTGGGTCTCGCGCGGGGGCTGGCGGCCGACGAACGGGCTCGTGCTGCGCTCCAGCGGCGCGAGAATGCCCTGCAAGCGGACGAGTTCCGCCTCGTTGAAGCCGGTGCCCACCCGGCCCGCGTAATGCAGGCCGTCGTCGTCGTAGAAGCCCACGACGAGGGCGCCGAAACGCTCGGCCCGCCGCCCCTCGCCGGGAAGCCAACCGCCGATCACGACATCGGTGCGGCGCTTGTTCTTGACCTTCACCCAGGCCGGCGAGCGACGACCGGGCGTGTACGGGCAGTCCGTCCGCTTGGCGATGATCCCCTCGAGGCCCTGCGTGCGGGAGGCGTGGAGCAGCGCGGCGCCGTCGCCCACATGGTGGGCCGGCGTCTGCCAGCGGTCGGCGTTCAGGCCGAGCTCCGTGAGCCGCTCGCGCCGCTCGAGGTAGGGCAGGTCCATCAGCGAGTGGCCGTCGAGCCACAGCAGGTCGAAGATCAGGTAGGCGACAGGGTCCGAGGCGGCGAGGCGGCGCACCGCGTGCTCGGACGTCAGGTGCATGCGGCCCTGGAGCTTCTGGAAGCTCGGGCGGCCGTTCTCGTCGAAATGCACGACCTCGCCGTCGAGGATGGCCTCGTGGCTCGCTAACGCTCGCCCGAGGCTCAGCAGCTCCGGGTAGCGGGGCGTGATGTCGCGCCCGTTGCGGCTCTCGAGCCGCAGCCGGCCGCCCTCGACGTAGCCGATCGCCCGCACGCCGTCCCACTTGATCTCGTAGGCCCAGCGGTCGTCGTCGGCCGGCAGGTCGCCCAGGCGGGCGAGCATCGGCTTGACCTGCTGCGGCATCGGCTCCCGCCCCGGGTCCTGCGGCGGGTCCATGCGGTGGATCATCCAGTTCTGCCCGCCGGTCCGGAAGAGCACGTAGCGGCCTTGGAGCCGCTCGCCGTGGAAGGTGACCATCACCTCGTCCTCGCGGAACTTGTGCCGCTCGTAGGTCCCGCGGTCCCAGATCGCCATCGTCCCGGCCCCGTACTCGCCCGCTGGGATCTCGCCGTGGAAGTCGAGGTACTCGAGCGGGTGGTCCTCGGTGCGGACCGCGAGATGGTTGCGACGGGGGTCGGGCGGGATGCCCTTGGGCACTGCCCACGAGGCCAGCACGCCGTCGTTCTCGAGTCGCAGATCCCAGTGCAGCGAACGGGCGTGATGCTCCTGCACGACGAACCTCGGGGTGCGCTCGTCAGCCCCGTCCTCGCCGCCGGTCGGTTCCGGCGTGGAGGCGAAGTCGCGTTTCGCGCGGTAGGAGTCGAGGTTGCGAGCCATGGAGTTGCGGGTACCCCGCAGAGTTAGGTCTTCCGGCTACCGGGTATCTTGCAGGCCCGTATGGAAGCCAATCCCATCGTGCTCGACGACACCGCGGGGGATGTCGTGGTGGTCGTCGTCGAAGGAGAGCACGACATCTACACCGCCCCCACGTTGCGCGAGCGGCTCGAGGAGGCCCTGGACCGCGGCGGCGGCATCGTCGTGGACCTGACCGCCGCCACGTTCGTCGACTCGTCGGTCCTCGGCGCGCTGCTCGACGCCCGCCGCCGCGCCCTCGAGGCCGGCCAGGGCTTCGTCGTGTGCGTGGGCGACACCGTGGAGCCCGGCGTCCAGCGGATCCTCGACATCACCGGGCTGGTACCCGTGCTGCCCGTCCTGCGCCAGCGCGACGAGGCGATCGAAGCGGCCAGGGCGACCGGCTCGGTTACATGACCGAGAGCGCCGAGGTCCTGCTCACCATGCCCGCCCGGCCCGAGGGCGTCGGCGTGGTCCGGCAGGCGCTGGCGGGGATGGCCGACGCGCTCGACTTCGAGGCCTCCGTGCTGGCCGACATGAAGATGGCGGTCACGGAGGCGTGCACCAACGTCGTCGTCCACGCTTATGAGGCCGACGAGGGCGTGCTCGAGGTCGAGATGCGCGCCGCCGAGCAGGGCCTGACGATCGTGGTGCGCGACCACGGGACCGGCATCCAGCCGCGCCCCGCCCGCTCCGAGCCGGCCGCGCTCGGGCTCGGCCTGCCGCTGATCGCCGCGCTCTCCGACGCGTTCGAGCTGCGCGGGAGCGCCGGCTCGGGCACCGAGGTGCGGATGACGTTCGCCTACGTCCGCGACAACGACCCGGCGGACGCCAACCCCGTCCCCGGCACCGTCGGCATCGACGGCCGCTGGGACCTCGACGCGCCGACGCCCGAGTCCTAGCCCCGGCGATCGAGTGTGCAGTTACGCATCCCTGACGTGCGTTTCGCAACACTCGACCACGAGAACTCGCCGAGTGTTGCATGCCGCGGCCTCCCGAGCCTCCCCTCAATGCCGCTGTTGACGTTGGCCGGCAGCTACGCGGCCTGGCGCAGCGCGTCCAGCTCGCGCATGCGGCCGAGCCGGCCGAGTGCCTTCGACTCGATCTGGCGCACGCGCTCGGGCGTGATGCCGAGCTGCCGGCCGATCTCGCGCAGCGGCGTCGGCTCGCTGCCGGCGATGCCGTAGCGCAGCTCGACGACCTTGCGCTCGCGTTCGGGCAG
>DASTIC010000002.1:0-4967 GCA_035717845.1 Solirubrobacteraceae bacterium
CCGAGCTGCGTGAGCTCGACGACGAGCTCGAGGCCGCGGCACACGCGGCGGCGCGCCGCGCCGCCGGAATTTGAGCCCCGCCGCGGGGCGAGAAGGTAGGCTTGCCGGCGACCCGACGCCTCGGGTCTCCTCTGTGACGACAGCCAACATCGCCCAGTCCGAGGGGCCGTCCGCGTCCCGTCAGGCAGCGTCGCTCGAGTTCCGCGCTGCCACCAAGCGCTACCCGGGAACCGACCGGCCGGCCGTCAACCAGCTCTCGCTCGAGGTCCCGGCCGGCGAGATCTGCGTGCTCGTGGGCCCCTCCGGCTGCGGTAAGACGACCGCCATGCGCATGGTCAACCGGATGATCGACATCACGGAGGGCGACATCCTCGTCGGCGGGCGCAGCGTGCGGGAGCGCGACGAAGCCGAGCTGCGGCGCGACATCGGCTACGTGATCCAGCAGATCGGCCTGTTCCCGCACCGGACGATCGGCGAGAACATCGCCACCGTCCCCCGGCTGCTGGGGTGGAACCGCAAGCGCACGGTGGCGCGCGTGAACGAGCTGCTCGACCTGATCGGCCTGCCACGCGACATGGCCGGCCGCTACCCGGCACAGCTCTCGGGCGGCCAGCGCCAGCGCGTCGGCGTCGCCCGCGCCCTGGCCGCCGACCCGCCGCTGATGCTGATGGACGAGCCGTTCGGCGCCATCGACCCGATCAACCGCGAGCGGCTCCAGAACGAGTTCCTGCGCCTCCAGGCCGAGATCCGCAAGACGATCGTGTTCGTCACCCACGACATCGACGAGGCGATCAAGATGGGCGACCGCATCGCGATCCTCCAGGAGGGCGGGATCCTCGCCCAGTACGCGCCGCCCCCCGAGCTGCTGATGACCCCCGCGAACCGGTTCGTGGAGGACTTCGTGGGCGCCGACCGCGCGCTCAAGCGCCTGGCGCTCCAGCGCGTCCGCGACGTCGACCTGTGGACGGCGCCGCTCGTCCACGAGGGCGAGCCCGTCGCGGAGGCGCGCGCCCGGGCGGCCGCCTCCGAGGTGCCGTATGCGCTGGTGGTCGACGACACCGGGCGGCCGCTCGGGTGGCTCACCGAGCGCGGCCTGCGCGAGGAGCGCGTACGCGCCGAGCTGGCGTCCTCGCCTGAGCCGGTCGTCGACCTCGACGACGTGCTGCGCGACGCGCTGAGCGACCTGCTGGCCCACGAGGTGCAGTACGGCCCGGCCATCGACCCGCAGGGCCGCGTGGTCGGCGTGCTCTCGATCGAGCTGCTCTCCCACGTGATCGCCACGACCCCGGAGCCGGCGTGATCGAGCTGTTCGCCCAGCTCCAGCGCCGCGACCGCACCGGCGACGACTGCGTGGCCGACAACGGCATCTGCCCGGACTGGATCGCCGACAACTTCGACCGCTACGTGAACCCGTTCTGGGAGCACGTCTACCTCACGATGGTGTCGGTCGGCATCGGCTTCGCGATCGCGTTCGGCCTCGCGCTGCTCGCCCACCGCTGGCGCTGGCTGGCGCCGCCGATCACGCAGGTGACAGGGATCCTCTACACGCTGCCGAGCGTCGCGGTCTTCTTCCTGCTGCTGCCGCTCACCGGGCGCGGGAACACCACGGCGATCGTCGCGCTCGTCGCGTACACGCTGCTGATCCTGTTCCGCAACTTCATGGCCGGGCTCGACAACGTGCCCGAGGACGCGCGCGACGCCGGACTCGGGATGGGGCTGACGCGGCGCCAGCTGCTGTGGCGGGTCGAGCTGCCGCTCGCGCTGCCGGAGATCATGGCCGGGCTGCGGATCGCCGTCACGACCACGGTCGGCCTCGCCGCGCTCGCCTTCCTGGCCGGCGCCGGCGGCCTCGGCGGAGCGTTGTTCGACGACATCAACTTCCGCTCCAACGTGCTCGTCGCCGGCGGCCTGGCGATCGGCCTCGCCGTCGTCCTCGACCTGCTGATCCTCGGCCTCCAGAAGGCGATCACCCCCTGGACGCGGGCGGCTGCATGATCGCTCCACCGGCCTTCCTGGGCGAGTTCGGCGACGCCATCGACTACATCTTCCACTCGCGCGAGTCGCAGGCCGGCGGCGCGCGCGTCGGCGGCTCGGAGCTGCTCCCGCTGCTGTGGACGCACCTCGAGGTGACGGCGCTCGCGATGGCGATCGCGATCTCCATCGCGCTGCCGATCGGGCTCGCCCTCGGCCACTCGGGCCGCGGCGCCTTCGCGGCCATCTCGGTCTCGAACACCGGCCGCGCGGTGCCCAGCGTGGCGCTGATCGCGTTCTTCGTCGCGTTCTTCCCGCGCACGCCGGAGTTCTGGAACGTGACGGCGGCGCTGGCCCTGCTCGCCATCCCGCCGATCCTCACCAACGCCTACGTCGGCGTGCGCCAGGTCGATCGTGACGCGGTCGACGCGGCGCGCGGGATGGGGATGTCAGGGGCGCAGATCGTTCGCTCGGTCGAGCTCCCGCTCGCGCTGCCGCTGATCTTCGGCGGCATCCGCACGTCGACCGTCAACGTCATCGCCACGGCCACCATCGCGCCGCTCGTCGGCGTCCTCACGCTCGGCGACCCGATCACCGCCGGCAGCGTCCACGGCCGCGAGGGCCAGATCGGCGCCTCGATCGTCGTGGCGTTGCTCGCCGTGTCCGCCGAAGCCGGCCTCGCCGCGGTCCAGCGCGCGGTCACCCCGGCCGGCATCAAGCTCGAAAGACGACCCCTCAAGAGGAGGCTCCAGACCGCCCCATGACACGACTACTCGCACTGCTGCTCGCCTGCTGCGCGCTCTTCGTCGCCGCCTGCGGGGACGACGACGACGAGAGCTCCACGCCCCAGGCGGAATCGACGGCCGAGTCGAGCGGGAAGATCCAGCGCAACGACGCGAACAACAAGGTCCAGCTGACGATCGGCTCGAAGAACTTCACCGAGCAGAAGGTGCTCGGGGAGATCTACGCGCAGGGCCTCGAGGCCGCCGGTTACAACGTGAGCAAGGACCTCAACCTCGGCGACGAGAAGACGGCGTTGGCGGCCGTCAAGTCCGACGAGATCTCGGCCTACCCGGAGTACACCGGCACGGCGCTGCTCTCGTTCTTCGGCAAGCAGGCCGACGAGCTGCCCAAGGACCCGCAGGCCGCCTACGAGGAGGCGAAGTCCGGCTTCGCGGAGGACGGCCTGGTCGCCTTCCCGCCCACGCCGTTCACCTCCTCCAACGAGGTCGCGGTGACGCAGGAGACGGCGGACGAGCTCCAGCTGAAGACGATCTCGGATCTCAAGGGCAAGTCCCAGGACCTCACGCTCTACGGCTCGCCCGAGTGCCGGCAGCGGCTCGACTGCCTGCTCGGCCTCCAGCAGGTCTACGGGCTCAAGTTCGGCAAGTTCGTGCCCGTCGACATCGCCCAGCGCCACGAGGTGCTGACCTCGCGTCGCGCCGACGTGTCGATCGTCTTCACCACCGACCCCCAGATCCAGCGCGAGAAGGAGGTCCTGCTCGAGGACGACCAGGGCATGTTCCCGCCCTACAACTCGACGCTGGTCATGAAGCAGGAGACCGCCGACGCGGCGGGCGCCGACCTCCAGAAGACGGTCGAGCTGCTCCAGGAGCAGCTGACCGACGAGAACATGCAGGAGCTCAACGCCCGCGTGGACCTCGACAAGAAGGATCCCGCCGTGGTCGCGAAGGAGTACCTCACCGAGACCGGGCTCATCGGCGGCTGACGATTCCGCGCTACCCTGCGCCGCGGTACGCCGTGGCGCGGGGTCGCGGCAGGGAAATGTCCAGGGAGGCAACAATGCGAACGAAGCGCATCGCGCTCGTCGTATCCATCTGCGGGGCATTGACGGCAAGCGCGCCCGCCCTCGCCGCCGAGCAGCAGGCCGGTGACGCGATTCCGGGGCGCTACATCGTCATGGTCGAGAAGGGCCACGACGCCGACGACGTCGCCCGCGGCCGCGACCAGCTCCTGTTCGACTCGCTCAACGGCTTCGCGGCGGACCTCGACGCCGCGCAGGTCCGCGCGCTGCGCCGCAGCGCCCGCGTGGCGCTCGTCGAGCAGGACCAGGTCGTCGAGGCGAGCGCGACGCAGCCGATCGCCTCCGACCCGTGGGGGCTGGACCGCATCGACCAGCGCACCCTGCCGCTTTCTCAGAGCTATACGTACAACACCACCGCCTCCAACGTGAGGGCGTACGTGATCGACACGGGCATCGCCATCACGCACCCCGAGTTCGGCGGCCGGGCGAGCGTGGGCTACGACGCGCTCGGCGGCAACGGGCAGGACTGCCACGGCCACGGGACGCACGTGGCGGGCACGATCGGTGCCGCCACGTGGGGCGTCGCGAAGGCCGCAAGACTGATCAGCGTCCGGGTGCTCAACTGCTCCGGCTCCGGCTCGACCTCGGGCATCATCGCGGCGCTCGACTGGGTGCGCGTCAACGCGATCAAGCCGGCCGTGGCCAACATGTCGCTGGGCGGCGGCTTCTCGCAGGCGCTCAACAACGCGACCAATACGCTGGCCAACTCGGGGGTCTTCGTCGCGGTGGCGGCCGGCAACGAGAACCGGAACGCCTGCAACGTCTCCCCCGCCTCGGCCGCCTCGGCGTACACGACCGCGGCCTCCGACCGGTCGGACCGGCGGGCGTCGTTCTCGAACTACGGCTCGTGCGTGGACGCTTACGCGCCCGGCGTCTCGATCCGCTCCGCATGGCTGTCGGGCGGCGCCAATACGATCAGCGGCACGTCGATGGCGAGCCCGCACGTGGCGGGCGTGGCGGCGCTCTACAAGGGCACGTTCGGCGACGCCTCGTCGGCGACCGTCTCGTCGTGGATCACGACCAACGCCACGCCGGACGTGATCTCCCGCAACCGCACGGGCACGCCGAACCGGCTGCTGTACAAGTCCACGCTGTAAGCGGGCTCGCTCGACGCCGGCCCGGGTGTTCTGCCGGGCCGGCGTCTAGGGTCGCCTGATGGCAATCGACACCG
>DASTIC010000003.1:0-4784 GCA_035717845.1 Solirubrobacteraceae bacterium
CGGTTGCCTGAAACCGTGGTGCGGTAGACGAACACATTGCCCGCCGTGGCGATGCCGCCACCGCGCGCGCTGGCGACGTTCTCTGTGACGATGCTGTTGTAGAGCGTGAGCTGACTACCGGCGGGCACAAATACGCCCGCCCCGACGTCCGCGCTACCGCCGGTGACGGTGACGCCGGCCAGGGTGGCGGAGGCGCCCGGCGCGACCTGGATCGCGCGACCCGTGCCACGGGCGTCGATTACCGTCGTGCGCGCACCCGAGCTGAAATCGCCGGTGAAAGCGGCGCCGAAGACGATGTCATTGCCCAGCTCGAGCGGCTGGTTCAGCCGGTACACGCCCGGCGGGATCTGCACCCACCTCCCCGTCGAGGTGTCGGCCAGGCCTACCGCCTCGCGCAGCGTGCAGTCGCGGTTGCACTCGCCGTCGTTGCCGTCGGCGGTCGTGTCAACGACGAGGTTCGGCGACTGGGGGACCGCGGTGCCTGGGAGCGCGAGCGTGCAGACGGCAGCCGCGAGCGCCGCCAGTCCCACCCCGATCCACCGTCGCACCGTCAAGTTGACCGGATCCTCTGGGAGCCGGGACCCGGCGTCAAGGGGGTCTGGACGCTTGGACGGGTCAGGCGGCTCCGACGAGCAGGGCGACGACGCACAGCGAGACGACGTGGAAGGCCTGGTCGACGGCGCCCGCCAGCCCCAGGTCGAGGCCGTCGGCGCCCTTGACCTCGCGCAGGTAGAGCCGCACCACGCGACCGTCGTCGATCACGAGGTGCGGGAGCGCGACGAGCGCGGCGGTGAGCACGGCCCAGCCCGCTCCCTGCTCGCCGCCGATCCACACGCACGCGGGAACGAAGGCCAGCGTGTAGGTCGCCACGTGCGCGACGAGCGCCTTCAGCGCGGTGCGGTCGCCACCCAGCCCGCCGGCCTTGTGCCGCGCCTGCCAGTCGGTCTGTAGGAGGTAGTCGCCCACCAGGTGGGCGACGAGGAAGACCGCGAGCACCTCGACCCAGGTCATGAGCGCGCAGTCTTGCGGGTTTGCGACCAGCCGGTGAACACGCCCTTGCGGTTGCCCGGCACGCGAGTAGCGTTTGTTGCCATGGTCGAGACGCGTGAGCGGCCCGCACGGAGAAGGCGCGGCTTCACCCAGCCGGAGTCGACGGCGGCGCTGCGGCCGAGCCAGCGACGCGCCGCCCGCAACCGCGAGGCGCGCCGGGATCGCAGCGCGGCCGAGTATTGGCTGCGGCGGCTGCGGCGCAGTTAGCGAACGTCGACGGCGGCATTGACCGGAAACCTCGTGAGTGGGGCGAAATGCATGCTCGCCGCGGCCCATCTCCCCCTCGGCGGCCGCGTGCAACAAGGGGACAACCACGACGTCCGGATCCGCGCGTGTCCCTTTTCAGGCCGCGGGCGGTGGAAAACCGGGGACGCCCGTCGACTGGGGTCGAGCTTGGCCGGTTAGTGCACGGCCGCCCGCTCCCTCCGCCTCCCTACCCAGCCGCGGTTGACGTTCAGCGACGCCGGGCGACGTACTTCTTGCCGGCCTTGACGACCACGTTCTTGCGGCGCGCGAAGTCGCGGACGGTCACGCTTCCGCGCTTGACCCGGGTGGTCGTCGTCGTGCAGGTGTCCTCGACGAGCCAGCGCGTGCCGCGCACGGTCGCCGACGAGTACGAGCCGCTGGTGCGGAAGCGGCCCCTGCCGTCGCCCCACAGCCGGCGCTTGCGCCGCTTCGCGGCCGCCTTCGCGGCGCCCGCCCCGCAGCTCAGCTTGTCGGTGAGCCGGAGCGTGGTCAGCGGCTTCGAGCCCTTCGTCTGCGTCAGCTTGAACGTCCCGTCGTAAAAGCCGCCCTGCATGGTCCCGCCAGCCTTGTTGGCGGCCGCCACGAGCGTCACCCGTCCCTTCGTGACGTCGACCGACGTGCCGACCGGGAGCTGCTGGCCGGCACGCAGGACCTTGAACGAGCTGGAGCCGGGCCGCCGGACCTTCACGGTCCCGCTCGCGGGCAGCACGTTGACCTTCTTGCCGACGACCGGCGGCGGCAGCGGCCGCGCGAACCCGCGGACGACGATCACCCGGTTGCCGCCGCCGTAGGTCGAGAAGAGGAAGTCGCCGGTCACCGGATCGACGAACGCGCCCTCGGCGCCCGAGAGCCCGGTGATGAAGTCGCGGCGCGTCGCGACGATCGGGTCGCCGTCGGCGTTGACCTCGAAGGCGGACACGCGGCCCGAGCTGTACTCCGACACGAGCACGCTGGCGGCGCTGAACCGCGGCGAGCCGGCGTTGACGTAGATGAAGCCCTCGGGCCCGGAGAGCACCACGCCGGGGATCGCGCGCACATTGACGATGTCATACGTGCCGGCACCGTCGGCGGCGACGGCCGCGTCGTACCACTGGCCGCCGCTGTAGGAGGCGATCTTGAGGCTGCCGGCGCCCGGCTGGCCGGGCGGCACGAAGAGCAGCGAGCCGGGTGAGCCGCTGATGCCGAGGCCGGTCAGGGGCACGATCTTGTTGGTGATCGCGCTGCCGGGCACCGTCTGGCCGATCTCGTTGTTCGGGTAGCGGGCGAGGAACAGCACGTTGCCCGGGCCGTACGTCACGCCGCCGTCGTTGTTGGCGGCGTCGGTGAAACGCGTCGCCGTGTCGGAGAAGCCGGTGATGTGCCCGGCGCCGTCGCGCACGACGCCGACCTCGTACAGGGCGCCCGTCGACACGTTGGCCTCCCCGCCGATCAGCAGCCGGTCGGTGGTGCCCGCCTTCAGCGTCAGGCCGCCGAGGTTCGGCGGCACGCCCGGCGGGCTGCCGATGTCCGCGGCGGAGTACGACGCGTCGAACGGCGGTTCCACGACGGGCGCCTGCGCCGACGCTGACGGCGCGCCGACCGCGAGCGCGAGGAGAGCAGCGATGACGGCTCGCATGACCACGTCAGCTGAGGGTCGTCGCAGGCCGGTACTCCGTCAACTGGCTGAACGGCCAGCCTGCGTAGGATTGCGCCCCGTGGACGGCGGCTTCGGCCTCGACAACCTCCCCTACGGCGCGGTCGGCGACCCGGCGCGGCTCGCGGTGCGACTCGCGGACGAGGCGGTGCTGCTGGCCGAGCTCGACGCGCGCGGCCTGCTCGCCCCCGCCGGCCTGCCGCCCGGGACGCTCGACGGACCCGTGCTCAACCCGCTGCTCGCGCTCGGGCCGCCCGCCTGGTCGGCGCTGCGCTCGACGCTCCAGGATGTGCTCGCCGACGGCCCGCCGCAGGGCACCGCGGTGCCGCTCTCGGAGGTCGAGGCGCGACTCCCGTTCCAGGTCGGCGACTACGTCGACTTCTACTCGTCGCTCGAGCACGCCACCAACCTCGGCCGCATGTTCCGGCCCGACGGCGACCCCCTGCTCCCCAACTGGCGCCACCTGCCGGTCGGCTACCACGGGCGGGCGAGCTCGGTCGTCCCGTCCGGCACCCCGGTGCGGCGTCCACGCGGCCAGCTCCCGCCCGCGGAGGCCGGAGGCGCGCCCCGCTTCGGGCCCTCCGAGCGGCTCGACATCGAGCTCGAGCTGGGGTTCGTGACCGGCCCCGGGAACGCGCTCGGGACCGCGATCCCGGCGGCCGAGGCGGCCGAGCACGTCTTCGGGTTCGTGCTCGTCAACGACTGGAGCGCGCGCGACATCCAGCGCTGGGAGTACCAGCCGCTCGGCCCCTTCCTCGGCAAGTCGTTCGCAACCTCGGTCTCGCCCTGGGTCGTGCCGCTCGCGGCCCTCGAGCCGTTCCGCGTCCCCGCCCCGCCCCAGGACCCGGAGCTGCTCGAGTACCTGCGCGCACCCGGGGACTGGGCGCTCGACATCGCGCTCGAGGTCGAGCTCGAGGGCACCGTCGTCTCGCGCGGGAACGCCCGCGGCCTCTACTGGACGTTCCCGCAGCAGCTCGCCCATGCGACCATCAACGGCACCAACGTCCGCCCGGGGGACCTGTACGCCTCCGGCACGATCTCCGGCGCCGAGCCGGGCACCGAGGGCAGCCTGATCGAGCTCACCCGCGGCGGGCGCGAGCCCCTCCCGGTCGCCGGCGGGCGCACGTTCCTCGACGACGGCGATACCGTCACCATCCGCGGCTGGTGCGGCGACCGCGACGCCCCGGCCATCTCCTTCGGAGAGGTCACCGGCACCATCCTGCCGGCGGGAGGCTGATGGCGCGCGTCGTCGTCGTCGGATCGGTGAACGTGGACCTCGTGGTATCGGCCGGGCGGCTGCCGCGCGCGGGTGAGACGGTCGCGGGCGGCACGTTCGCGCGCCACGGCGGCGGCAAGGGAGCGAACCAGGCGGTGGCCGCGGCGCGGGCGGGCGCCGAGGTGACGATGGTCGGCGCGGTCGGGGACGACGAGCTGGGCTCCGAGGCGCTCGCCGAGCTGGCCGCCGAGGGCATCGACACCAGCCATGTCGCGCGCCTCGACGGCGTGCCGACCGGCGTCGCGGTGATCGTCGTCGACGCGGCGGGCGAGAACCAGATCGCGGTCGCCTCCGGCGCCAACGCGGAGCTCGACGCCGCCGCGGTCGAGGCCGCGCTGGCCGCCGTCCTGGCCCACGACTCGGGCGAAGGCCTCCCGGGGCCCGACGCCGGGACCCCCCGCGGTGTCGTCCTGCTCGGCAACGAGGTGCCGCAGGCGGCGGTCGCCGCCGGGCTGCGCGCCGCGCGCGCGGCGGGGTGGCTCGTCGTGCTGAACCCGGCGCCCGCCCGGCCGGCGAGGGCCGACCTCGCCGGGGTCGTCCTCACGCCCAACGCCGACGAGGCGCGGGAGCTGGCCGGGG
>DASTIC010000004.1:0-12416 GCA_035717845.1 Solirubrobacteraceae bacterium
CGGCTCCCAGCGGCGGCTTCCTTCCGTGCGGCCCACGCGCGTGAGGCGTACTGGCCGGCGGTTCTCAGGCGGATGTCGTCGGGCACGCCGGCGAGGTTCAGCTCGACGAGGCGCGCGGCCGCCCTCGTCGCCGCCTCGGCGAGGAGCGCAGCCGCAGCGGCGTCGCCCTCGAGGCTCGGTCGGCCGCCGCGCGCGACCACCGCGGCCAGCTCGGCCACCTCGCACCCGACCGCGGCGACCGCCAGCGGCGTGTCCGATGCGGCCGAAAGCGCGGCGCGCAATCGCTCCGGGCGGCTCTCGTCGCCGGCGGGCAGCCGTTGGGCTTCAAGCACCGGCCCAAACGAGCTCAGGTCCTCGTCGGCCAGCTCGAGCGCCCGCGCCTGCAGCGCCGCGGCGCGTTCGTGGGGCGGTCCGGCCGACATCTCGACAAGCGCGGCCGCGAGCGCGCACGCTACGGCAACGGTGGACCCGCCGCCCGGCGCCGGTGTGGCGGCGGCGATCTCGGCCAGCAGTGCTGCGAGCGGTCGGTTGGCGAGCGGCGGCATGTCGGCCGAGGCTAGAACAGCCCGACGGTGCGCCCGTCCTCGCTGATGTCGACGTTGCGCGCGGCCGGCGACTTGCCGAGCCCGGGCATCTGCGTGATGTCACCGCACAGCGGTACGAGCCAGCCCGCGCCCGTGTACGCGCGTATGTCGCGCACCTGGAGCGTGAACCCCTCCGGCGCATTCAGCGACGCCGGGTCCGCGGACAGCGACAGGTGCGTCTTAGCCATGCAGACCGGGAGGCGCTCGAGCCCGTCGGGCGTGTATGTCGCGAGCCGCTTCTCCGCCTCGGGGTAGAAGAAGACGTCGGCGGCACCATAGACGCGCTTCGCGACGACCTCGATCTTCTCGCGGATCGGCATGTCGTCGTCGTACAGCAGGCGGAACTCGTTCGGCTGCTCGCAGGCCTCGACGACGGCGGCTGCGAGATCCGCGGCGCCGGCACCGCCCCTAGCGAAGCCGTCGTTCTGCTCGGCCGCGAACGCACCCGCCTCGACAGCGGCGCGCTTGACGAACTCCACCTCGGCGTCGCTGTCGTCCGGCCGCCGGTTGACCGCGACCACCGCAGGCATCCCGAACTCGCGGATGATGCCGAGATGCCGACGCACGTTGGCCATGCCCGTCTCAAGCGCGTGCATCGCGTGGGCGCGACCGATGCGCGGATCGGCCTCGACGCCGCCATGGTGCTTGATCGCGCGTACGGTCGTGACGAGCACGACGGCGCTCGGGTGTAGATCACCGAAGCGGCAGACGATGTCGAAGAACTTCTCCATCCCCATATCGGACCCGAAGCCCGACTCGGTCACGACGTAGTCCGCGGTCTTGAGCGCGATCAGGTCCGCCACCAGCGAGTTGTTGCCGTGCGCGATGTTCGCGAACGGGCCGCAGTGCATGAGGCACGGCTGGCCCTCCAGCGTCTGGATGAGGTTTGGCTTGATCGCGTCCTTGAGCAGCACCGCCATGGCGCCGGCCGCGCCCAGCGCCTCGGCCGTCACCGGCTTCGCGCCGTCGAACGAGTGCGCGACCGTGATACGTCCGAGGCGCCGGCGCAGGTCCTGCAGATCGCGGGCGACGGCCATGATCGCCATCACCTCGCTCGCGGCCGTGATATCGAAGCCGCTCTCGCGCGGGTAGCCGTTCGCGCGGCCGCCGAGCCCGACCGTGATCGAGCGCAGCGTCCGGTCGTTCATGTCGACGGCGCGTCGCCAGTCGATACGCAGCTGGTCGATCTTGTGCGGGTTGCCGTGCAGGATCGAGGCGTCGAGCATCGCGGCCAGCAGGTTGTTCGCGGCGCCGATCGCGTGGATATCGCCGGTGAAGTGGAGGTTGAGGTCCTCCATCGGCACGACCTGCGTCAGACCCCCGCCGGCCGCGCCGCCCTTGATACCGAACACCGGCCCGAGGGACGGCTCGCGCAGGCACGCCACCGGTCGCTTGCCGATGACGCCGAGCCCTTGCGCGAGACCGACGAGCGTCGTGGTCTTGCCTTCGCCAGCCCGCGTCGGCGTCATGCCTGTGACGCAGATCAGCTTGCCGTCCGGCCGGTCGGCAAGCCGCTCGGTCACCGAGAGGTCGATCTTCGCCTTGTACCGGCCGTACGGCTCGAACTCGTCCGGTTCGAGGCCGAGGACGTCGGCGATTTCCTCGATGGGCCGCAGGACCGCTTCCTGCGCGATCTCGAGGCTGCTCTTCATCTGCACCCCCTCCGAGTCGCCGCGCATCATAATCGGCACTCGGTGCCTTGACGACGAAACCCGCCGTGTGCGGCGGGTTCCTGAGAGCCCTCTACCTCTTGAACCTTCGGGACGAGCCTGCGCCTCGCGACCTTCCATTTTGCGAACAAGAAAGGCGGGTACGATTCGTCCCGTGGCACCGGACCGGCACGGGCTGGACGCCGTTCGAAAGAGCGACTGGGCGCGCCATTTCGAGGACGTCGACCCTGGGGTGGCGCGCGGCGACCCGCCACGCGAAAATGGCCGCGCAGGCGTCCGTGCGCGTGCAGCGCGAGACTCGGCTCAAGTCGTCGTCGTACACCGTCAACCTTCGCCACGCGCATGAGCAAGACCGCAAGGCGCCACCGGATCACCGACGCGGAGCGCTACCAAGCGGTGACAACAGCGCGTGAACGGTTCCTCGCCGGGGACGACCGTGTCCGTGGGGTTCGGCCCGAGGTGGCCACCTCCTGGTATCGGTGCCGCGAGCAATACCACGTCGACCCGCGTCTCAGCGCGGCGCCGCCTGCGTCCGCGCTCGACGAGTCTTCCGGCGAGCATGCGCTGGAGCACGAGATCGTGTTCGCCCAGCTCGGCAGCGCCGCGGCGTCGATCGCGAGCGAGGTCGAGAGCCTCGGCGGCGTCATCACCGTCACCGATGGTGCGGGTCGCATCCTGACGGTCCAGGGCGACAAGGAGACGCTCCATCGCGCGCGGGACAGCAACATGGCGCCGTGGTCGTGCTGGTCGGAGTGGGCGACCGGCACGAACGGGATGGGCACGGCGCTCGAAGCACCAGGACCGGTGCTGATCAGCGGGCCTGAACACTGGTGCGAGGGATTTCATGAGTGGGTCTGTGCCGGCGTGGCCGTGCGTGACGCCGTGACTCACGATGCCGTGGCAGTCCTCGATGTCTCGGCCTGGCGCGCCCACCTTCCGCCCCAGGCGGCCAGGTGGCTGTCCAGGGCGGTGGAGGGCGCGCGCGCAATCCTCCGTCAGCGTGCACGCGACAGCGGCGCCGAACTGGCCGCGGCATTCGCCCAGACACGAGCGCGGTCCGGACAGGCGCTCGCCGCCCTGGACGCAAGAGGCAAGGTCGTGATCGCCGACGAGGAGGCAAGCGTCTTCCTCGGCGTTCCGGCGCGGGTCCCGGCATTGGATCCCGCAGTCCGCTGGCAAGCGGGCCTGAACCTCGAGGGCGTCGCTCGTCACGCCATCAAGCAGGCTCGTCTCGACCACGGCTGGGTCGGCTCGACGCAGATCGTGACCGAGCTCGCCAGCGAGCCGTGCCGGCTCACGCTGCGCCCCGTCTTCCTCGCCGACCAGCCGATCGGGACGCTCGCGCAGTTCGGAGCCGAGCTCGGTGACTCGATGGAGCACGAGCGGCCCGAGCCGGTGCCGAGCCGCCCGTCTCGGGTCGTGGGCGTGAGCGGCGATCGCATGGTCCTCCTGCGCCGGCCCGAGGTGCGGTACGCGGAGGCGGACGGCAACGCCGTCTGGCTCGTCACCGACGAGGGACGCCTCCAAGCCGCGGTTCACGGCATCGACAAGCTCGAGGAGGACCTCGCCGACGGCGAGTTCCTGCGCGTCCATCGGCGGTTCCTCGTCAACCTGTCCTCCGTCCGCGCGGTCGACCGTGGGCAGAGAGGCGAGCTATCGCTGATCATGGACGGCGCGGCGCGCAAAGTGGTGCCCGTGTCCCGCCGCAACGTGCCGGCCGTGCGGCGCGCGCTGGGGCTCTAAGAGGGAACGCGCGGCCGTTTCATGGTGCGATAGAGGAACTCGTCCGTTTGCACCGGCTCGCGCGCCGCGACGACGTGGTCGTGATGCGGCGAGAAACGGCAGACGGGATCCGTGGCCGCCGCGTCGCCTGTGAGACGCAGCGCCTGGCAGCGGCAGCCGCCGAAATCCTCCTCCTGCCGGCCGAGCGGGCACGAGCGGCAGGGCTCCTGCATCCAGCTGGTCCCGCGGTAGCGCGCGAACGCGTCGGACTCGCTCCAGATCCACTCCAGCGGATGGTCGCGGACGTTGGCGAACTCGAGCCCGGGAATCGTCGACGCGGCCTGGCAGGGCAACACATCGCCGTTCGGGGCGACCACCATCGCCGTCCGCCCCCAGCCGCCCATGCACGTCTTCGGCAGCTCCTCGTAGAAGTCGGGCAGCACCCAGAGGACATCGACCTTCGGGCCGACCCGTTCACGGAAGCGCTGGACCGCCTCCTCCCCCCGCCGGAGCTGCGCCCGCGACGGCATGAGCGCGGCCTGGTTCGGGACCGCCCAGCCGTAGTACTGCGTATTGGCGAGCTCGAGCCGTTGCGCGCCGAGCTGGAGCGCGAGATCGAGCAGCTCCTCGATGCGATCGAGGTTGTGGCGGTGCAGGACGCAGTTGATCGTCAGCGGGAAGTCGATCTCCCTGGCCCAGCGCGCTGCCGCGATCTTCTTCTCGAACGACCGGTTGCCCGCGATGCGGTCGTTGTCCGCGGGGTCCGGGCTCTGGATCGAGATCTGCACGTGGTCAAGCCCGGCCGCCTTGAGCGCCTCGGCCCGCGCGCGCGTGAACAGGGTGCCGGCCGTGATGAGCGACGAGTACAGGCCCGCGTCGCGCGCGGCGGCGCAGAGCTCGTCGAGATCGCGGCGCAGCATCGGCTCGCCGCCCGTGAGCGCGAGCTGAAGGACGCCGAGCCGCCGCGCCTCCCCGAACGTGCGGATCCAGTGCTCGGTCTCGAGCTCGGCCCGGTACCTCTCGCCGCCGATGTCGAGCGGGTTCGAGCAGTACGGGCAGTGCAGCGGGCACTGGTAGGAGAGCTCGGCGATCAGCGTGGACGGTCTAGGCGGCATCGACCACGAGTCCTCTCTGAGCCATCGCGTCGACCAGCTCGACGACGTCGTCGCGGACGTCGGCTCCCTCGTAGCGCGCCGAGAGCGCGTCGACGATGTCGTCGAGCGACCGCTCGCCGTCGCACAGCCCGAGCACGTCGGCCGCGGTGGCATTGAGCCGCACGGCGCCCTCGGGGATCAGCAGCAGGTGCTCCTCGCGCACCTCGTCGTAGCGCAATCGCGCCCCCGTGACCAGGCGTGGCCGCGTCATGGTTGCGTCTCCCCGCGCTCGATCGCGTCGAGCTGCGCCCACAGCATCTCGGTCTTGAAGCGCAGTGCCGCGACGGCCGCGTCCTGCTGCTCGCGGGTTCGGCAGTGCTCGACGGTGAGATCGAGCGCGTACTGCGCGTCCCGCGGCGCCTGCACCAGCCGTGTACGGAAGTACTCGAGCCCCGCAGGGTCGATCCACGGGTAGTGCCGCTCGAGCGCCTCGAGCCGCACACGCATCGCGGCCGGCCCGAACAGCTCGGTGAGCGATGACGCAACCGCCTCGACCCAGGGCTTCTGGCGCGCGAAGTTCACGTAGGCGTCGACTGCGTAGCGCACCGCGGGCAGGACCCGCCGCTCCGACGCCAGCTCATCTCGCGTGACGCCGAGCGCCTCGCCGAGCCGCAGCCACGACTCGGTGCCGCCCGTCCCGTCGGCCGTGCCGTCGTGATCGATGATGCGCTGGATCCACCGGCGCCGGACCGCGATCTCGGGGCAGTTCGCCAGGATTGCGGCGTCCTTCAACGGGATGCACTTCTGGTAGTAGAACCGGTTGGCGACCCAGCGCTGCAGCTCCTCGCGCGTGAGCTCCCCGGCGTCCATGCGGACGTGGAACGGGTGCAGGTTGTGGTACCGCGTCCCCTGCGCGCGCAGACGTGCGATGAACTCCTCGCTCACAGATCGACCTCAAGGCCATCGTAGGCGACTTCGACGCCGGCTCGGACGACCTGCTCTCGCTCGGGGGAGTCCTCCAGCAGGATCGGGTTCGTGTTGTTGATGTGGACGAGCACCTTGCGCGGTCGGTCGAGCCCGGCGAGCAGCTCGAGGGTCCCGCCGGGGCCCGCGAGGGGTGTGTGGCCCATGTCGCGCGCCGTGCGGTCCGAGATGCCCAGTCGTGCGAGGTCATCGTCGTACCAGAACGTCCCGTCGACGAGGACGAGATCGCTCGCGGCGAGCCGGGCGACCACGCCGTCGTTCAGCCTGGCGAGCCCGGGGACATAGGTGACGGTGCCGCCGGAGTCGCTGAACATGAAGCCGCTCGCCTCGAGCTCGGTGTCCGGGCCGAGATAGCGCGGGGCGTCGCCGCCCGTCGCGAACGCCTCGACCACGAGGCTCGAGCCGGCGAGCCGTTGCTGCCGTTCCGGTTCGAGCGTCCGCCATTCGGCGCCGCAGTAACGCTCCAGCATCCGCAGGACGGGATACCCGTCGGTCAGCGCGCGCTCGACGCCTGCGGCGCCGAAGACGCGCACCGGCGTCGTCGCCTCGCGCAGCAGCAGGAGTCCGGCGGTGTGGTCGATCTCCGCGTCGGTCAGCAGTACGCCCGCGATCGGGGCCGCGCGGACGCCGCCCACGCCCTGCGCGTCGAGCGACTCGATCTGCTGACGGAGGTCCGGCGACGCGTTGACCAGGAACCACGGCCCGTCGTTTCCGCGGATCGCGAGCGACGACTGGGTCCGCGGTCGCGCACGTTCACCCGCCCGCGCGGCCTCGCACGTCTCGCAACGGCAGTTCCATTGCGGAAAGCCGCCGCCGGCGGCCGAGCCCAGGACGCGAACGCGCACGTGGCCCCTAGCGCGTGCCGGGGACGACTGCGCGCGTCAGGCGCCTACCGATGGAACACGTACGACGTGACCTCGGAACACAGCTCGACGATCTCAAACTTGGGCTTAACCCACGTCATATTGCCTCCAATCAGAGTGTGAGACCTACCGATAATGTGCAGCAGATGGATGTTGCGGTGAGCGCCGGCGATCCGCGCGCCGTCGGAGCCGATCTGATCGCCGCCGCTGGGGCGCAGGCGTCGGAGCTGGGTGCCCCAGAGCGCGCCGTGGCAGATGCCGATCCGGTTGCGATGGTGTACGCGGCCGGCGCGCCACTGGCCGTCGTGGCGCTCCAGCCCGGCGCCGACGGGCTGCGAACGGGTGCCGCGCACGCGGTGCGCGCATGCCGCGACGGCGGGACGGTCGCGTGGGCGCTCGATGCGTCGCTGCCTGTGCCCGTCGAGGAGCAGGTGCGCGCGCTGGCCGAAGGCGCCGTCATCGGCGGCTACGACGCCCGCCGCTGGCGAAGCGGCGGCCTTCCGCGCGGCGTCGAGCGCTTCGTGATCTGCGGCGGCGGCGACGACCTCGCGCCCGTCGCGGACCGCGCCGCGCTCATCGGCAGCTGGACCAACGCCGCCCGCGAGCTGGTCGACGCGCCGCCGAACGTCGTCTCCCCGGCCGGCCTTGCGGAACGTGCCGCGGCGCTTCCGCGGCTCCGCACCGAGGTCATCGACGCCAGGCAGGCCGGGCTCGGTGCGCTGGCCGCCGTCGGTGGCAGCAGCCCGATCGACCCGGTGCTGATCGTCCTCCGCCACGAGCCGTCCGGCGCGCCGGACGCACCCCGGCTCGCGCTCGTCGGGAAGGCCGTCACGTTCGATACGGGCGGCTACTTTCTCAAGCCGCAGTCGGACATCGTCCGCCAGAAGGCGGACATGGGCGGCGGCGCCGCGGTCGTGGGGGCGCTCGGCGCGATCGCCGAGCTCGGGCTCCCACTGTCGGTCACCGGTGTCCTGCCGGTCTGCGAGAACATGCTGAGCGGCAGCGCGATCCGGCCGACCGACGTCATCACGACCGCCTCCGGCCTGACCGTCGAGGTGACGAATCCCGACGCCGAAGGGCGCCTGATCCTCGCGGACGCGCTGTGGTGGACGCGCCGCGACGGTGCGACGCACCTCGTCGACCTCGCGACCCTGACCGGTGCCATGCGCGCGGGGCTGGGCGACATGTACGCCGGCGTCTTCGCGAATGACGACGCGTGGCGTGACGCGGTCGTCGACGCCGGGAACGCCAGCGGCGATCTCGCCTGGCCGTGGCCGCTTCACCCGCGGTATCGGCCTCTGATCGATTCGACCGTGGCCGACCTGCGCAACACCGCGGGCAAGAGCTTCGGCTTCCCGATCGTCGCGGCGACGTTCCTGCAGCAGTTCGTGGGTGAGGGTCCGTGGGCACATGTCGACATGCTCGGTACTGCGTTGCTCGACGAGGATCGCGGCGACGCATTCGGCCGCGGCGCGACCGGCTACGGCGTCCGCATGCTCGTCGAGCTCGCCGCGCGCCTGAGCGGCGCGGCGAGCTCTACGGCCTAGGCCTCGATCAGCCGACCAGGACAAGCCCGGCGGCCGCGAGAAGGAGTGCGCCTCCGGCGACCCGATCGAGGGCGGCGCGATGCTCGAACGCCGGGCGCAGGGCGGCCGCCGCGAGCAGCCCGACGAGGGCGAGTGCCGCGCTCGACAGCGCCTGGGCGCCGGCCTGCTCGAACACCGAGCCGACAGCGTGCTCACCCAGCAGGCCGTAGGTGAGGTTGTCGAAGACGAGGACCGCCGGCAACGCCCACAACGTCCAGCGTGCAGCGAACGGCCGCGTCCCCGCGGCGACGACGAGCAGGTAGAGCGCGAGCACCACCACCGCTGCCGTCGTCAGCACCGTCGACGCACCCTCGGACAGGAACCGCAGACCGAGGCCCGCCCCGACCAGGAACGCCACGCCGTCGGCGACGCCGAAGAGCGCGGCCAGCTTGAGGCGCGACCGACTGTCGACCAGCACACCAACGGCCAGGCACACGATCAAGCTGTCGAGACCGAGAAGAAGCAAACTCATAGTTAACTCCAGACTCTGATGGTTAAGTCGCTCATCTCATTGACAGCTATTCCGGCAGCGCGAAGGCGAACATGGCGCTTCCGTGGGACGACCCAAGCATCTTGGGCAGGAACCCCTCGGCCCAGCCGCCCCAGCCGCTCGGCGCGAGGATGTACTGCCGGCCGTCGACGCTGTACGTCGACGGGCTGCTGTGGTGGCCGCTACCGCACTGGAACTGCCACAGCAGCTCTCCGCTGTTCGCGTCCCAGGCGTTGAACTCCCCGGTCGGCTCCCCGCCGAACACGAGGTCGCCGCCCGTGGCCAGCAGCGACGAGCACATGCACAGGTCGTTCGTCCAGCGCCAGCGCTCCTGGGCGGTGCGCGGATCGTAGGCGCTCACGTACCCGCTTTGGTCCTCGCCGTCGACGGCGACGCCGGCACCCCAGTACGGGATGCTCTCCTTGAACTCCCTGCGGCGCCGCGTGGCCGTCGCGCCGACGTCCTGCACCGGCACGTAGAGGAGCTCCGTCCTCGGGCTGTAGCACGCGTGCGTCCACTCCTTGGCGCCGGCCGGCCCCGGCCAGAAGTGCACCGGGTCGCCCTCCTTGTCGGGGTAGAGCTTCGGCGTCACGTTGCCCTTCTCGTCGACCTCGCCCCAGTCGATGCGGTCGACGAACGGCGCCACCCGGACCGCCTCCATGTTCGTGCGGTCGAGGATGTAGAGGAACCCGTTCTTGTCGAAGTGGGCCGCGAGCTTCTGCCCGTCGAGGTCGAACAGGATGTGCTCCATAACGGAGTCGTAGTCCCACAGGTCGTGCGGGGTGTACTGGAAGTGCGCCTTGATCTCGCCGGTGTCGGCGTCCACGGCGACACCGGAATCGGTGAAGAGGTTGTCGCCCTCGCGGACCTCGCCGTCGAAGTCCGGGCACGGGTTGCCGGTCCCGTAGTACAGGAGGTTCAGGTTCGGGTCGTAGGTGGGCGTGATCCAGCAGTTCGCGCCGCCGCGCGCCCAGGCCTCACCGTCGGCGGGCCAGGTCTCCGAGCCGGGCTCCCCGGGCTTGGGGATCATGTAGCACCGCCACGCGCGCTCGCCGGTCTCCAGCTTGAACGCGTCGGTGTGGCCCCGCACCCCGAACTCGCCCCCTGAGCTCCCGACGATGACCATGTCCTTGACGATCAGGGGAGCCACCGTGGCGCTCTCGCCGGCCCGCACATCGCCGAACGTCTGATCCCAGATCTTCTTGCCGGTCTCGGCATCCAGCGCTATCACATGCGCGTTCAGGGTCGTCATGAAGACCTTCCCCTCGGCGACGGCGACCCCGCGGTTGACGTTGCCGCAGCACAGCGACACGTCGAACGGGGACGCATGCTTGTAGCGCCACAGCTCGCTCCCGCTCACCGCGTCGAGAGCAAACAGCTGGCCGTCCCAGGCGGAGACGTAGATGATCCCGTCGACGACGATCGGGGAGGCCTCCCACGCATACGTCGATGCGCCCGAATGCAGGCCCATCGAGCCGATCTGGTACACCCATGCCGGCGTGAGCTTCTTGACGTTGCTCGCGTCGATCTGGTCCAGCGGGCTGTAGCGCTGCCCGTCGTAGGCGCCGTAGTAGGTCAGCCAGTTCTGCGGCTCGTCGCGGGCGTTGAGGATCCGCTCGTAGGTGACGCCCTTGGCGACCGGCGGCGCGTGGCCAACGTCGGCGCTCAGGCTTTGGTAAGGGATGGCAGTCCCTGCGTCTACGTACTCGGTTGCCATCGAGTGCTCCTTTCCAGGGTGAGCGGCAGGCGGTCTACGGGCGCGGTTGGGGCGGTCGGTCGAGGCGCGCCTCGGCCGGTACTTCGCCGCTCACGACGATCGCCCCCGTCAGACCGCGGCCCTCGTCGTTGCCGGTCGTGGAGCCGTACCAGTAGTAACCCGGTCCGTCGAGCTCGAGGGTGGCCGTGCCCCTCGAATGGTTCACCAGCCAGATGAACTGGGTGTCGCCATTGCTCGGCAGGACGGCGCAGTGGGTGTTCCGGTCGTCATTGAGGAGCTCGAGTTCGAGCACGCCCCCATGCGGCATGACAAGGACTCCGGGCTCGTAGACGAGCTCGTCCTCGGGGATCCGGACCGTGGCGTGCATCTTGCCGTCCGGTCCTTCCTCCGCCTGCCCGACCGTTCCCCGGCCCAGCAATCGACCCAGCGTCGCCCCGTTCTGCTTGTCCAAGGCCGCTTCGACGGCAGTGTCGCTCACGGTGCTCCTCCTTTCGAACCCGGGGCGGATCGTATTCCCGTGTGAGGGAACCCGCAGCGAATCCAGACACCGGTGCCGTTCGCTCATGGACACGCACCACTCGTTCGCAATCGCACGCCGTTGGTGTTCGGCTCAGATGCTCTGCGGGACCGCGAAGTCGTCGAGCAGGCGCTGCCAGGTCGCCGCGCGCGGCGCCGCGCCCGCCGGCGTTCCGCCCGCCCAGCGCGCGACGGTCCGGACGCCGTGCAAGGCGCTGACGAGCCAGGTCTCGCGCCCGTCCAGCTCTTCCGGCGCGGGGCGCCGCTGCGCGACGGGCGTGTGGCGCCCGCTCGCGAGCTCGATCAGGAGCGCCCGCGTGATCCCGGGCAGAATCGGGGCGTCGTCGGGCACCACGCACAGCGTCTCCCCCTCCCACCACAGCAGGCTCGTGAACGCGCCCTCGAGCAGGCGCCCGTCCGCGTCGGCGAGCACGGCCTCGCCGGCGCCGTGGGCTGCCGCGCGCTCGCGCAGCGCGGCGAGCCGGTCGAGGTCGGGACCCTTGCGGCGTGGGGCGCGGCGTGGATCGGGCACGTCGGCGACCCAGGCCACGACGGTCGGCTCGCGCGCCGGCGCCGGGCGCACCTGGAACGCGAGCTCGCACTCCGCGCGCAGCTCCACGCGCGGGAACCAGCGTCCCTGGGACGGCACCGCAGACTCCACGCGGGCACGTAGCGCCGCGACCTCCTCGGGCTCGACGCCATGCTCATGGCAGGTCGCTCCGAAGCGCGCCCAGTGGCGATTGACGGCGCGCACGTGACCGTCAGCGACGAGCCACGAGTCCGCCGCCAGCAGCTCCGTCATCCGCGTGCGGCGGCGAGCCTGCGGTCGTCCAAGAGGGTGCCGCCGACTGCGTCGAGCACCGCGCGCGCCTTCAGCAGCATCTCGTCGTACTCGGCGTCCGGGTCGGAGGCGGCGACGATCGCCCCGCCCGACCCGATCTGCAAGCCGCCGGGCGACGCGACCAGCGTGCGGATGACGATGCTGAGATCGGCCGTGCCGTTGACCGACAGGAACCCCAACGCGCCCGAGTACACGCCGCGCGGGCCGCCCTCGAGCCGGTCGATGATCTCCATCGTGCGCAGCTTCGGCGCGCCGGTCATCGAGCCGCCAGGAAACGCCGCGTGGATGCATTCGATCGCGGACGCGTCGTCGCGCAGGCGGCCCCGGACCGTCGTGACGAGCTGGTGGA
>DASTIC010000005.1:0-7900 GCA_035717845.1 Solirubrobacteraceae bacterium
CGCGGCCGCCACCGCGGGCGGCACGCCGACCGCGTCGATCACCGCCTCGGGATCCTCCATCTCAGGCTGCGGCGCCGCGCTCGCGCGGGCGAGTTCCTCGAGGTAGAACGGGTTGCCGCCGCTGGCGCGGTACAGCGGCGCGCGCGGCGGCGCGCCGAGCAGGGCACCCGCCTCGGCCTCGGACAGCGGCCCGAGCCGGATGTCGGTCACCAGCCCGTCCCGGCCTGCGGCTTCGAGCGCGGCCAGCAGCGAGTTCGGCACCTGCCCGGCGCGGAAGGCGAGCGCCACCAGGAGCGAGGCGGCGGGCGGGCGGCGGAGCAGGTGGGCGATCAGCTCGAGCGAGGCGTCGTCGGCCCAGTGCACATCGTCGAGGATCAGCACGAGCGGCCGGCCGGTGGCGAGCCCCTGGAGCAGCGCGCGCACCGCGCGGTAGGCGTGGAACCGCTCGTCCTGGAGGCCGCCGGCGCCGGCCGGCGCCGCCGACGGCAGTACGCGGGCCAGCTCGCCGACGCGCTCGCCGACCAGCGCGTCGAGCCGCCGCTCGCCGAGCGAGGCGACGTGGTCGTCGAGCGCGTCGATCCAGATCGCGAACGGCAGCTCGCGCTCCAGCTCGGCGCCGCGGCCCACGAACACCGGGTGACGGCGCGCGGCGGCGCGGTCGGCCAGCTCCCCGAGCAGCCGCGTCTTGCCGATCCCCGGCTCGCCGCTGACCACGAGCCAGCGCGCCAGCGGAGCCCGGAGGGTGTCGAGCACCGCGTCGACGGCGCCCAGCTCCTCGCGGCGGCCCACGAACCGCCGGCGCTGCGCCTGCGTTACCGTCGCCACGCAGCGACGTTAATTCACACCCGAGGCCATGACCAGCGTGCCAGCCGCACCATCGAGCACACGCCCGACCGACGCGCTGACGCGCTGGGTGGCGGGCTTCATCGTCGTGATCCTGCTCGACGCGTCGCAGCTGCTGGCGTTCTACCCCGACCGGACGGCGACGCTGTGGGCCTGGACGATCCAGCCCGAGCTGACCGCGATGGTCCTGGGCTCGGTCTACACCGGCGGGGCGTACTTCTTCGCGCGCGTGCTGTTCGGCGCCTCGTGGGAGGAGGTCGCGGCCGGCTTCCCGGCGATCGCGCTGTTCGTCTGGATGGCGACGCTCGCGACCGCGCTGCACCTCAATCGCTTCGCCGAGGACAGCCTGCCGTTCGCCGCCTGGGCGGCGCTGTACGTCGTCACGCCGGTCCTCGTGCCGTACCTGTACCTGCGCAACCGGCGCCGCGCTGCGCCCGCAAGCGGCGTGCCGCTCCCACGCGGCGTCCGCGTAGCGCTCGCCGGGGCGGGCGGCCTGCTCGTCGCGCTGGCCCTGGTCGTGTTCGCGGCGCCGGACGTGGCGATCGGCGACTGGCCGTGGACGCTGACGCCGCTCACGGCCCGCATCACCGCCGCGGTGGTCGCCCTCTACGGGGCCGTGTGGCTCTCGGTGGCCGCCCACGGCACCTGGACCGCCGCCCGCGTCCCGCTCCAGTCGCAGGCGATCGGGCTGGCGGTCTTCCTCGTCTCCGTGGCGCGCGACGAATCCGTCGTCGACTGGGGCCCGCTCGCCGTGGCCGTCGTGGCGGCCGCCGCGGCGATGCTCGCGGCGAGCGCCATGCTCGCCTGGAAGGCCGCGTAGGCTGCGCGCCGTGTACGAGCTCAGCCCCGAGGAACAGCGCGTGCTCGGCAGCCTGCTCGAGAAGCAGCGCACGACGCCGGACATCTATCCGCTCACGCTCAACGCGCTCCGGGCCGCGTGCAACCAGAGCACGAACCGCGATCCGGTCGTGGCCTACGACGAGTCGACGATCCGCGATGCGCTGTACCGGCTCAGCCAGCGCCGCTTCACCCGGCTCTCCGGCGGCCACACCAGCCGCGCGGCCAAGTACCGGCACCTGCTCGACGACACCCTCCAGGTCGGCCGCGAGGAGCAGGCCGTGCTCGCCGTCATGCTCCTGCGCGGCCCCCAGACGCCCGGCGAGCTCCTCCAGCGCACCGAGCGCCTGTTCCACTTCCCCGACTCGGCCGCGCTCAACGAGACCGTCGACCGGCTGATGGAGCGCGAGCTCGTCGCCCGCTACGACCGGCGCCCCGGCCAGCGCGAGGACCGCTACGGCCACCTGCTCGGAGGAGACGCCCCGCCCGCGCCGGCCGCTCCGCCGGCAGCGCCGGCGCCAGCGCCGCCAGCGGCCGGCGACGACGAGCGTCTCGCGCAGCTCGAGCGCGAGGTCGCCGAGCTGCGCGCCGAGGTCGCCGCTCTCCGCGAGGCTGTAGGCGGGTCGGCCGAAACGTCAACTGCGGCTGGGTAGGGAGGCTGGGAGCCGACCGCGGCGCGATAGTTCGGCGAACCTTGTCGAGTTAGCCCCGGAAACCGGGGCTAATCCGACGCAGTTCGGGTCATCGCCACCCACGCCGGCCCCGTCCCCTCCCTACCCTGCCGCCGTTGACGTTCGCGCCGCAGCAACGCATCGAGATCCGGCCCCCGGACGCGGCATGGCAGCGGCGCGGCGCAGAGCTGGCCGCCGAGCTGCGGACGGCGCTGGCTCCGCTCGCCCTCCATGTCGACCACATCGGCAGCACGGCGATCCCGGGGATGGCGGCGAAGCCCGTGATCGACCTCCAGGCGAGCGTGGCGGACCTCGAGGCTGCCGCCGCCGCCTTCGACCGTCCGCTCGCCGAGCGCGGGTTCGAGCGGTTGCCGTACGAGCGGGACCATGTCCCCGCCGGCCGTGACGACGACCCGGCGGCGTGGGCCAAGCGCTTCTGGACGCGGCGCGAAGGCGAGCCGGCGAACCTGCACGTCAGGCGCTCCGGCTCGCCGAACGAGCGTGTTGCGTTGCTGTTCCGGGACTGGTTTCGAGCTCATCCGGACGCCGTGCCGGCGTACGCGCGGTTCAAGGCGATGCTCGCCGACGCCGTCCCGGACGTCGCGTCGTACACGGACCTCAAGGATCCCGTCGTGGATGTGGTGGTCGCCGCCGCCGAGGCGTGGGCGGCGGCGACCGGCTGGGTGCCTCACTGACCTCCGAACACGGGGACGAAGGAGAAGTCCATCGAGTCTCCGCCCTTGATCGTGATCGGGTCGACGCTCGCCGACCCCTCGCCGCTGACCCGCAAGCCGACGTCGTCGACGGAGCCGTTGCTGCCGAAGCGGATGTAGACCCCGTCCTTGATGCTGCCGCCGATCGGCGTGCCGGGGATCTTGATGCTGCCCTTGGGGCCGCCGAACACCGTGACCTTGCCGGTGTGGGTCTCGTACTCGATCTCCGCGAAGGCGCCGATCCAGTTGTCGTTGGACCCGCCGACCTTGCCCGACAGCTCGAGCTGGACCTTCTCGCAGTTGATCTCGACCTCGGCGAACGAGTACTTCAGCTTCAGGCGCACGGCGCGCAGCCACGGCGGGCACTTCTCGGGTGCCGTGACCCCGGGCAGGGCGCCGTCGGGGAGCGGGGCACCCGGCTCGGGCTCGGCGCACACGGCCGTCGCGCCGCTCCACAGCATCGCGTCGAACGTGAGCCCATAGAGCTGCGTGTCGACATGCGCCTCGATCTGCGCCATCACCCGGGCGTGGGGGCCGGCCTCGCTGATGTGGGCCGCGTAGCCCGTCGCCCGCGGGACGTACTTCTTCAGGTACGCATCGGTGAGCCGGACGCGCTCGCCCATCAGCCGCAGCCACGACGCGTGGGCGTCCGCGCTCGGCCCCCGGCAGCGATCCCAGAGCTCGCGCTTCCGGCAGCCCAGGTCCGGGTTGCCGATACACGCCTCATAGGCCTCGCGCTGCCACTTGGGGAACCCGTCGGCGCGCGTCGGCCACCAGAAGCTCGACAGCTTCGAAGCCTCGGCGGAGACGGCACCGAGCTGCGCCCGCACCGGGGCGATGTCCGGGTCGAGCGGGACGCCGAGCACGGCTCCGTACAGCTGCGACGCGAAGCTGCCCTGGGCCACGCCGGGCAGCGCGGCACCGACCAGCCCGCGCCGCTTCTGGCGCTCCCGCAGCTCCTCGAGCATCTTCGTGTACAGCCCCGTCTTCATCCAGGCCTGCGCGCGGTCGATGGTCGGCGGGAGCGGGAACCCCGGGAGGCCGCCGGGCTTGCCGCCCGACAGGTCCATCAGCTCGGGCAGCGACGGCCCGGTGACCGGCTTCGGCGGATGCTCCGGGTCGTAGGCGTCGTCGTACTTCGCCTGCCGGAACTGGCCGGCGCGCAGGGCGCGCAGGCCGTGATTGCGGTCGCCGCCGCACAGCCGGGTGGCGCCGAGGTTGATCCGCGCCTCGGACAGGAGCGGCTCGATCGCGACGGCGGCGCGCAGCGCCTGCTCGGCCTGGTCCATGCGCCCGAGCTGGAGCAGGGCGAACCCGCGCGCGTTGAGCGCGACGGCCTGGGCGTTGAGACCGAACGGCGACGTCCGCCCCACATCCAGGGTGTCCGCGCGGTCGAGGAGCGCCAGCGCCTCGCGCGGCTTGCCGAGCGACGTCGCGATGCCGGCCGCGTTGACGAGATGGCGCGGCTCGCGCGGCTCGAGCTCGTGCGCCCGCAGGAGCCCCTGGAGCGTGCCCGCCGGCGACTTGGCGACCAGCGCCTCGGCCGCCCCCGACTCCGAGCCCGCCGCCGTGCGGAACGCGCGGCTGCGGCGGAAGCTCCGCACGCCGGCCCGCGACCCGCGGGCGAGCAGGTCGTGCAGGCGGTCGAGCGCCGCGCCCGCTCCCGGCTGCCCGCCGCCGACCCGCGTCGGGCAGGCGAGCCGGCCGAACCCGGCGGTCATGAGGAACAGGTTGTCGCTGTCGGCCAGCAGCGTGCGGTCGCTGAAGGCCTGGACTGGGGGGTCGGCGCCGTCCGTCACGCGCGCCGCGCCGCGGGAGGCGGCGCAGTTGTTGCGCTCGTTGCGCTCCCGCACCACGCCGGTGTCGTCCGCGCACGCGAGCAGCCGGAACGTCCCGGAGGGCATCGAATGCGGCACCCGGACCCGTGTGGCGCCGCGCTGCGCGAACGTGCGGCGGCCGGCCAGGCGGACGTCGGCGGCGTCGCGGCGGGCGTCGGAGGAGAGGTAGTAGCGGACGACCGCCCGCCGGGCGGTCCCGCGCGACGCGTCGCGGACCGCGAACGCGCGGCCCTCGGCGAGGCGCTTCGGCGGATCGCCGACGGAGCGCGCGGCCACGTCGGCGGCGGACGCGGTGGACGGCACGGCCACGACCGCGCCCAGCACCAGCAGGAGGATCGTCGATCGGCTCATGGGCGGCGAAGCTACGGTTCGCCGCCGCGCGCCTCGACTGGCTGCGGTCGCCTGCATGTGCGACCTTCGGATGACCCGCGCCGACCGCAAGTCGCAGGACGGCGACGCGCCTTGGCGGTACGGTCGCCTCCATGCAGCGCGAACGCCCTGGACGGGCCGACGTTCTCCTGGCGGTGATCCTCGCCGCGCTCTCGCTCGTCGAGGTCGCGGTGATCGATCGCGAGCCGCGGGGCTTCGTGCTGGCCGTGCTCATGTCCCTCCCGCTCGCCTGGCGCCGCATCGCGCCGCTGCTCGTGGCGCTGGTCATCAGCGGGTCGCTGGCCGCGTTCGTCCGCGTGGCGGGCGAGGGCAACGACTACGTGTTCATCGTCGTGACGATCGCGCTCTCGATGTACTCGGTGGGGGCGTATCTGGCGGTCCGCGCGTCGGTCGCCGGGCTGCTGGCCACCGCCGCGGTGGTCGCCATCGGCGTGCAGGCGAGCGAGGTCAGCAGCACCGGCGACTACCTGTTCATCGCATTCCTGTTCGGCGCCCCGTGGGTCGCCGGCCGGATCGCGCGCCGCCAGCACGCCGCGACCGCGGCCGCCGAGCGCAGGGCGACCGACGCCGTGGCCGAAGAGCGGGCGCGCGTGGCGCGCGAGCTGCACGACGTTGTCGCCCACTCGGTCGGGCTCATGGTCGTGCAGGCGGGCGCCGCGGAGCAGGTCATCGATCGCGATCCCGCCGCGGCGCGCGAGGCGCTCGCCACCATCCGGACGACCGGGAAGGCGGCGCTCGTCGACCTCCGGCACATGCTCGGGCTGCTGCGGTCCGACGGCGACCAGCAGGGGTCCGAGCCGCAGCCGGACCTCGACGCCCTCGACGCGCTGGTCGAGCGCGTCCGCGGCGCCGGCCTGCCGGTCCAGCTCGAGGTCCAGGGTGAGCGCCGCCCCGTCGGCCCCGGCGTCGGCCTCGCCGCCTACCGCGTCGTGCAGGAGGCCCTCACGAACGCGCTCAAGCACGCGCGCGGATCGCACGCCACCGTCCGCCTCCGCTACGAGCCCGAGCTGCTCGAGGTGACCGTCACCGACGACGGCGGGAGCTCGAACGGCACCGCCGGCGCCGGCCAGGGCCTGATCGGCATGCGCCAGCGGGTCCTGGTGCACGACGGCGACCTCGACGCCGGCCCGATCCCCGGCGGCGGCTTCCGCGTCCACGCCCGGCTCCCGCTCCCATGATCCGCGTCCTGATCGCCGACGACCAGTCGCTCGTCCGCGGCGGTTTTCGCATGATCCTCGAGGCACACGACGACCTGCGGGTCGTCGGCGAGGCTGAGGACGGCCGCGCCGCCGTGCGCCAGGCGCTCGAGCTGCACCCCGACGTCATCCTCATGGACGTCCGCATGCCAGAGCTGGACGGCCTGGCGGCGACGCGGGAGCTGGCGCGCGCCGGATCGCCCGCCCGGGTGCTCATCCTCACCACGTTCGACCTCGACGAGTACGTCTACGAGGCGATGAAGGCGGGAGCCAGCGGCTTCCTGCTCAAGGACGTCGACCCGCCGGACCTCGTCCACGCGGTGCGCGTGATCTCCCGCGGCGACGCCCTGCTCGCGCCCCAGGTCACGCGGCGGCTGGTCGAGCGCTTCATGCACGGCCGGCAGGAGTGGCCGCAGCTCGCCGAGCTGACCGCGCGCGAGCGCGACGTGCTGCTCGCGATCGCGCGCGGCCGCTCGAACGCCGAGATCGGCGCCGAGCTGTACCTCAGCGAGGGAACCGTGAAGACGCACGTGACGCGGATGCTCCAGAAGCTCGGCATCCGCGATCGCGTGCAGGCGGTCGTCGTCGCCTACGAGTCCGGCCTCGTCACCCCGGGAGAGGGCGTCCTCGACCCGTGACCGGTCAGGCCGGCTGGGGCTCGGGCTGGGGCACGATCCGGATGTACGGCCGCGGGGCGTCCCAGCCGTCCGGGTAGCGCTCGCGGGCCTCCTCGTCCGACACCGAGCCGGCGATGATCACGTCCTCGCCCTGCTGCCAGTTCACCGGCGTAGCCACCTTGTGGTTGGCGGTGAGCTGGAGCGAGTCGATGACGCGCAGCACCTCGTCGAAGTTGCGGCCCGTCGTCATCGGATAGACGAGGATCAGCTTCACCCGCTTGTCCGGACCGACGACGAAGACGTTGCGGACGGTCTGGTTCATCGCCGGGGTGCGTTGGGTCGGGTCGCCTTCGACGTCCGCGGGCAGCATCCCGTACAGCTTCGAGACGGTGAACTCGGCGTCGCCGATGATCGGGTAGTTCGGCGCCGCTCCCTGGGTCTCCTCGATGTCGGCGGCCCACTTCTCGTGGTTCTCCAGCGGGTCCACCGAGAGCCCGATGACCTTCACGTTGCGACGGTCGAACTCGGGCTTGATCCGCGCCATGTAGCCGAGCTCGGTCGTGCACACGGGGGTGAAGTCACGGGGATGGGAGAACAGCACGGCCCACGAGTCGCCGATCCACTCGTGGAAGCGCATCGTCCCCTCCGTGGTCTCGGCCTCGAAGTCGGGGGCGAGGTCGCCGATCTGCAGCGTCATTGGTCGTGCTCCTGGTCCGGGGGGTGGCCGTACCGAACCGTACGCGCGCCGGGCGTATGTTGCTAGGCGAACCTTCGCAACCGTGGCTTTCTCCCCCG
>DASTIC010000006.1:0-11417 GCA_035717845.1 Solirubrobacteraceae bacterium
CCGAGCCGGAGCCAGCCGAGGGCTCGTCGCTGCGGCTGCTCGCCGAGGTGCTGCGACGCGACGGCGCGCGGCAGGTGCTCGTCGCCCAGGTGCTGTGGGTCGCGTCCTACGCCGCGCTCGTGCCGTTCATGGTCCTTTACGCCGAGGAGGTCCTCGGGCTGCGCGCCTCGGCCGCGGGCGTCCTGCTGGCCGGCTTCGGCCTGCTCACCGGCGTGGGGATGCTGGCCGGCGCGCGCACGCCCGCCGACCGGCTGCGGCCCATGCTGATGGCCGGCACGGCGCTGCTCGGCGGCGGCCTGCTCGCCGCCACCGCGGCCTCGACCGTGGCCCAGGCGGCGATCCCGTTCGCCGCCGCCGCGCTCGGGGCCGGCCTCGTCAGCGCCGTCGGCTTCCCGTACTTCACGCGCTTCGTGCCCGACGGCCAGGCCGGCCGTTACGCGGGCGCCTTCTTCTCGGCGCGGGCGATCGCCTCCACCGCCGCGCTGCCGGCCGCGGGGCTGCTGATCGCCGCCACGGGCTCGTATCGCGCGCTGCTGGGCATGGGGGCGCTCGGCATCGTCGGGCTCGTCCCGCTGGCGCGCGCCGAGCGCCGCCGCGCCGCCGCCGTGGCGCACGCGCCGATCCGGCGGCTGGCGGCCGTGATCCCGGTCTACCGCTCCGACCGGGTGTCCGCCGTGACGGCCGAGACGCTGCGCCACGTCGACGACCTCGTGCTCGTCGACGACGGAGCGCCGCCGGCGATCGCGAGCCTGCTCGAGCAGGCCGCGCGCGATCCCCGCGTGCAGGTGGTGCGTCTCGGCGCCAACCAGGGCAAGGGCACGGCGGTGGCGGCCGGCATCGACGCGGCCCTCGGGCGCGACCCCGACGCCGTCATCGTGCTCGACTCCGACGGGCAGCACCCGCCGGAGCTGATCCCGAGCTTCGTCACCGCGGCCGAGCACGCCGACGTCGTGATCGGCGATCGCCCGCGCAGCGACGCGATGCCGGCCGCCCGTCGGATCGCCAACGCGGCGTCGAGCTGGGCGCTCAGCCTCGCCGTCGGCCGGCGGCTGCGCGACACCCAGAACGGGATGCGCCTGTTCCGCACCGCTGCCCTGCGTGCCGTGCCGCCTTCGCCCGGCCGCTACGAGGCCGAGACGCGGCACCTGAAGCAGCTCATCCGCAACGGCCGCAAGGTCGGCTGGGTCCCCATGCCGGCCATCTACGACGGCGAGGCGAGCTCGTTCCACGCGGTCGCCGACACGCTGCGCGTCACGCGCGCGGTGCTGACCTCCGGCCGCCCGCCCGCCGTCACGCTGCGCGGCGCGGTACAGGAGTGGGCCCCGCGGATCGGGGCCGGCATGCTGCTCGCGTGGGCGGTCGCGGCGGCCTTCCCCCTGATCGCGCCGCTCGACGAGGCCCTGTTCCTGGCCATCAACGGGCTCGGGGACGGACCCGAGTGGCTCTACCAGGCACTCGATCCCCACAGCCGCAACTACATGATCCTCGCCGCGGCGGCGACGCTGGTCGTGCTCCTGACCACGCGGCGGCTGCGGTACGCCGGTGGTGCGCTGCTGGCGATGGCCTTCGCCGGGGTGTTCGCCGACCTCGTCCTCGAGGTGATCCAGCTCGGCGTCGACCGCGCGCGTCCCGAGGAGGCGCTCGGCGCCGAGGTCGCGCGCAGCCACGGCCGCCACTGGAGCCACATCCCGTCGTTCCCGTCAGGGCACCTGATCGTGACGACGGCGCTCGTGACCGCCGCCGCGACGATGGCGCCGCTGCTGCGGATCCCCGCCTTCACCTACCTCGCGGCGATCGCGGTGACCCGCATCACGTTCGGCGCCCACTTCCCGCTCGACGTCCTCCTCGGCACGATCGTCGGCTGGCAGGTCGGGCTCTTCTCCGTGGCCGTGATGCGGACGACCGGCCTGCTCCCTCAGCTCGGGCGCGGCGCGAGCGCCCTGCGGGCGGCGACGGCGATCAGCGCGCCGATCGCCATCCCGAGCGCCGCGCCGGCCAGCACGTCCAGCCAGAAGTGAACGCCGAGATAGACGCGCGAGAAGCCGATCAGCGCGGCCAGCGCCAGCACGGGCCAGCGTAGGCGCGGGGCCAGCAGCGCGATCGCGGCCGCCACGGCGAACGCGCTCATCGCGTGGCCGGACGGGAACGACGGCGATCCCGGCACCCCGACGATCGCGTCGAGGCCCATCTCCTGCGGCGGGCGGCTCCTGCCGACGACGGCCTTGATCAGCGCGTTCAGCCACGACGCCAGAGCGAAGCTCAGGGTGGCCGCGAGCGCGACGAGCGGGAACAGGCGGCGGTTGCTCAGGTCCGCGCACCACCCGGTGGCGACCAGGAGCGGCCCCTTCACCCACCACGCGGAGACGAACGCCAGCACGGCGGTCGCGGGGCTCCAGCGCAGCTCGGTCGTCGCACGCACGGCGTCGTGGTCGAGACTGACGAGCTGTTGCAGCGCGTGGCCCATGTCGAGGCGCCCGCTCCCCAGCGGCGCTCCCTCACTGTACCGCCGTCAGGTGCGTCGCCCGACGCCCGTGAGCAGCTCGCGGATGCGCAGCGGGCCGCCCGCGTGTGGATCCAGCGGCGGTGTCGGCAGGCCGGCCGGCTCGCGCATGCCCTCGAGCAGCTCCTCGAGCGCGGCCGTCGCGGTGTGGCGCGGCGTCCACCCGAGCTGCTCACGCGCGCGACGAGTGTCCATCAGCGGCCCCTGGAGGCCCATGTCGAGCCACCCGGGCGGGGTCGGCTGGAGCCGCGCGCGCCACGTGACGTCGGCTAGCGTGCGCACCGCGCCGGCGGGCACGCGCACCGGCCGGGCCCGGAACAGGCGCGCGAGCGTCGCCGGGTCGAGCACCGGGTCGGCGGCCACGTTGTAGGCGCCGGCCGCGTCAGGGGAGAGGGCCGCCAGCCGGTACGCCTCGGCGACGTCGTCGCCGTGCACGGCTTGGAGCACGAGGCGCGGCGGGACCGGCAGCAGCGGTATCAACCCAGGTCGCAGGAGGCGGGCGGGCAGGAACGGGCCCGCGAACAGCCGGCGCACCTCGGGGCCGGCTTCGCGCTTGAAGATGAGCGCGGGACGCAGGCGGACGGTCCGCAGCTCGGGCGCCTGCGCCTCGACCGCGTCGAGCTCGCGCTCGGCCGCGGCCTTATGGCGCGAGTAGAACGAGGTCGGCACGCCGTCGCGCGGCCATGACTCGTCGACCGGCCGGTCCTTCGGCCCCGGTGAGTAGACGCCGACCGACGAGGCGTGGACGAGCCGGCCGACGCCGGCCTCCGCGGCCGCCTCGAACACGCGCCGCGAGCCACCCACATTCACCCGCTCGAGCGTCGCCGCGTCGCGGCTCGGCTGGATCAGCCACGCCAGGTGGATCACCACGTCGGCGCCCGCGAACAGCGGCCGGAGGTCGTCCTCGGCGACGTCCGCGCGCTCCCATCGCGTGCGCGGGGGCGTCCACGCCGGCTCGCGCCGGGCGAGGCCGACGATCTCCTCGACGCGGTCGTCCGTGCCCAGCGCGGCCAGCACGCCGGTGCCGACGTTGCCGGTGGCGCCCGTGACGACGATGCGCACGACTACGACTTCTTGGCGGCGGCCTTGCCGCCCTTGCGGCCGGCGGCCTTCTTCTGCTGCGTCGTGCCGCCCTGGCTCGCGTTGCTCTTGCTGGCCGCGCCGGAGCCCGACTTCTTGCCGCCTCGGCTGGACGCGCCGGGGGAGTTGGCGATCGCCGCCGCGCGGCTCTTGCTCATGCCCTTCTTGCGCAGTCCTTCGTACTGCTTGTCGTCCTTGATGCTGGAACCGTGATCTTTCGCCATACCGTCGTGATACCCGGTGGCCCAGGCGGGCACGCGGCGCTGTCAGCGGCCAGCAAGAGCGCTGTAAGCGCGTGCGCGGAAGGTGGTCGCACTTGTCCACCCCGCCCCGCAAGGAGCAACCGCGATGCACCGCAGCACCCTGAAGTACACGCTCACCGCCATCCTGGCGTCGGGCGCCATCGCCGCCTCGCCGGCGCTGGCGATGCCGATCGACGGGCCGGTGAACCGCGACGACAGCCCGACGGGCAGCCTCGCCGGCACGACGGAGAAGAACCTCAAGAAGCAGGACTTCCGTGGCGAGCGCGCCAAGGACGCCGCGTTCCAGGCGGCACAAGAGGAGAAGCTCCAGCCGGGCCAGCCGGTGTTCCCGAGCTACGTGCCTCCGCTGCCCAAGCCGAAGGCCGTGAACGCCTCGACGACCGCGAACGACGACGGCGACGACGTCGGGATCTGGCTGCTGCTCGCCAGCGGCCTGGCCGGAGCCGGCCTCGCCGGTGGCGGCGCCGCCGGCATCGCCCGCCGCTCGCGCCTTCGCGCGCGCCGGGTGACCGCCTGACCACCACGTGGGGCGCCGGCAGGACGCCGGCGCCCCGCGGTCCATCTCGACAGGAGCAGCCCACCATGATCGATCCGCTCATCCTCTGGCACCTCGCGCGACGCGCGAACGGCGCCGTCGGCCCGAAGACCGCCGGCCGGCCACCGCACCGGGAACGGCGCTCCTCGGCCGTGCGTCCTCATGACCAGGCCGCGACCGACGACGTCGCCGTTCCCCCTCGTGCGCGGGCGGCCGCGCCGCCGGTCAAGGCGGCGCGGCCGATGACCGCGCCGTGCGACGTGCCGAACTGCGTCGGCCATCGCACGCGCGCGTGACGCGGGCTAGGCCGTCGGATAGACGATCTGCTGCACGGCCCAGCCGTTGCCGTCCGGGTCGCTGAAGAACACGAAGCGGCCCCACGGGAAGTCCTGCACGTCGCTCACCTCCACGCCGCGGCTGCGCAGGTGGTCGTGGGCCGCCTCGATGTCGTCCACCACCATCTGCATGCCCTTGACCGAGCCGGGGGCGGCGTCGGTGACGCCGTCACCCAGTGCGATCGAGCACGCCGAGCCGGGCGGCGTGAGCTGGACGAACCGGATCGCGTCGCTGACGCGGTGGTCATGGTCGGCGTTGAAGCCCACCTGGTCGACGTAGAAGGCCTTCGCGCGGTCGACGTCGGAGACGGGGATGGCGACGAGCTCGAGCCTGAAGTCCATGCCGTGGTTCCTCTCGGATCGGGGGTGAGCAGGGCGCTCGGTACGACCGTGAAATTACCGGAGCGGAGCGTTCCGTTCTGTAGTGTTAGCCCCCATGACCGACGAGGGTTCGCCGCCTGGGCCGCGCCGCCGCGACGCGGCGCTCAACGATCGCAAGATCCTGGCGTCGGCGCGGGCCGTGTTCATCGCCGATCCGGGCGCACCGATCGGCGCGGTGGCGAGGCACGCCGGCGTGGGGATCGCGGCGCTCTACCGTCGCTACCCGAGCAAGGAGGAGCTCCTGCGGGCGCTGTGCGCCGAGGGTTTGGGCCGCTACATCGACGCCGCCGAGACGGCGCTCGCGGCGCACGCGGATCCGTGGGACGCCCTGGCCGGCTTCATGCGCGCCGCCGTCGAGGCCGACGCGAGCAGCCTCACGGTGCGGCTCGCCGGCACCTTCACGCCGACCGAGGACCTCTACCGCGCCGCCGCACGGGCCGGCGAGCTCAACGTCGAGCTGTTCGGGCGCGCGCAGAGGGCCGGCGCGGTACGGGCCGACGCCGACGTCAACGACCTCGCGATCATCTTCGAGCAGCTGGCCTCGATCCGCGTCGGCGACGAGCAGCGCCGCCGCGAGCTCCGCCGCCGCTACCTCGCGCTCGCCCTCGACGGGCTACGGTCGGTGGTCGGCGAGCCGTTGCCCGGGCCGCCGCCGGCCTCCGAAGAGCTGGTTGCGCGCTGGCGAACGTCAACTGCGGCTGGGTAGGGAGGGTGAGGGAGCCGGCCGCAGCGCACATGCGTAACGCAACACTCGGCGCCGCCCGCCCATCGAGTGTGCACATACGCATCCCTGACATGCGTTTCGCGACACTCGGCGACGAGGACTCGCCGAGTGTTGCGTTAAGCAGCCCCTCAATGCGCCGTTGACGTCGGCCGGCACTCCGCGAGCGCCTCGAGGACGGCCGCCAGCGCCGGTCGCCGCGCGGCGCCGCGGCGCACGAGAGCGCTGACGAGCCGGGCGGGCGGGGGCGGCGAGGCTTCGACGTAGCGGACCCCCTCCGCGTCTGTGCACGCGAGCGCCGGTAGGAAGCCGACGCCGAGCCCCGACCCGGCCAACGCCTGGATGACCGTCGCCTCGTCGGCGCGGTGCACGATCCGCGGCGTGAAGCCGGCGGCACGGCACGCCTGCTCGACCGCGACGGCGTACTGGGTGCCGGCGAGCCCACCGATCCAGGCGGCGTCGCGGTACCCGGCGAGGGAGACCGGCTCGCCGACGTCCCGGTCCGGGAACGCCAGCAGGAGCGGCTCCGTCAGCAGGAGGTGCTCCTCGAGCCCGCCCGCCGGCGCCGGCTCGACGCCCTCGTAGCGCTCCGAGACGAGCACGTCGAGCTCGCCGGCGCGCAGGAGGCCGATCCCGTCCTCCGGCTCGTGCTCGCGCACCTGGACGGACAGCTCCGGGTGGCGGCGCGCGAGCGCGAGGGTGGCCGGGATCACGAGCCAGGCGGCGGCGCTCGGGAACGCGCCGACCACCACCCGCCCGCGCACGGTCCGCTGCTCGGCCGCCAGCTCGGCCTCGGCGGCGTCGAGCTCCGCGAGCGCCCGCTCGGTGCGGGCCACGAGGCCTCGCGCGGCGGGCGTGAGCCGCACCCGCCGGCCGTCGCGCTCGAGCAGCGCCACCCCGACCTCACGTTCGAGCTGAAGGAGAGACTGCGAGATCGCGGACGGCGTGTAGCCGACCGCGCGGGCGACCTCGGCGATCGTGCCGCGCCGCGCGAGCTCGCTCAGGTGGCGAAGACGCCGGAGGTCGAGCATCGTGCAGCTGAGCTTACGCCCGCCGCAACGCATCGGTGCTTGTGCTTGCGCTATGCGGCCGCCACGCTGTCGGGGCCGTGGCGCAACCGCAGGATCGATACGAGCCGCTGCCGCCCCTGCCGGAGCTCCCCCGCTGGCTGTGGCGGAAGATGGGTCGGGCGGCGCGGGTCGCTTTGGTGCTCGCCGTGCTGGCGATCGCCGTCGCGGTCGCGGTCCTCGTCCCCGGTCTCAAGGAGTCCCAGCGCGAGGCGGAGGGGCGCGCCGAGCGCGACCGCGCCGCGCAGCGGGCCGAGCTCGTCCGGCGCCTCGAGGCCGAGCAGCGCCCCGTCACCGGCCGCTCCGCCGCCCGCGACCGGGTGAGCGCCGCGACGGCCGAACGGCTCGCCGTCCGCGCGCGCACGCTGGCGGACCTCCGTGCGGCGATCGGCGGCGACGCCCGCGCCCGGGTCGAGCGCGGCGAGCTCGACGGCCCGATCCGGCGCGTGACGTGCGAGCCGTTCCCCCGCAGCCTCGAGACTCCCGGCGCCGACCGGGACCTTTCGCGCCGCCGCGGCCTCTACTCGTGCATCGCCGTCACCGCCGCGTTCGAGCGCACCGCCGCCAACCCCGGCGGCGTGATCGGGCACCTGTACCGCGCGCGCGTCGACTTCGCGGCCGGCCGCTACGGGCTCTGCAAGATCGCCGGGCGACCGGGCCCCGAACGCGAGGCGCCGGTGACGATCCCGCGCGCATGCGGCGGCGGGTGACCGCTCACACCAGCCGGCGCCGCAGCTCGGCTCCGCGCCCGGCGGCCACCGCGCGGGCGACGCGCCGCTCGTCGAGCTCGATCCCGCGGGCGCCGGCCAGCTCGAGGATCTCCTGGCGCTCGTCGCCCTCGCGCATCCACTTCATGAACAGCCAGCCGAAGAGCGCGACCGTCACGAGGCTCTCCTCGACCATCATCACCGCGCCCGCCGCGCTCTGGTCCGCGAGGTCGCCGTACCAGCCGTAGAACGGCGTCCCGGACCACACGAACACGTTGGCGAGCACCGCCCCGGTGAGGCGGACGACGACGACGTACCCGAGCTGGGCGGCCGTGCCGAACCACTCTGGCTTGGGGAACGGCCCGAACAGCGGCATCCACAGGTTGATGCCGACGAGCAGGAAGAGCAGATGCTGGACGGCGTGCACAAGGTCGTTCCCGAGCGCGCCCTCGTACGCCCACGACAGGTGCCAGAGGTAGAGGTTGGCCGCCCACAACAGGAACGCCGGCACCGGGTGGCCGAGCGCGCGCAGGCGGTCGATCGCGCGCACGCGCAGCAGCGGGGCGAGCACGGGACCGGTCAGGCCGAGCACGAGCAGCACTGCGGCCACGTCGGCGATCAGGAGGTGCTCGGTCATGTGCGCGACGAACGTGGACCCCGCGAGGTCGAGCACCGGTGGGCTGACCGCGACCGCCAGCACGGCGATCCCGGAGCCGAAGCACGCGATCCGCCACCGCGGCACCGGCCGGCCGCGCCGCGCGAGCGTCCGCGCCCGCACCCAGTACGGGATCGCGTAGGCGGCGAACAGCACGGCGGCCAGCATCGAGATGACTATGACGCCTGCGCCGCCGCTGTCAGGGGGGCGGGATCTCGCCGGAGCCGCGCTGGATGAGCGGCGTCGCCAGCGTCACATGGCGCGACGGGCCGTGGTAGCCGTCCATGCGCGAGAACATCAGCTCCGCGGCCTGCCGGCCGATGCCGTACGCGTCTTGCTCGACGACGGTGATGCCGGGATCGAGCACGTCGGCGAGCGGCAGGTCGTCGAACCCCACGAACGCGATCGAGCGCTGGAGGCCGAGCCGGTGGACCGTCCGCATGGCGCCCACGGTGATCAGGTTCTGGGCGCTGAAGAGCGCGGTGGGGGGAGCGGCGCTCTCGAGCAGCTGCGCGGTCACGGCCTCGGCGTCGGTGGCCCGGAAGCTCGGGTGGCCGATCAGGTCCGGATCCTCCGCGATCCCGTGCTCGGCGAGCGCCGCCCGGAAGCCGCGCAGGCGCTCGGCAGCGGTGTAGATGTCCGGCTGGTCGCCGACGAAACCGATCCGGCGGTGGCCCTGGGCGATCAGGTGCGAGACGGCGGCCCGCGCCCCCTCGAAGTTGGCCGACACCACCGAGTCGGCGTCGACGCCCTCCGGCGGGCGATCGACGAACACGAGCGCCACGCCGGCCGCGACGTCGCGCTCGAGGAAGGAGTGGTCGCCGGGAGTGGGGACGACGATCAGGCCGTCGACCCGCCGCGCGAGCAACCCCTCGGTCAGCTCGCGCTCGCGCACGGGGTCCTCGTCGGAGCTGCCGGCGAGCGTCAGCACCGACCGCGGAGCGGCCACGTCCTCGACCGCCCGGTGGATGAGCGAGAAGAACGGGTTCGCCACGTCCTCGAAGACGAGCCCGACCGTGGCCGACGCCCGGTTCGCGCGGCGCAGGCTGCCCGCGATCTGGTCGTGGCGGTAGCCGAGGATCGCCACCGCCTGCTCGACCCGCCGGGCCAGCTCAGGAGCCACCGGCGGGCTCCCGTTGACCACGCGCGAGACGGTGCTCAGGCTCACCTCGGCGAGTGCGGCGACCTCGCGCATCGTCGGCCGCCGCGCGGAGGGCGGGACGCGACGGCCGTCGGTGCTGTCGCGCGGCGATTCCATGCCGGCCGCCACTCTACGGCCGCAGCGTGTTCGACCCCCCCGCTTCGGGTAGCCGCAACCCGACAAGGCTCGGCGAAGGGAGGGAGGAACCGCCATGGCGGACAAGAAGGCCCGCGACATCATGAGCACGGACACCACGTGCGTCGGCGAGAACGAGACGTTGGTCGACGCGGCGCGCAAGCTCGCCGAGCTCGACGTCGGCGCGCTGCCGATCTGCGGCGAGGACGATCGCCTCAAGGGCATGCTCACCGACCGGGACATCGTGGTCCGCGCGCTGGCCCAGGGCAAGGACCCCGCCTCCACCCGCGCGGGCGAGCTCGGGCAGGGCGACGCCCAGACGGTCACGATCGGCGCCGACGACTCGATCGACGAGGCGCTGCGCACGATGATCGACCACAAGGTGCGCCGGCTGCCCGTGATCGACGACCGGCGGCTGGTGGGCATCATCAGCCAGGCGGACATCGCCACCAACGTCGACGAAGAGAAGGTCGGCGACCTGGTGGAGGCCATCTCCGCCGCACCGTAGGAGTCCGGGCCGCGCCGGGCGCCACCGCGCGCCCGGCTTCCGGCTCGTGGACGATCGGGCATGAAGTGACGACTGGCGGTCATAGCCGGTCCCGCCCGTGCCGCGAACAATGGGTCGATGACCGAATCGACCATTCTCGTGCTCGGCGGGACCGGCAAGACCGGCCGCCGGGTCGTCGACCGCCTCCAGGCCCGCGACGTGCCGGTGCGCGTGGGTTCCCGGACCGCCGCGCCGCGCTTCGACTGGGAGGACCGCTCGACCTGGACGCCCGCGCTCGCGGGCGTGCGCGCCGTGTACGTCTCGTACTACCCCGACCTCGCGATCCCGGGCGCGCCGGAGGCGATCGCCGAGTTCACCGACCACGCGCTGGCGCGCGGCGTCCGCCGGCTGGTGCTGCTCTCCGGCCGCGGCGAGGCCGAGGCCCAGCGCTCGGAGGCCGCCCTCCAGGCCTCGGGCGCCGACTGGACGATCGTGCGGTGCAGCTGGTTCAACCAGAACTTCAGCGAGAGCTTCTTCCTCGACCCGGTGCTGGCCGGCGAGGTCGCGCTCCCGGCGGGCGACATGCCCGAGCCGTTCGTGGACGCCGATGACATCGCGGACGTCGCCGTCGCCGCGCTCACCGACGACCGCCACATCGGCGAGCTGTACGAGCTGACCGGCCCCCGGATGCTCACGTTCGCCGACGCGGTGGCCGAGATCGGCCGCGCCTCCGGCCGCGAGTTGACGTACGAGACGATCCCGATGGACGCCTTCGCCGCCGGCCTGACCGAGCAGGGCGTTCCGCGCGACATCGTCGAGTTCCTGCAGTACCTGTTCGGCGAGGTGCTCGACGGCCGCAACGCCTACGTCGCCGACGGGGTGCAGCGCGCGATCGGCCGCGAGCCGCGCGACTTCGCGGACTTCGCCCGCGAGGCGGCGGCCGCCGGCGTGTTCGGTCACGCCCTCGCGCTCGAGCGCAGCGATCTCAGCGGGGGGTGACCGGGGCGTCCATCGGCCCTAGGTGCCGGACGCCTTCGGCGGCGACCTCGACGGCCTCGCGCGCGGCCTCGGCAGGGTCCGCTCCGGCGAGCGTGGCGACGGCGAAGGCGGCCGCGAACGAGTCCCCGGCTCCGGTCGGGTCGACCTCCTCGACGGCGGGGGCGGCGATCGTCTCCTCCCGCGCGCCGGCGCGCAGCCGCACGCCGGCGGCGCCGAGCGTCGTGCACACGACGGCTGCCGCCGAGTCGTCGAGGCCGAGGGCGGCGAGCTCGCCCTCCGAGGGCAGGAGCACGGCTGCGCGGCCGGCGATGCGCGCGACCCGCTCGGCGAGGTCGCGCTCCCGGCGGGCGACATGCCCGAGCCGTTCGTGGACGCCGACGACATCGCGGACGTCGCCGTCGCCGCGCTCAC
>DASTIC010000007.1:0-20565 GCA_035717845.1 Solirubrobacteraceae bacterium
GCTTCGCCCGCACCGAGGCGCTGTGCACATCACCGTGATCGGCGAAGCGCCGCGGCGACGACCGGGAGTGCAGATTCATCGATCCTGCTCCCTCGATGCCGCCGTTCACGACCGCCTGCCGCTCACCACCCCGACACGGACCCTGCACGACCTCGCCGCCCATCTTCCCCAGCTCGAGCTCGACCGCGCCGTCGAGCAGGCGCAGATCCTGCGCCTCGCGACCCGCGACGAGATCGCGGCCGAGCCGCCGCGCCGCGGCCGCCACGCCCTCCAGGCGGCGCTCGACGACGAACCACGGGTCACGCGCTCAGAGGCCGAGCGGCGGCTGCTCGCCCTCATCGCCCGGGCGCGCCTGCCGCGCCCGGAAACCAACATCACCGTCGAGGGCTACGAGGTTGACCTGCTGTGGCGCCGCGAGCGCCAGATCGCCTACGAGCCGCTCGCGGTCATGGTGCAGCTCACGCGGCTGCTCGCGGCGCCCGGCACCTAGCGGGACCTCAGGCGAAGGGCAGCTCGACGACCTCGGCCGGCGCGCCGCCTTCGCCGACGGCGACGGTGGCGCCCGGCTCGGCCTCGCGGCGCACGAGCGCGAGTGCGAGCGCGCCGTGGACGGGGGAGACGACCACGCTCCCGAGCTTGCCGACGGTCTTCTCGCCGAGCCGCAGCTCGTCGCCGGGCTTGGCCTCCACGGACAGGCGCAGTCCCCGAAGATGCCGGTTGGCCTTGCCGCGGTAGAAGAGCCGGGCGACGGTCTCCTGGCCGACGTAGCAGCCCTTGGTGAACGAGACCGCGCGCTCGTTGAGGCCGGCCTCCTGGGGGATCACCGCGTCGTCGAGGTCGAGGCCGTAGCGCGGGCGCCCGGACTCGACGCGCACGATCTCCGCGACCTCCTCGGGGACGCTCGGCGCCTCGAGCGCGTCTCTGACCGCGTCGGTATCGGCGGCGTCGCTGAACACGTCCACGCCGAGGTCCGTGGCGACGAGCACCACCGGCCGGCCGGCGATCTCGCCGCGCGCGTTGTCGTGCTCGGCGCGCCCGAGTCCCTCGGCGCCCGCGACGCGCCGCGCGTCCGGCCCGATCAGCGAGAGCAGCCCCATCTCCAGCGTCCGCTTGTGCAGCTCGACCTCGCTGCCGAGCTTGAACCGCCGGATCATGTTGAACAGCTCCTGGAGCGCCGACCGCTCGGTGTCGACCAGCAGCTCGTCGCCGAGGTCGAGCACCCGCAGGTCGCCGAGCATCTTGCCCTTGTGGGTCAGGAACGCCGCGTAGCACCCGCGGCCGGGCTCGAGGCCCTCGATGTCGTTGGTCACCTGCCCCTGGAGGAACGTCTTCGCGTCCGGCCCGGTCAGCGCCAGCTTGCCCCGTTCGGACCGGTCCACCACCCCGCAGCCCTCGGTCAGGGAGCGGTACCCGGAGAGCACGGTGTCAGTGGCGGCGGCCATCACTAGCGAGGATAGGACTCGTGGTCCTCGCGCACGCGCGCGAGACGGCGCTCGACCTCGTGCTGGAGCTCGTCGAGGACCCGCTCGCGCGACACGCCTGCGGACAGGGCGGAGCGCACGACGGCGGCCTCCTCGGCGCCGTCGAGCTGCTCGAGCAGCCGCAGCAGGCCGTCGAGGCTCTGGCCGCGCGCCGGCGCGAGCGGGTCGTCGGGGTCCGTGGGGAAGGGCGGCGTCGCCATGTAGCCTTGGACCCCCAATCATGCCGCTCGCAGAGACCTTCCAGGAGATCGTCGACTCGCTGCCGTCCGACTGGACGGACATGGAGCTCGACCTGCGCATCGACGAGGAGCGCTACATCGAGGCGGCGACGCTGCTCGTCACCTGCAACGCGCAGCCGTACTCGCGCCACGACTGGCACTGGCGGCTGCTCGTCGCCCACCGGTTCGGGCACGCGGCTGCGGCCCCGACGGTGCACGGCACGCTCGGGCTGCTCGACAAGGCGGGGATCGCCGGGGAGCTGGTCCTGCGCGAGGTGCGCACCGGCCGGGTGGAGACGATCCAGGACTGGGGTCGGCCGGAGTCGTTCCGGCAAGAGTTCCGCCGCCTTCGCGCGCAGTAGACATGGCGCGGGTCGTCGCCGTCTTCGACGACCTCCTGCTCGGCTCCAACGTGCTCGGGATGCTGCGGGCCGCCGGCCACGAGGCGACGCTCTCCGGCGGCGAGGACGTGCATCCGGAGGGGGCGCCCCTGCTGATCGTCGACCTCGCGGCGGGGAGCTTCGACGGCGTGGCCCTCGTCGAGCGCCTCCGGGGCGCCGGCGAGCTCGACGCGACCCGCACGCTGGGCGTCTACTCGCACGTCGACGTCGAGACGCGCCGGCGCGCCGAGGACGCCGGCTTCGACCTGATCGTGCCCCGCTCCCGGATGGCGCGCGAGGGCGCCGCCCTGGTCGAGCGGCTCGTCCTTTCCGCCTGACACACTACGAATGAGGATGCGCGTGCAGGTCAAGGAGCGACGACGAGTCATCGTCCGCTTCGCAGGAGACTCCGGGGACGGCATGCAGCTGGCGGGCAGCCGCTTCATGGACGCCACCGCCGAGCACGGCAACGACTTCGCCACGCTCCCGAGCTTCCCCGCCGAGATCCGCGCGCCGGCAGGCACCCTCGCGGGCGTCTCGGCGTTCCAGATCCACTTCGCGGCGCAGGACATTCTCACCCCGGGCGACGAGCCGGACGTGCTGGTGGCGATGAACCCGGCGGCGCTGCGCAGCGAGCTCGGGGCGCTCGCCCGGCGCGGCACGGTGATCGCCAACGAGGACGCGTTCACCAAGCGCAACCTCGAGAAGGCCGGCTACGACGCCAACCCGCTCGAGGACGGCTCGCTCGACGGCTTCCACCTCATCCGCATCCCGATGACGTCGCTGACCGCGCGCGCGACCGAGGCGATGGAGCACGTCTCGACCCGGGACGCCGGCCGCGCGAAGAACCTGTTCGCGCTCGGCGTCGTGTCGTGGCTCTACGACCGCCCGACGGCGCCGACCGAACGCTGGATCCGCGCCAAGTTCGCCGACAAGCCGGGACCGCTGGAGGCCAACCTCGCCGCTTTCCGCGCGGGCTGGAACTTCGGCGAGACCTCCGAGCTGGTCGACGTCCAGTACCGCGTCGACCCCGCGACGGACGTTCCCGCGGGGACGTACCGCAACGTCAACGGCACGACGGCGACCGCGCTCGGGCTGATCGCGGCCAGCGTGCGCTCGGGGCTGCCGCTGGTGCTGGCCAGCTACCCGATCACGCCCGCCTCCGAGCTGCTGCACGAGCTGGCCCGCCACCAGGACATGGGCGTGCGCACGATCCAGGCCGAGGACGAGATCGCCGCGGCCGGGATGGCGCTCGGCGCCGCCTTCGGCGGCGCGCTCGGCGTCACGGCGACCAGCGGCCCGGGGCTGGACCTCAAGACCGAGACGATCGGGCTGGCGGTGGCGCTCGAGCTGCCGCTCGTGGTGATCGACGTCCAGCGCGCCGGCCCGTCGACCGGCATGCCGACCAAGACCGAGCAGTCCGACCTGCTGGCCGCCCTCCACGGGCGCCACGGCGAGTCGCCGCTGCCCGTGATCGCCGCCTCCACGCCGGGCCAGTGCTTCGAGGCCGCCTACGAGGCGGCGCGCATCGCGGTGACCTACCGCACGCCGGTGATCCTGCTGTCCGACCTCTTCCTCGCCAACTCGAGCGAGCCCTGGCTGATCCCGGACGCCGGCGCCCTGCCGCCCATCGATCCGGCCTTCGCCCAGCCCGGCGAGCCGTTCTCCCCGTACGCGCGCGACGAGAAGGGCGCCCGGCCGTGGGCGATTCCCGGCACGCCCGGCCTCACCCACCGCATCGGCGGGCTCGAGACGGAGGACGTGACCGGCGACATCTCCTACGACGGCGCCAACCACGCGCGGATGACCGCGATCCGGGCCGCCAAGATCGCGGGCATCACGGCCGACCTGCCGAGGCTCGAAGTCGACGCCGACCCCGGCGCCGAGCTGCTCGTGCTCGGCTGGGGCTCCAGCCGCGGTGCGATCCGCGCCGCCGCCCGCCGCGTGCGGGCCAACGGCCACGCGGTGGCCACCGCCCACCTGCACCACCTGCACCCGCTCCCGTTCGACCTCGGCGAGGTCCTGCATCGCTTCGAGCGCGTACTCGTGCCCGAGATGAACAGCGGCCAGTTCGCCAGCGTGCTGCGAGCGAGGTTCCTCGTCGACGTCGAGAGCTACGGCGCGATGGAGGGCCGGCCGCTGTACGCCGCCGAGCTCGAGCGCGAGCTGGAGGAGCGGCTGTGACCGGGCTCACCAAGCAGGACTTCTCCTCCGACCAGGAGACGCGCTGGTGCCCGGGCTGCGGCGACTACGCGGTGCTCGCCGCCGTCCAGGGGCTGATGCCCGAGCTGGGGATCCCGCCCCACCGGGTCGTCTTCGTGTCCGGCATCGGCTGCGCGGGCCGCTTCGCCTACTACATGGACACGTACGGCATGCACGGCATCCACGGCCGCGCGCCGGCGCTCGCGACCGGCCTGGCCGCCGCCCGCGGCGACCTCTCGATCTGGGTGATCACGGGCGACGGTGACGCGCTGTCGATCGGCGGCAATCACCTGATCCACGCGCTGCGCCGCAACGTGCCGCTCAAGATCCTGATGTTCAACAACCAGATCTACGGGCTGACGAAGGGCCAGGCGTCGCCGACCTCCGAGCGCGGCAAGGTGACCAAGTCGACGCCGTTCGGGGCCCACGACGCGCCGTTCAACCCGCTGGCGCTGGTGCTCGGGGCGGGAGCGACGTTCGCCGCCCGCACGATCGACCGCGACCGCGTGCACATGACGGCCGTCCTGCGCGCGGCCGCCGAGCACCGCGGCGCGGCCTTCGTCGAGATCTACCAGAACTGCCCGGTGTTCAACGACGGCGCCTTCGCGCCGCTCACCGACAAGCAGCAGGCCGTCTTCAACCGGATCCCGCTCGAGCACGGCGAGCCGGTCCGCTTCGGACCGGACTCCGAGCACGGCGTCGTCCGCGCGCCGGACGGGCGGCTCGTGGTCGGGGCCGGCGACGACCCGGCGATCGTCGTCCACGACGCCCACCGCGACGACCCGGCGCAGGCGTTCGCCCTCGCCCGCCTCGCCGACAGCCCCAGCGACCCGACGGCGATCGGCGTATTCCGCGCCGTCGAGCGCCCGGTCGGGATCGCCGAGGCGGGCGCCAAGCTCGCCGAGGCGCGCGGCTCGCTCGAGCCAGGCGCCCTCCACGACCTCCTGCACGCCGGCGACACCTGGACCGTCGCGGGCTAGGGGCGCCAGTACACGGCCCGCTCCGGCTCGAGCCGCAGCAGCGGGCCGGGTGGCCGACGCTCGCGGTAGGGCGCGTATCGGGCGGTGAGCGCCGCGACGGCGGCCGGGGCCGCGTCGATATCGACGATGCTGACGGTGCCCAGGAGCTGGACCCACGCCAGCCGGTCCCAGTCGTCGTCGTAGCGGTCCACGCACAGCGCCGCCTCGGGCCGGCGCCGCAGGTAGCGCAGACGCGCCGGCTCGCGCGTGCGCTTGGGCTTGTCGTCGATCGCGCTCCAGACGGCGCCGTCGGCCACCGCGAACGTCACCGGCAGGGCGCGCGGGTGATCGCGGTCGTCGAGGAAGGCGAGCCGCGCGACCCGCTCGGCAGCGAGCAGCTCCCGGGCCCAGCCGGGGAGCTCATCTATCGTTCGCGCGACGATCACGCGAGCGTAGAGGAGGACTGATGGAGGTCGCCATCAGACTGCCCGCCACGATCCCCGGAGTCGAGCGCGATCAGCTGCTCGAGTGGTCGCGCCGCGCGGAGGCGCGCGGGTTCTCGAGCCTGGCGACGCTCGACCGGATCGTCTATCCGAACTACGAGCCGCTGATCGCGCTCGCCGCGGCCGCCGCGGTGACCGAGCGGATCGGGCTGCTGACGGCGATCATGATCGCTCCCTATCGCGCCAACGGCGCGCTCGTCGCCAAGCAGGCGGCGACGCTCCACCACCTGTCGAACGGGCGCCTGGTGCTCGGCGCCGCCGTCGGGGGCCGCGAGGACGACTACGAGGCCTCGGGCGTGGACTTCCACACCCGCGGGCGCGACTTCGACGAGATGCTGGAGACGTGGAAGCGGGTGTGGGAGGGGGAGTCGTCGTTCGGGACGGCGGGAGGCATCGGCCCGGAGCTTCCGCGCGGGCGCCCGGGCCTGCTCATCGGCGGCTCCGCCGACGTGGCCTACGAGCGCGCCGCCGAGTACGGCGACGGCTGGATCATGGGCGGCGGCACGCCGGACCAGTTCCGCGAAGGCCCGCGATGAGGCTCAGGGGTTGGAGACCGGCCCGACGAGCGTGAGGTCGAACGCGCGGCCGACGTCCGGCGCGCGCTCGAGGATCCCGAACTCCTCGTCCCACCGCGCCCACGAGCGCAGCACGTCCTCGCGCAGCTCGCCGTAGGCGCGGGCGCCGGCCGTGAAGGCGGGGGCGACGGCGTCGAACTGCGCCTGGGCGGCCTCGCGGTCGAGGCCGCGCTCGGCCTCGACCAGGGCGCTGACGCCGCTCTCCGGGTCGGTCTGGGCCGCGACGTAGCCACGCTGGAGCGCCCGGATCGTGGCCGCGACGACCGGGCGCCGCTCCTCGAGCGTCGAGCGGGTCACGCAGAGCACGAGCTCCGGGTAGGCGGGCGCGCCGTAGTCGTCGACGCGGAACTCCCGCGTGTCCGGCCGGCGCTCGCGCAGCGCCACGCCCTCGACGTTCCAGAAGGCGGTCGCCCCCGCCACGCGCTCGGCGAGCAGCGCCTTGACCGCCTCGAAGCCGATCGTCGTCGTGCGTACGGCGTCCGGGTCGCCGCCGTCGCCCTCGACCACCGAGCGCAGGACGGCGACGTCGGACGGCAGCCCGGTCACGCCCGCCCGCCGGCCTTCGAGGTCGCGCGGCCGGCGAACGTCCGGCAGCGCGAGCACGGACGCGAGCGGGCGCTGGACGACCGCCATGACGCCGACGATGTCGGCTCCCTCCTGGCGCGCCAGCCCGAGATCGTGGATGTCGAGGATTGCCATGTCGGCCCGGCCGCCCTGGAGCTGGCGCAGCGCGTCGGTCGACGCGCCGGGCGCGCGGACGTCGAGCTCGACCCCCTCGGCGTCGTCGTACCCGCGCGCCAGCGCGAGGTAGATGCCCGCGTGGACGCCGTTGGGCGTGAAGTCGAGCAGCAGCGACGCGCCCTGGTTGGGGCGGTCGACGTCGCTGGTGCCGCCGCACCCCGCGAGCGCGAGGAGGGCGAGGAGGAGGACGGCCCGGAGCACGCGGTCAATGATGGTGGCACCGGTATCGTCAGCCCTGCATGCGCCGCCGGGTCACGTTCTCGCGCAACGTCACGCTCTCCCTCTCGCGCACGTGCCGGTGCCACTGTAAGTACTGCGCGTTCGCGACCCATCAGCCGCACCTGCACGAGCGCGGCGAGGTCGAGCGGCTGATCGATCGCGCCGCCCGGCGCAACGTCAAGGAGCTGCTGGTGCTGACGGGCGAGGCGCCCGACCACCATCCCGGCGTCCGCGCGCGGCTCGCGCAGCTCGGCTTCGACGACTTCACGGCCTACGTCGTGTGGGCCTGCGAGCGCGCGCTCGAGCGCGGCCTGCTCCCGCACACCAACCTCGGCGTGCTCGGCCGCGACGACCTCGGCCGCCTGCGCGAGGTGACCGCCTCCCAGGGCCTGATGCTGGAGTCGATCAACCCCGACCTGGTCGCCCACCAGGGCTCGCCGACCAAGCACCCGGCCGAGCGGCTCGCGACGATCGCCGCGGCGCAGGAGCTGCGGATCCCGTTCACGAGCGGGATCCTCGTCGGCATCGGCGAGTCCGAGGAGGACCGGGTCGCCTCGCTCGAGGCGCTCGCCGGCTTCGACCACCTCCAGGAGGTGATCCTCCAGAACTTCGTGCCCCACCGCCGCTACTACGGCGAGGAGCCCGCCGACATCGCGACCGAGGCGGCCGACGAGTTCTGGCGCACCGGCCTCCATGCCGCGCCGGAGCACGGCGCGCCGGGATGGGCGACCCCGGTCACGCTCGACGACATGAAGCGCCTGATCGCCGAGGCGCAAAGGCTGCTGCCGGGTGTCGGCATCCAGGTGCCGCCCAACCTCGCCGACTGGTGGCCGGAGCTGGTCGCGGCCGGCGCCACCGACCTCGGCGGCCTGTCGGCCAACGGCGACCACATCTCGCCCGAGCACCCGTTCCCGTCGCCCCACCAGGTCCGCCGCCGGCTGGCGGAGGACGGCGTCGCGCTCGCCGAGCGGCTGTGCGTCTACAGCCGCTTCATCGACGACGAGTGGATCGCCCCGCGCGTGCTCGAGGTCGTCCGCGACCGCTACCGCGCGTTCATCCCGCGCCGCGGCACCGCGCGGACGGTGCCTGCCACGCTCGCGCGCGCCCGCGACGGCCGTGCGCTCCCGCCCGACGAGCTCGCCGCCCTGTTCGCCGAGAGCCGCCCCGAGGTGATCGAGGACATGCGCCAGGCGGCCGACGAGCTGCGGGCCGACCTCGCCGGTGAGACGGTCACGTTCGTGGTCAACCGGAACATCAACGTCTCCAACGTCTGCATCGTCGGCTGCGCGTTCTGCGGCTTCGGTGTCGGCCGCCGCTCGCCCGACGCGTACGAGCACGACCGTGAGGAGTTCGTCCGCCGCGTGCGCGACGCCGTGGCCTTCGGGGCGACCGAGATCTGCATGCAGTCCGGCATCCACCCGGACTGGACGCTCGAGGACTATCTCGGGTGGCTGCGCCTCGCCAAGGAGACGGCGCCCGAGCTGCACCTGCACGCGTACAGCCCGATGGAGATCGCGCACATGTGCGACACCACCGGCCTCGAGCCCGCGGCGGTGCTCGCACGGCTGGCCGAGGCGGGGCTCGACTCGGTCCCCGGCACGGCCGCCGAGGTGCTCGACGACGGCGTCCGGGCCCGGATCAGCCCCAACAAGCTGCCGGCGGGCCGCTGGGTGCAGATCATCGAGGCCGCCCACCGCACCGGCCTGCGCTCCACGGTCACCGTGATGTTCGGGCATGTCGAGACCCCGGAGGAGCTCGCCGAGCACATGCGGGTCGTGCGGGCGCTCCAGGAGCGCACCGGCGGCTTCACCGAGTTCGTGCCGCTCTCGTTCATCCCGTTCCACACCCAGCTCGGCCGTACCCACGGGATCGAGGAGATCAGCCGCGAGGAGAACCTCAAGCACACGGCGGCGTTCCGGCTGGCGCTCGGCCGCACGATCGTCAACCTCCAGGCGAGCTGGGTGAAGATGGGGCTCGACGCCGCCACCGAGGCGCTGCGCTGGGGCGTCAACGATCTCGGGGGGACGCTGATGGAGGAGTCGATCTCCCGCATGGCCGGCTCCTACCACGGCGTGCGCCTGGAGCCGGAGGACCTGGTCGGCGCCGCCCACGCCGCCGGGCGCCCGGCAGCGGAGCGGACGACGCTGTACGGGATCCGCAGGCGCCACGAGCTGGTTGCCGCCTGATGGCCGGCCTCCTCCTCGGGCCTATGAACCGCTGGGCCGGGACCTCGGAGGCGACGGTCTGGGTGGAGACCGACGCGGCCTGCGAGGTCGAGGTGCGCGCGGAGGGCACCGACCCGGTGCGGCAGCGCACGTTCTGCGTCCAGGGCCACCACTACGCGATCGTGCGCGTGCGCGGGCTTCCCGAGGACGCGGCGACGCCCTACACGGTGGCGCTCGACGGCGAGCGCGTGTGGCCGGAGCCGGACAGCGCGTTCCCGCCGAGCCGCCTGCGCACCCATGCCGCCGACGGGCCGGCGCGCGTGGTCTTCGGGTCGTGCCGGACCGCATATCCGCACGAGCCGCCGTGGGCGCTCAAGCCGGACACGGACAAGCGCGGCCGGGAGGTCGACGCGCTGCGCGCCGTCGCTCTGCGGATGGCGGGCTCCGACCCCGACGGCTGGCCGCACACCGTGCTCCTGCTCGGCGACCAGGTCTACGCCGACGAGGTGTCCCCCCACACGCTCGACTTCATCCGCTCCCGCCGCGACACGAGCGAGCCGCCGGGGGAGACGATCGCCGACTTCGAGGAGTACACGTTCCTCTATCGCGAGGCGTGGAGCGACCCGCCGATCCGCTGGCTGCTCTCCACCGTGCCCTCGGCGATGATCTTCGACGACCACGACGTCATCGACGACTGGAACACGTCGGCCGAGTGGGTCGCCACCGTGCGCGCGACCTCATGGTGGGACCGGCGTGTGACCGGCGCCTTCATGGCCTACGTGCTCTACCAGCACTGGGGCAACCTGCATCCGGACGCGCTCGAGGAGCAGGACATCTACGCGCGCGTGCGCGAGAGCGAGGACGCGAGCGCGATCCTCGCCGACTACGCGTTCCGATCCGATCGCGAGATCGAGGGCGTGCGCTGGAGCTACTGCCGCGACATCGGGCGCACGCGGATCGTCATGGTCGACTCGCGCGCGGGCCGAGTGCTGGAGCCGGGCCGGCGCGGGATGGTCGACGCGGACGAGTGGGACTGGATCGTCGAGCACGCGACCGGCGGCTTCGACCACCTGCTCATCGGCACGTCGCTCCCGCTCATCATGGCCCCCGCGCTGCACTACCTGGAGGCGTGGAACGAGGCGGTGTGCGACGGGGCCTGGGGCCGTCTCGCGTCGCGGGTGGGGGAGAAGATCCGGCAGGGGGCCGACCTCGAGCACTGGCCGGCCTTCCGCGCGTCGTTCGACGCCATGTGCGGGCTCCTGCAAGACGTCGGGTCCGGAGCGCGCGGCGAGGCGCCGGCCAGCATCGTGGTCCTCTCCGGCGACGTGCACCACGCCTACCTCGCCGAGATCGGGTTCCCGAACGGGAGCGACGTGCGCTCGGCGGTCTGGCAGGCCACGTGCTCGCCGTTCCGCAACCCGCTCAACCGCAACGAGCGCCGCGGCGTGCGCTTCGGGTTCACCCGCGCGGGAGCGGCGATCGGCCGGGCACTCGCCCGCGCCGCGGGCGTGCCGCGCCCCTCCGTGCGCTGGCGTTTCCAGGACGGCGACCCGCGGTTCGACAACCAGGTCGGCACGCTTCTGCTCGACGGCCGGCGCGCGAATGCGCGCCTCGAGCGCTCGCTTCCGTCCGACAAGGGCCCCGAACATCCGGTGCTCGAAGTGAGCGATGAGCACGCGCTCGCCTAATCGCGTCTTCGCAGTCCCTTAAGACGGCTTACCGACGGGCGAGGCATCATGAGCGTCAACGAACCGCGACAGCGGCGACGCACCCCTTGCACCGTTGCACGAGAGGAGGCTGATGGCGGCCCATCCGGTAGCCGTACCCGACGCTCACGAGCGCCGGCTTGCCGAGCGCACCCGCTCGGCGCGCCTGATCCGCGACTCGATCTGCCTGCTGAGCTCGAAGTGGTCGGTTGACATCCTGCTCGCGCTCGGGGACGGCACCCGCCGGTACCACGAGCTGCTCGAGGACCTGCAACCGATCTCCGAGAAGGTCCTGACCCAGACGCTGCGCGGCATGGAGCGCGACGGGCTCGTCGCCCGCCGCGTGCACGCCGAGGTGCCGCCGCGGGTGGAGTACGCGCTGACGGCGCTCGGCGCGACGATGGCCCCGCCACTGAAGGCGCTGGGCGCGTGGTCGCTCGCCCACGGCAAGCGCGTGGAGGAGGCGCGCGACCGCTTCGAGGCCCGCGCGGCCGCTCGCCGCGCCGCCTAGCGGAACAGGTCGTCCTCGGCCGCGCGGATCAGCGCGGCCGCTCCCGGTCCGTCGCCGGGCATCACGTGGCGGGCGAGCCCGCGGATCCTCACCGCGGGCTCGCGCGTGTCCTTGCCGCGGACGAGGTCGGCCGCGGCGGCGGCCTGGTCGGCGACGGCGATCAGCGTCGCCGTCAGCGGGCGGCCGTCGCTGTCGGGCCGCCCGCGGCGGTCGTCGAGCGGCGCCAGGCCGGCGGCGCCGATCGCCACCTCGGCCTGGCCGGTGCGCCACGCCCGCCCGAAGGAGTCGGTGATCACCACCGCGCAGCCGAGCCGGGCGCGCAGCGCGCGCGCCGAGGCGTCCGGGTCCTCGGGGAGCAGCACGAGCGTGCCGGGCGCGCCGGCGTTCGACGCGTCGACTCCCGCGTTGGCGCACACGAAGCCGTGGCGGGTGCGGCAGATGAGGCGCCCGCGGTCGGCGCGCAGGATCTCCTCCGACTCGTCGAGGACGACCTGCACGTGGCGCGGGTCCTTGCCGTGCTCGGCGGCGAGCCGGCGGGCGCGCTCGTCCGGCTCGACGGTCGCGAGGTCGACGATCCGGCCCTCGGCCTTGGACACGATCTTGTGTGCCACCGCCAGCACGTCGTCCTGCCGCAGCCCGCCTTCGAGGCGGGCCGCGGCGGCAGCGAGGAGCCCCGCAAGGTCGTCGCCGGGCCGGACCTCGGGCAGGCCGGGGAGCGCCTCGATCCTCAACTGACGCCGGCGGGCACGAGCCGGGCGAGCAGCGCGCGCGTGCGGGGCGCGAGCTCCCGGCGGGCGGCGAGCGCGGCGCGGAGCGCGGCGACGTCGTCGGCGGTGTCGACGTCGAGCCCAAGCGACGGCAGCGCGCGCACCTTGACGGTCGCGCCGGCGGCGCGGGCGCGCGCGGCGTGCCGGGCCATCGAGCCGGCCCCGAACGACGGCGCGACGGCGCCGGGGGGCACGAGCAGCAGCGCGTTCGTCCCGCTGCCGTGCCGGTCGGGGACGACCGTCACGTGCGGCGGCTCCGGGCGATCGTCGAGCAGCGAGCCGAGCTCGTCGGGATCGAGCGTCGGGCAGTCACCCGGCACCAGCAGCACCCGCTCCGCCCCGCGCTCGACGGCCACGTCGATCCCGCGCTGCGCGGCGGCGGACTGCCCCTTCTCGTCGGGGTCGGACACCAGGATCACGCCCGTGTCGGGGGCGAGCGGCTCCGCGGTGACGACGATCACGTCGCTGAGGCCGGGGGTGGCGGCCAGCGCGCTCAGCACGTCGCCGGTCATCGCCGCGGCCAGCTCCCCGCGGTCGAGCCCGTCGCCGAGGCGCGACTTCGCGCGCGAGAACGACTTGATCGGCAGGACGGCGGCCGTGCGCACCCGCAGAGCCTAACCAGTGAGGGCGGCCGCGAAGTCGAGCACCTGGCGGGCCACGCGGCGTCGGCCGCCGGCGTCCGCCATCTCGACGTCGGTGACCAGCGTGGGCACCTCGTCGGCGCGCTCGTCGGCGACCAGTCCGTCGAGCATGCCCGCGTAGTGGGCGGCGATCCCGTCGGACGAGAGCGGCCGGCCGGCCCACTCCATGAACACGTCGGTCGGACCCTTGAGGACCGCGCCGCGCACGAGCGGCGAGACCGCGACGACCGGCGCAGCGGCGTCTCGCAGCGCGGTCGCGTGCCCCGGGACGGCGAGGATCGGCCCGATCGAGATCACCGGGTTCGAGGGCCCGATGACGACGGCGTCGGCGGCGGCGATCGCCTCGAGCACCTCGTGCGTCGGCCGCGCGGCCTCGATCCCGCGCAGCTCGACGTCCTCGACCGGCCCGGCGGCGCGCTCGCGGATCATGAACTCCTGGAAGGCGAACCGGCGCCCGCGCGCGCCGACGTGGGTCCGGACGGGCTCGTCGCACATCGGCAGCACGCGCGCCGGGACCCCGAGCGCGCGGCGCGCCTCGTCGACCGCCTCCGTGAGCCGTGCGCCCTCGGCGAGCCGCCGTGCGCGGTGCAGGCAGAGCGCAAGGTCGCGATCACCGAGGTTGAACCAGACGTCCTCGCCCAGCTCTTTGAGACCGGCCATGACGTTGAACGTGTCGCCGTCGAGGCCCCAGCCGCGCTCATCGATGCGGTCGGCGAGCCAGAAGGTCACGAGGTCGGGGTCGGGGGAGACGTACGCGTTGTGGATCTCCACGTCGTCGCCGGTGTTGGCGATCACGGTGAGCTCGGAACCGACCTCGTCGAGCAGTCCGCGCGCCAGCTTCGCCCCGCCGGTGCCGCCGGCGAGGAGGACTACCACGGGCGCTCGCCGAGACCCGTGACGCGCACGCCCGCATGGGTCTTGTACCGGGCGTTGACCCCGATCAGCAGCGCGGTCAGCGACTCGGCGATGCGCGCCATCTCCAGCCGCCCGCCGTCGACGCAGCGCAGCCCGGGGATCAGCTCGATCAGCGCCGCCGCCCGCGCCTTGTCGGCCCGGCGGTCGCCGCAGACGAGCACGTCCTCGCCCAGCTCGTAGTCGAGGTCCTTCAGGCCCGGGGCGTTGACCGTGTGCAGCGCGGCGACCACCTTGACGCCGTCGGGCACCATCTCGGCCGCCTGCTGGGCCGCCGACCCCTGCCAGACGCCGAGCATGCGGGTCGCCTTGCCGGAGACGGCGGCGGCGAGCGGGACCGTGGCGTCGACGAGCAGCTGTCCCTCGCGCAGGTGCTCCTTGAGGTTCGTCAGCGTCTCGGACTGGTTGCGGAACGGGACGCAGAGGAAGACGACCTCGCTGGCCGCGGCCGCCTCGGCGTTCCCGAGGCCCCGCACCTCCGCCTCGGGAGCGCGCTCGCGCACCCACGCGGCCGCCCCCTGCGCCCGCTTGGCGTCGCGGGAGCCGATCACGACCTCGACGCCGGCCGCGGCCAGCCGCAGCGCGAGCCCGGAGCCCAGCGCGCCCGTCCCGCCGATCACGGTGACCTGCTCGTCCGGCATCGGCGGAGCACCCTATACGCTGCCGCGATGCGGCTGGAGGGTCGGATCGCGCTCGTCACCGGGGGCGCCTCGGGGATCGGCGCGGCGACCGCCCGGCGGCTCGCGGCCGAGGGTGCGCGGGTCGCCGTGGCCGACATCGACGAGCCCGGCGCGCGCGGGGTGGCGGGCGAGATCGACGGCCTCGCGGTCCTCATGGACGTCGCCGATGCCGCCTCCGCCCGGGCGGGGGTGGCGGCCGCCGAGGAGGCGCTGGGTCCGCTCGACGTGCTCGTCAACAACGCCGGCACCGACCGGTTCGCGTTCTTCGTCCACACCGACGAGGCGCTGTGGGACCACGTGCTGGGCGTCAACCTGCGGGGCACGATCGCGGTCACGCACGCGGTGCTGGAGGGCATGCAGCGCCGCGGCACGGGCGCGATCGTCAACGTCGCGTCCGAGGCGGGCCGGGTGGGCTCGCAGGGCTCGGCTGTCTACTCGGCGGCGAAGGCCGGGGTGATCGGCTTCACGCGGGCGGTGGCGCGCGAGTCCTCGCGGCTCGGCGTGCGGGTCAACGCCGTCGCGCCCGGGCCGATCGAGACGCCGCTCCTCACCGCCGCCCCCCAGCAGCTCGGCGAGATCGGCGAGCGGCTCATGCAGGGGATGATCGCCGCCACGAGCATGCGCCGGATCGGGCAGCCGGAGGAGGTCGCGGCGGCGATCGCCTTCCTGGCGTCCGACGACGCCTCCTACGTCACCGGCCAGACGCTCAACGTCTCCGGCGGCCTCTCGATGGCCTGATCCTAAGATCCTCCGCGTGCGTGTCGCGATCCGCGAGGTCGGTCCCCGGGACGGGTTCCAGAACGAGCCCGAGGTGGTGCCGACGGACGAGAAGGTGCGGCTGATCGAGCTGCTGGCGGCCTCTGGCCTCAAGCGACTCGAGGTCACGAGCTTCGTGCGGCCCGATGTGATCCCGCAGCTGGCGGACGGGGCGGAGGTGCTGTCGCGCATCGACGTGCCGGACGACGTGGCGCTCTCCGTGCTGATCCCGAACGAGCGCGGGCTGGAGAACGCGTTGCGCCAGCGGGAGCGGTTCCACGAGGTCAACGTGTTCCTGTCCGCCACCGAGTCCCACAACCGCGCGAACGTGAACCGGTCGGTCGCAGAGTCGCTGGCGGGGCTCGAGCGCGTGCTGGGCCGGGCCCGCGAGGAGGGGCTGCGCCGCGAGGGCGTGATCTCGGTCGCGTTCGGCTGTCCCTACGAGGGGCACGTGCCGGTCGAGCGGGTGGTCGAGATCGCCCGCGCGCTGCGCGACGCCGGCGCCCAGGAGATCGGCTTCGGGGACACGACGGGCATGGCCAACCCGGCCCAGGTGCGCGAGTTCTTCCCGGCCGTGCGCTCGGCGCTGGGGGACGAGGTCGAGCTCACCGCGCACTTCCACAACACGCGCGGGCAGGGGCTGGCCAACGTCGTCGCCGCGCTCGACGCGGGCGTGCGCAGCTTCGAGTCGAGCTTCGGCGAGCTCGGCGGCTGCCCGGTGCCGCGCGGCGCGACCGGCAACATCGCGACCGAGGACCTCGTCTCGATGCTGCACGAGATGGGCGTCGAGACCGGCGTGTCGCTCGAGGGCGTGCTGGAGGCCGCGCGCGCGGCGCAGGAGGTGCTCGGCCGGCCGCTCGGCTCGCACGTGCTCACGGCCGGGCCGGTGGTGTGGAACTCGCCGAGCTGACCACGCTGCGGCTCGGCGGTCCCGCCGGGCGGCTCGTGGAGGCGCGCACCGACGACGACGTCATCGCCGCCGTCCGCGACGCCGACCCGCCCGTGCTCGTCCTCGCCGGCGGCTCGAACGTCGTCGTCGCCGACGAGGGCGTGCCGGGCACCGTCGTCCGGATCGCGACGCGTGGCGTGGAGCGCGGCGAGGTCCCGGGGGGCGGCGCCACCCGGCTCGTCGTCGCCGCCGGCGAGCCGTGGGACGACCTCGTGGCGATGACGGTGGCGGAGGGCCTCCAGGGCTTCGAGTGCCTGTCCGGGATCCCCGGCTCGGTGGGGGCGACTCCGATCCAGAATGTCGGCGCGTACGGGCAGGAGGTCGCCGAGACGATCGAGTCGGTGCGGGTCTACGACCGCGGTTCCGACCGCGTGGTCGACATGCCGGCGGCAGAGTGCGGGTTCGGCTACCGAACGAGCGTGTTCCGGTACCACGACCGCCACGTCGTCCTCTCGGTCGCCTTCCGGCTCCGTCGCGACGACCGGTCGGGTCCGCTCCGCTACGCCGAGCTCGCGCGCACCCTCGGCGTACCGGTCGGCGGTACCGCGCCGCTGACTGCCATCCGCGATGCGGTGCTCGGCCTCCGGCGCGGCAAGGGGATGGTCATCGACCCCGCCGATCCGGACTCGGTCAGCGCCGGGTCGTTCTTCACCAACCCGATCCTCGATCTAGCGCCTGAGGGGGCGCCGACCTGGCCCGAGGCGGACGGCCGCGTGAAGACGTCGGCGGCGTGGTTGATCGAGCACGCCGGCTTCCACCGCGGCCACGGCAACGGCCGGGTCGGGATCTCGACCAAGCACACGCTCGCGCTCGTCAACCGCGGCGGCGCCACCACGGCCGAGCTGATGGCGCTCGCCCGCGAGATCGCCGCGGCCGTCGAGGACCGCTTCGGGGTGTCACTGCACCCAGAGCCGGTCCTCGTCGGGCACTCGTGGTGAGCCCCCAACGTCAACGGCGGCGGGGTAGAGAGGGTGGTCAAGCCGGGGTTTCGTGTACTTCGGCGTCGCCCGGGACGCCCGAATCCACCTTTGTGCTCTAGACGCGCACTAAGGTGGATTTCGGCGATCGCCGCCTCGCCGAAAGACACGTAATCCCGCCTTGACGACAGTCTCCGGCGCACCGCCGGCACCCCAGCCTCCCTACCCAGCCGCAGTTGAGGTTGCTTACGCTCCCGCGGGGACGAGGATGCCGCGGCCTTGCAGCCGCCCGTTGTCGAGGTCGGCCATCGCGTCGTTGATCGCGTCGAGCGGGTAGGTCGTCGTGTGAAGCGTGACCTGGCCCTGCGCGGTCAGCGTCATCAGCTCCTGGAGGTCGACGTACGTCCCGACCAGATTGCCGATGAAGGAGATCTCGCGCGAGATCACGTCGATCGTCGGGATGTCGATGTTCTCGCCGTAGCCGATCACGTAGTAGAAGCCGCCGTCCTGGACCATCGCGATCCCGTCCTCGATGGCGCCCTTCTCGCCCACGAAGTCGATGATCGCCTCGGCCCCGAGCCCGTCGGTCAGCTCCTTCACGGCGTCGACGTGCTTCGAGCCGTCGACCTTGATCGTGCGGTCGGCACCCACCTCGCCGGCCAGCGCGAGCGCCTTCTCAGACGGGTCGACGACGATCACCTCCGCCGGGGTCATCGCCTTCAGGCACTGGATGCCGATGTGCCCGAGGCCGCCGGCGCCGATCACCACCGCCCGCGTGCCCGGCCCGAGCACGGGGATCGCCTTCTTGACGGCGTGGATGGCGGTGAGTCCGGCGTCGGCGAGCGCGGCGATGTCGCGCGGGTGCAGCGACGGGTCGAGCTTGACGACCGAGCGTGCGCTCGTGAACAGGAAGTCGGCGAAGCCGCCGTCGCGGTTGATGCCCGGGAACGACCCGGTCAGGCAGTGCATGTCGTCGCCGCGGCGGCACGGCGGACACAGCCCGCACGAGATGAACGGATGCACGATGACCGTGTCGCCGACCTCGACATTGGTCACCGCGGATCCGACCTCGTGGACCCAACCGGCGTTCTCGTGGCCGGGCGTGTACGGGAGCTGGACGCCGGACTTCTCCGCCCACTGACCCTCCTGGATGTGCAGATCGGTGCGGCACAGCCCGGCCGCCCCGATCCGCACGACGACGTCGAGCGGCCCCGTGGCGCGCGGCTCGTCGACCTCGTCGAGCTTCAGTGCCTCGTGATAGGCGTGCAGGCGCGCCGCTCTCATGCAGCCACCTCCTCCTGGCGATAGCGGGTCTTCAGCAGGTCGCGGCAGGTGCCGCCGTTCGTCTCGAGGCTCAGGCTGACGAGCCGTGCGCGCCGGAGCCACGTCGGCAGCTCGTCGGCGCTGAGCGGCCCCCCGTCGCCGGACACCAGGGCCGGCGCCTGCGGGCCGTGCGGGAGGCCGAGCGCGGCGCGCAGCTCCAGGCCGCGCAGCGCCTCCGGCGAGTCGGGCAGGTCCGCGACCCGCAGCCCGACGACGGCCTCGGGGCTCGCCCCGCCGGCCAGCAGCTCCTGGCACAGGCGCGCCTGGCGGGCGAGCAGCGCCTTGCGCCGGAAAAGCTCCCGGAGGGCGTCGAGATCGCCCGTCGTCTCCCCGGGGAACGCCGCGTCGAACCCGGTGTCATGCCCGACCGCGGCGTTGATCTCGTCGCCCGTGTAGTGGTCCTCGAGCACCACCGTCACCTCGCGGACCTCCGGCACGGCGCACACCGCCGCGCGCGCGTCGGCGGCCATCAGGAACGCGAAGTTCGGTGCGCACTGCGGCGTCGGCAGCCGCAGGCGCACCGACACGTCGCCGCCTGAGGTCACGACGCAGGAGCCGACGAAGCCGAGCGTGGTGATCGGTTCGTCGAGCTCCGGGTCGTAGACCGTGCCCAGCGCCGCGAGGACGTCCGCGTGCAGGCTCACGCGGGCCCTTCGACCAGCTGCGCGTCGGCCTGGGCGCCCGGCGTGCCCGCTGCCTCGGGCAGGCGGCACTCCTCCGGCACCTCGACGCCGTAGAGCTTGGCCGCGTTGAGGCCGAGGATCTTCTTCTTGGCCGCCGTCGTCCAGCGCGGGTAGTCGGAGTACTCGTCGTCCGGGTAGTCCCAGTCGACCAGGCCTTCGACCTGCCATTTCGGCTCCCAGATCGCGTAGTCGGAGCCGAACATCATCTTGTCCTCGCCGACCCAGAACAGCAGCTCGCCCATGACCTTGGCGAAGAACCGGGGCCGGGCGTGCATGAGCGCGCCGACGACGACGGCGAGCCCCGCGTAGACGTTCGGCTCCTGCGTCGCCATGAAGCAGAAGTCCTCGATCCGCGGCAGCCCCACGTGCTCGACGATGAAGTTCAGCTCGGGGAAGTCGGTCGCCACGTGGTCGACGTCGGAGACGTCGAAGGCGTCCTTGTCCAGCGGCCAGATCGTCGGACCCTTGTGGACGTGGATGTTCGTGATCCCCAGCGCCTGGCACTTCTCGAGGAAGGGCACCGCCTCCGGGTCGGTCAGCCTCCAGCCGCGCGAGCCCTTGTACCACTCGGCCGTGTACAGCTTGACGCCCTGGAGGCCGTACTTCGCATGGTCCTCTTCGAGCGCCCGCAGCCCGGCATCACCCTCGCGCGGGTCCCAGCGCCCGTTGAGGATCAGCTTCCCCGGGAAGCGGTCGAGCAGCGGAGCGTCCTGCTCTGCGGTGTTGAAGCCGCGCGTGTACCACTCCTTGAGGTACGTGGGCTGGAAGATCGCCATGTCGACGTGGCCCTCGCGGAAGACGTCCTTCTCGAAGTCCTCTTCCGAGTACTTCTGGAACTTCTCGAGCGGCCAATGGGTCTCGGGCGGCCCAAGCCCCATGTACGCGTGGAAGCACTCGATCCATCCCTTCGCGTACTGCTCGGCGCCCTGCACCCAGTTGTCCGGGCTCGCGTCCCAGAAGTGCAGGTGAGTGTCGAGTACGAAGTACTTCTCGCCGTCCTTCTCGTACATCGTCTCCCCCTTGGAGTAGGCGGACAGACCGACACTACCGCCCGCTGAAGGCCGGTTGGCGCTTCTCGCGGAAGGCGGCGGCTCCTTCGGCGAAGTCGGCCGTCGCCGCGCAGCGTTCCTGCATCGCGACCTCCAGCTCCAGGGTCGTCGACAGCGCTGGACGGGCCGAGGCGTCCATCACCCGCTTGGCCAGCCCGACGGCGACCGGCGCGCAGGCGAGCAGCTCGTCTACTAGCGCGCCGGTCGCGTCGTCGAGCTCGTCGGCGG
>DASTIC010000008.1:0-18845 GCA_035717845.1 Solirubrobacteraceae bacterium
CGCCGCGTCGGCCTGCTCCGGACGCCGCACGGTGCGCGAGCCCACGATCGGGTCGTACTGCTCGAACACGGCCCGCCGCGAGCACAGGTTCGGCGACCCCAGCAGCGCGAGCAGCGTCTTCCCGGCGTCCAGCCCTTCCTCGATCACGCGCGGCGGCGCCGGGTAGATCGGCGTCGCCGGCGGCGAAGGCTCGAGGTCGTAGAGCGGGCACTCGTCGACGAGCGCGGTGACCGGGATCTCTCCCACCACCTCGCCCTCGTCGAGTACGCGCAGCATCCGCGAGCCGGTCACGACGCCGATCGCGGTCGCGTTGACCTGCCAGTGCGCGCAGACCGCGAGCACGTCGTCGACGCGCTCGGGCTCGACGACGCACAGCATCCGCTCCTGCGACTCCGAGATCATGATCTCGAACGGCTCCATGTCGGCCTCGCGCAGCGGCACGCGGCGCACGTCGAGGTCGATGCCGACGCGGCCCTTGGCCGCCATCTCCGACGCCGAGGAGGTCAGGCCCGCGGCGCCAAGGTCCTGGAGCGCGACGAGCAGGTCGCGGTCGAGCAGCTCGAGCGAGCACTCGAGCAGTCGGCTCTCCTCGAACGGGTCGCCGATCTGCACGGTCGGGCGCTTGGCGGCGTCCTCGTCGCCCAGCTCGGCGGAGGCGAGCACGGACGCGCCCCCGATCCCGTCCCGCCCGGTGCGGGCGCCGAACAGCACCACCACGTTGCCGACTCCCGCGGCCGCCGACCGGATCAGCTTGTCGGTCTCGATCAGGCCCACGCACATGGCGTTGATGAGGCAGTTCTGCTCGTACGGCGCCTCGAAGTAGATCTCCCCGCCGACGGTGGCGACGCCGATCGAGTTGCCGTAGTGCCCGATGCCCGCCACCGCGTGCTCGAGCAGGTAGCGGGAGCGGGGTGAGCCGGCCGGCTCGCCGAAGCGCAGCGAGTCGAGGATCGCGATCGGCCGCGCGCCGATCGCGAACACGTCGCGCAGGATGCCGCCCACCCCCGTCGCCGCCCCCTGGAACGGCTCGACCGCGCTGGGGTGGTTATGCGACTCGACCTTGAACGCGCACGCCAGACCGTCGCCCAGGGAGACCGCCCCCGCGTTCTCGCCCGGGCCGAGCACGAGCCGCGGCCCCTCGGTGGGCAGCGACTTGAGCAGCCGCCGCGAGTGCTTGTAGCCGCAGTGCTCGGACCACATGAGGCTGAAGACCGCGAGCTCGACCTCGTTCGGCTGGCGCCCCAGCTTCGCGACGATCAGCTCGTACTCGCCGTCGGTGAGCCCGAGCTCGCGGTGCCTGCTCACCCCCCTGCTCCGCGTGCGCGCGAAGGCTTCAGCCGTCTCGCTCGAGCCCGATCGCCTCATCATGCGGGACCGCCGATCAGGGCGAGGCCGTCGACCGAGCCGGTGAGGATGTCGACGGCGTGCTCCGGGTGCGGCATCAGGCCGAGCACGTTGCCCTCCGCGTTGCAGACGCCGGCGATGTCGTCCATCGAGCCGTTGAAGTTGTGCCCGGGCGCATAGCGCAACACGACCTGGTCGCCGAGGTCGCCGGGCGCCCAGTACCGGCCGGTCGTGTGCTTGGCCGGGATCGAGAGCCGCTGGCCGACCTCGCAGCCGCGGGTCCACGGGATCGAGGCGTTGACGACCTCGACGTCGACCTGCCGGCACGTGAAGCGCAGCGACGTGTTGGGGAGCAGCGCGCCCGGCAGCAGGCCGGCCTCGCACAGCACTTGGAAGCCGTTGCAGATGCCGAGCACGAGCCCTCCCTCGCGGGCAAAGCGGGCGACCTCGCCCATGACCGGCGAGAAGCGCGCGATCGCCCCCACCCGCAGGTAGTCGCCGTATGAGAACCCGCCGGGGACGATCACCGCTTCGGACCCGCGCAGGTCGGCGTCGCCGTGCCAGAGCAGCTCGGCCTCCCCCACCCGCCGCGCGGCTGCGAGCGCGTCGCGCTCGTCGCACGACCCCGGGAACTGCACCACGCCGAACTTCATTCGATTTCGAAGTCCTCGATCAGCGGGTTGGCGAGCAGCCGCTCGCACATCTCCGGGACGCGCGAGGGATCGTCGACGTCGAGCTCGACGAGGCGGCCGACGTGCACGTTGGCCACGCCCTCGAAGCCGAGCGCGGGGAGCGCGCGCTCGACGGCCTGGCCCTGCGGGTCGAGGATCCCGGCCTTGGGCCGGATCAGCACCCTCACTCTCGTCACTTCACGCGATCCAGCCAGGCCGAGAACGGCTCGCCGGCCAGCTGCTCGTAGGCGGCCACGTAGCGCTCGCGGGTGGCCGCCACGACCTCGTCGGGGATCGCCGGCGCGGGCGGCGTCTTGTCCCATCCGGTGCCGGACGCCCAGTCGCGCACGTACTGCTTGTCGAAGCTCGGCTGCCCGCGACCGACCTCATAGCGGTCGGCGGGCCAGAAGCGCGACGAGTCCGGCGTGCACACCTCGTCGCCGAGGGTGAGGACGCCGTCGGCGTCCAGCCCGAACTCGAACTTCGTGTCGGCGAGGATGATCCCGCGCTCGCGCGCGTAGGCGGCGATCCGGCCGTAGACCTCGAGCGAGACGTCGCGCAGCCGCTCGCCCAGCTCGCGCGACCCGGCGAGCGCCGCCGCCTGCTCGAAGTCGATCGCCTCGTCGTGGCCCTCTTCGGCCTTCGTCGACGGCGTGAAGATCGGCTCGGGGAGCTGCTCGGACTCCCGCAGGCCGCCGGGCAGCTCGATCCCCGACACGCGACCCGTCGCCTGGTAGTCCTTCCAGCCCGAGCCGGAGAGGTACCCGCGCACGACGCATTCGACCGGCAGCATCTGGAGCCGCTTGACGCGCAGCCCGCGCCCGCGGAACTCGTCGGGCACGCCGTCGGTGGCCGAGATCAGGTGGTTCGGGACGACCTCCTTCGTGAGGTCGAACCACAGGACGGACAGGCCCGTCAGCACGTTCCCCTTGTCGGGGATCGCGGTCGGGTGCACGACGTCGTAGGTCGAGATGCGGTCGGAGGCCACCATCAGCAGGTCGTCGCCGAGCTCGTACAGCTCGCGGACCTTGCCGGAGGCCAGCAGGGATAGCGCGGTCACGGCGGCCAGATTACGCTAGAGGTCGTACGGGAAATCCGTCAGCAGCTCGGCGCCGTCCTCGCCGACGAGCACGAGGTCCTCGAGCCGGACGCCGCCGAACTCCTTGCGGTAGATCCCCGGCTCCAGCGTGATCACGTCGCCGGCCACCAGCGTGTCGGGAGAGCGGCCGAGGTTGGGGCGCTCGTGCACCTCGAGGCCGACGCCGTGGCCGAGCCCGTGGTAGTAGCCCTCGTCGAGCGTGACGCCCGGCGGCTTGGTGCGCACGGTCGGGTGGCCGGCGGCCTCGAACGGCTCGCAGGACGCGGCGTAGATCTCGCGGCAGTCGGCGCCGGCACGCACGAGCGCGAACGAGCGGTCGAGCGCCTCGCGGGTGAGCCGCCAGTACTCGGCCAGCTCCTCGGTGGGCTCGCCGCCGCCGGCGACGAACGTGCGGGTCATGTCCGACCAGCAGCGGGACGCGCGGTCGCGCGGCCAGATGTCGACGATCACCGACTCGCCCTCGCCGATCGGGCCGTGGCCGGGCTCGTGTCCGATCGCGCCCTGCGGGCCGTGGGAGACGATCACGTCGTCCGCCAGGTCGCAGCCGCGCGCGTCGCACAGCGCCTGCATCTCCTTGCGCACGGCCTCGCTGGTGAGCCCGCCCGGGAGCTCGCGGATCATGCGAGCGGCGACGCCCATCGCGGCGTCGGCGGCGGCCTGCGCGCGGCGGATGCCCTCCAGCTGCGCGCCGGTCTTGACCCGCCGGCGGGCGACGAACGCCTCCTGGTCGATGTCGATCTCCACCCCCGCCGCTCGCAGGTGGTCGGCCACGCCGACCGGGAACTCGATCGGCACCGTCGCGCGACCCACGCCGAGCCGCTCGCAGGCCCGCGCGCAGAGCTCGAGCTCGACCGCCTCCCGCGTGATGCCGCTGGCCAGCAGCTCGTCGACGCCGAGCTCCGCGAGGTCGAGGACCTCGATGCCCATCGCGCTCACCTTGTCGGCGTCGAGGATGCTGACCGTGGCGGCCCGGCGCTCGCCGTTCTCGACGTAGAGGAACGGGTCGATGATCCCGGCCGGCACGGCGTGGAAGAGATCGGCGGAGAGCTCGGGCGCTCCGTAGAGAAGAAATGTCATAGCGCCTGTAGGCGTAGCAGGACTTCGGGCACATGGCGGACGTAGTGCCCGTAGTCGAAGATCGCGTCGAGGTCGAGGTCGAGCCCCTCGCGCTCGAGCAGCGACCGCAGCGGCGTGCGCGTGTCCCACGCCTCCTGCGCGAGCCGCTGCACCACGCGGTAGGCGTCGTCGCGCTGCATCCCGCCCTCGACGAGCGCCAGCAGCACGCGCTGGGAGAACAGCGCGCCGCTCGTGAGCTCCAGGTTGGCCCGCATCCGGTCGGGGTGCACGACCATCCCGCGCGCCACCCGGAGGGTGAGGTGCTGCATGTAGTCGAGCAGCGTCGTGGCGTCGGGGAGCACGACCCGCTCGGCGCCCGAGTGGGAGATGTCGCGCTCGTGCCAGAGCGCCACGTTCTCGAGCCCCGTCACCGCGTAGCCGCGCAGCACCCGGGCGAGGCCGCAGATGCGCTCGGTGATGATCGGGTTGCGCTTGTGAGGCATCGCGCTCGAGCCCTTCTGACCCGCGCGGAACGGCTCCTCGACCTCGCGCACCTCGGTGCGCTGGAGGTGACGGATCTCGAGGGCGAAGCGCTCGAGCCCGGCGCCCGCCAGCGCGATCGCGTTGAGCAGCTGCGCGTGGCGGTCGCGCGGCACGACCTGGGTGGAGACCGGCTCGCGGGCCAGGCCCAGCCGCTCGAGCACGCGCTCCTCGAACTCCGGCCCGAGCGCCGCGTAGGTGCCGACCGCCCCCGAGATCGCCCCCACCGCCGCCGCCGCGAAGGCCGCCTCCAGCCGCTCGGCGTTGCGATGGGCCTCCATCGCGAAGCCGGCGAGCTTGAGGCCGAACGAGGTCGGCTCGGCATGCACGCCGTGGGTACGCCCCACGCACAGCGTGTCCGCGTGCTCGCGCGCGCGCTCGGCGAGCACACGGGCCAGCTCGTACGCCCCCGGCACGATCACCTCGCCGGCCCGCCGCAGCTGGAGCGCCAGCGCGGTGTCGAGCACGTCCGAGGAGGTCAGCCCGAAGTGGATCCAGCGCCCGGCCGGGCCGGCCGACGCCGACAGGACGTCGACGAACGCGGCCACGTCGTGGTCGGTCACCGCCTCCCGCTCGCGCACCGCCTCGACCGTGAACGTGGCGGCCCGGATCGCCTCCAGGTCCGCCTCCGCCGGCCCGTCGAGCGCCTCGGCCGCCGCCACCTCGACGTCCCGCCAAGCGGTCATGCGCGCGTCGTCCGTCCAGATCTCCCCCAGCTCGGGGCGTGTGTAGCGGGCGATCAAGAGTCCAGGATGCGCGCGGCGAGCACGGCGGCGTTGCGCGCGTTGTCCACGCCCACGCAGGCGACGGGCACGCCGGGCGGCATCTGGGCGATCGACAGCAGGGCGTCGAGCCCGCCGGCGACCGACTTCGACGACGTCAGCGGCACGCCGATCACCGGCAGCGCGGTGTGGGCGGCCACGACCCCCGGGAGAGCGGCCGACAGCCCGGCGCCGGCGATGATCACCCGCAGGCCCCGCATCTGCGCGTTCTTGGCGTACTCGGCCACCGTGTCCGGCTCGCGGTGCGCGGACATCACCCGCACCTCGTGCCGGATGCCGAGCTCGGTCAGCTGCTTCGCGGCGGCGTCCATGGCCGGCATGTCGGACTTCGAGCCCATCACGATCCCGACGACCGGGGCGTCCACCTCGAGCGCGTCGAACTCGGCCTCCACGGCCGTCTCGGTTGCCGGCTCCTGGGTCACGCGGCGATATCCCGGCGCAGCTGCCGGCCCTCGAAGGCGATCACGTCGGCCGCAGCATACGCGTGCTCGCGGGCGGATCGCGTGTCGTCCGCGAGCGCCGTCACGTTGAGCACCCGCCCACCGGCCGTGACCACCTCGCCGTCCCGCGCACGCGTGCCCGCGTGGGTGACCTCGACCCCCTCGGGCACGCGGTCGAGCCCGGTGATCACGTCGCCCGAGGACGAGCTCTCCGGGTACCCGCGCGACGCGAGGACCACGGTGACCGCCGCGCGGGCGTCCCACTCCAGGCGCGCGCCGGCGAGCCCGCCGGGCTGCGTCGCGCGGGTCAGCAGGTCGAGCAGGTCGGTACGCAGGCGAGGGAGCACGGCCTGCGTCTCGGGATCGCCGAAGCGCACGTTGAACTCGAGCACCTGCACCGCGTCGCCGTCGAGCATCAGCCCGGCGTAGAGCACGCCGTGGAAGGGCGTTCCGCGCCGCGCCAGCTCGTCGACCACCGGCTGGTGGACCTCGGCGCGGATGCGCTCGACGAGCGCGTCGTCGACCTCGGGCACCGGCGAGAACGAGCCCATGCCGCCGGTGTTGGGACCGGTGTCGCCGTCCCCGATGCGCTTGAAGTCCCGCGCCGGGGCGAGCGGGAGCGCCGTCTCCCCGTCGCAGAGCGCGAGCAGCGACAGCTCGCGCCCGGGGAGGAAGGCCTCGACCACGACCGGCGCGTCGCCGAACCGGCGCTCGACGAGCATCGCCTCGAGCGCGGCGCGCGCCTGCGCCTCGTCCTCGGCGATCACGACCCCCTTGCCGGCGGCCAGGCCGTCGGCCTTGATCACGACCGGGTAGCTCCCGACCGCCGCCAGCCCCTCCTCGACCGACTCGACGACCGCGAACGCGGCGGTCGGCACGCCGGCCGCCGCCATCACCTCCTTGGCGAACGCCTTCGAGCCCTCGAGCCGCGCCGCGGCGGCCGACGGGCCGAAGCACGCGACGCCGGCCGCCGCGCAGGCGTCTGCCAGCCCGTCGACGAGCGGCGCCTCCGGGCCGACGACCACGAGCTCGACGCCCTCGGCGGCCGCGAAGGGCGCGACGTCGTCGGCCTGGACGATCCTCGCGTCGCGCGCGATGCCCGCGTTGCCGGGCGTGCACAGCACCTCCGGGCGCTGCGGCGAGCGGGCAAGCGCGCGCACGATCGCGTGCTCGCGCCCACCGGCGCCGACGACGAGGACCCGAGTGGTCTCCGTCATGGGCCGTCAAACGTGGTGGGACCCGTGGCGGGGGCCACTCTGTTCAAAGCGCGGCGATGAAGTCGTCGATCGGGATCGCGGCCAGCGACTCGTAGTGCGCGGTCCCGCGCGAGCCCAGCTCGAGCGACACCCGCGCCATCGTCTTCTCGTCGGGCGCCTCGACGATGTTCACGAAGTCGAAATGGCCGAGCGTCGCCCACTGCGCCTTCACGGTCGCGCCGAGCTGCTCGACCTCCTTGTTGACCTCGCGGATGCGCGCGGGGTTGTTCTTGATCGTCTGCACGCCCTCAGGCGTCAGCGTGGAGAGCATGATGTAGGTGGGCATGCCCCCCTTGTATCCGATCCTTCCGGCCAGGTGCGGTGTTGTTCGTCTCGTGGATACTTGCCGCGGGATGGGGATGCGCCTGCTCGCCGTGACCGCGCTCGTCCTCGGGGCTGCGGCCACGCCCGCGATGGCCGCCACCGTGGCTCCCCTGAAGCCGTGCTACGTGTCCGCGGGCGACACGCGCGAGCAGCGGGAGAACGTCGTCATCCAGGGCGAGGGCTTCACTCCCGAGGGGATCGTCGACATCCTCGTGAACGGCATCCTCGAGGCGCAGCCGCAGGCGGACGCGGCCGGGGGGATCACGGGCACCATCGACGCGCCGTTCCAGGACGCCGGCCAGACGCCGTTCGAGATCGTGGTGCGGGACCAGACCAACCCGCTGGTGTCGATCACCCTTCGGTCGCGCGTGTCGGACCTCGACGCGCGGCTGCGGCCCCGTGACGCCCCGTCCGACAGCCGCGTCCGCATGCTCGGCCGCGGCTTCACGCGCCGCCGCGCCAACGGTCGCCACGCGCCGGTCTTCGCGCACTACATGTACGGCGGACGGTGGGAGAAGACCGTCCGCCTCGCCCGGCGGTCGAAGGGTCGCTGCGGGCGGTTCGACGTCCGCCGCCGGCAGATCCCGATCGACGACCCCGCCAGCGGCAGGTGGACGATCCAGATCGACCAGCGGCGGCGCTACTCCCCCCAGCCCCGGCCCGTGTGGGTGCGCGTGCCGGTCACGGTCAGGCGCACCTTCCTCGTTCCTTAGGCCAACACCTCGGCCGGCGCGCGGGTGAACACGAGCTCGCCGTCGACGGCGTCGACCTCGATGCGGTCGCCGGCCGCGTACTCGTGCTTGAGCAGGCCGAGCGCCAGCGGGTCGACGAGCCGCTTGGAGATCACGCGCTTGAGCGGGCGGGCGCCGTAGGTGGGGTCGTAGCCGATGTCGCCCAGCAGGTCGCGGGCGGCGTCGGTCAGCGACACCGTGACGCCGCGCTCGGCGACGCGACCGATGAGGCGCGACACCTGGAGGTCGACGATCTCGCGCAGCTGGTCGCGGGTGAGCGAGTCGAACTCGACGATGTCGTCGAGCCGGTTGATGAACTCGGGCTTGAACGTCGCCACGGCGCCCTCGCGGCCCCCCGGAATGTTCGACGTCATGATCAGGACGGCGTTCTTGAAGTCGACCGTGCGGCCGTGGCCGTCGGTCAGCCGGCCGTCGTCCATCACCTGGAGCAGCACGTTGAAGACGTCGGCGTGCGCCTTCTCGATCTCGTCGAGCAGGATCACGGAGTACGGGCGCCGGCGCACGGCCTCGGTGAGCTGGCCGCCCTCCTCGTAGCCGACGTAGCCGGGCGGCGCGCCGACCAGCCGCGACACCGAGTGCTTCTCCATGTACTCGGACATGTCGATCCGCACCATCGCGTCCTGGGAGTCGAACATGAACTCGGCCAGCGCGCGGGCGAGCTCGGTCTTGCCGACGCCGGTGGGGCCGAGGAACAGGAAGGTGCCGATCGGGCGGTCGGGCTCGCTGAGGCCCGCGCGTGAGCGGCGCAGCGCGTCGGACACGGCGGCCACCGCCTCGCGCTGGCCGACGACCCGCCGGTGCAGGCGCTCCTCCATGTGGATCAGCTTCTCGACCTCGCCCTCGACGAGCCGGGTGACCGGGATGCCGGTCCACTTGGCCACGACGTCGGCGACGTCCTCGTCGTCGACCTTCTCGCGCAGGTACACGGGCGGCTCGTCCGTGGGCCCGCGCGACTCGGCCTCGGCGATCTGCTGCTCGAGCTCCGGGATCTCGCCGTGGCGCAGCTCGGCGGCCTTCGCGTAGTCGAGCTCGCGCTCCGCGCGCTCGAGCTCCGTGCGCGCCTCGTCGAGGCGCTTGAGGACGCCGCTGTGGCCCTCGGCCTGCTCCTTCTCGCGCTCCCACTGCGCCTTCATGCGCGAGAACTCCTCGTTGAGGTCGGCGAGCTCGCGCTCGATCTCCTCGCGCCGGGTGGTCGCGGTGTCGTCCTTCGCCACCGCCACATGCTCGATCTCGAGCTGGATGATGCGGCGGCGCACCTCGTCGATCTCGGTCGGGAGCGAGCTCTTCTCGATCGACACGCGGGAGGCGGCCTCGTCGACCAGGTCGATCGCCTTGTCGGGCAGGAAGCGGTCGGCGATGTAGCGGTGGCTGAGCGTGGCGGCGGCGATCAGCGCGGCGTCGGTGATCTGGACGCCGTGGTGCGCCTCGTAGCGCTCCTTGAGCCCGCGCAGGATCGCGATCGTGGCCTCGACGGTCGGCTCGCCGACCATGATCGGCTGGAAGCGGCGCTCGAGCGCGGCGTCCTTCTCGACGTGCTTGCGGTACTCGTCGAGCGTCGTGGCGCCGATGGCGCGCAGCTCGCCGCGGGCGAGCATCGGCTTGAGCAGGTTGGCGGCGTCGACGGCACCCTCGGCGGCGCCGGCGCCGACGATCGTGTGCAGCTCGTCCATGAACAGGATCACCTGGCCGTCGGACTCCTGAATCTCCTTGAGCACGGCCTTGAGGCGCTCCTCGAACTCGCCGCGGTACTTCGAGCCGGCGAGCAGGGCGCCGATGTCGAGGCCGATCACGCGCCGATCCTGGAGCGACTCGGGGACGTCTCTGTCGATGATCCGCTGGGCCAGGCCCTCGACGATCGCCGTCTTGCCGACGCCGGGCTCGCCGATCAGCACGGGGTTGTTCTTGGTGCGGCGGGAGAGGACCTGGATCACGCGGCGGATCTCGTCGTCGCGCCCGATCACGGGGTCGAGGCGGCCGTTCTCGGCGGCCTCGGTGAGATCGCGGCCGAAGCGCTGGAGCGACTGGTACTTCTCCTCCGGGTTCTGGTCGGTGACGCGGTGCGGGCCGCGGATCGCCTCGATCGCCTTCGCGAGGTCGTCGCGCCCGGGCAGGCCGTCGACCGCCTCGGAGAGCGCGAGCAGCAGGTGCTCGGTCGACACGTACTCGTCGCCGAGCTTGGCCATCTCGCGCTCGGCGGCGCGCAGGACGTCGAGCAGCTCGCGCGCAGTCGCGGGCTCGCGGGCGCCGGCCGTGATCGTCGGGAGCCTGTCCAGCTCGCCGCCGGTCTGGCTGCGCACGGCGGCGGGGTCGGCGCCGACCTTGCGGAGGACCGGGCCGACAAGGCCGTCCTCCTGGTCGAGCAGGGCCAGCAGCAGGTGCTGCGGCGCGGTCTCGGTGTTGGAGCGGTCGGCCGCAAGCCGGATCGCGGCTTGCAGCGCCTCCTGGGACTTGATCGTGAAGCGGTCCAGTTGCATATTCCAGATCTCAGTCGGGTGGACTTAGATCTTAGCGCGTCGTGCACGCGGGACAACGGCAACTGCGGCTGGGTAGGGAGGCGGGGGATCGGCCGCCGCGCACATGCGTAACGCGACACTCGACACCGCCCGGCGATCGAGTGTGCAGATACGCATCTCTGACATGCGTTTCGCAACACTCGGCGACGAGAAACCGCCGAGTGGCGCAAATGGCAGCCTCCTGCACTCCCCCTCAATGCCGCCGTTGACGTTCGCCGGACGACGCTCAGTCGTCGTCGTCGCCGCCGCGGCCCCGACCGCGCCCTCGGCCACGGCCGCCGTCGTCGTCGCTGCCCGACCCTGAGTTGTCGTCGACGGTGCCATCGTCGTCGGTGATCACGGGCGGCGTGGCGACGGCGGTCGGGGACGGGGTGGCGCGGGCGCGGGCCCGCGCGCGGCGGCGCGCCCGGCGCTCGGCGCGAGCCGGAGCAGCGGTGGCGGTCGCTTCCGGCGTCGGCGTGGCCTTCGGGGCGAGCTCGCTTCCGGCGCTGAGCGGCTCCGAGGAGAGCCCGATCGTCTGGGTCGAGAGCCGCGAGGTGGCGTAGGTGACCCCGGCGACGAGCAGCACGCCGGCCGCGGCGAGGGCGACCCAGAGCATGGTGGCGCGGCGCATGCGATCACCGTAGCCCCGGGCGGGTTAAGCGCCGGGAAAGGTGATCGTCGCCCGTGCGCCGCCGCCGTCGCGGTTGGCGAGCGTCACGTCGCCGCCCCAGCGGCGGGCCAGCTCGCGGGCGATCGGGAGGCCGAGGCCGGTGCCCGTCGGTCCCGCCCGGCCGGCCGCGCCACGGTGGAAGCGCTCGAACACCGCGACGAGGTCCGCCTCCGAGAGCCCCGGCCCGCGGTCGAGCACGTCAAGCGCCCCCGGGCGCGAGTGGATCTCGACCCGCCCGTTGCCGTAGTGCAGCGCGTTCTCCACCAGCGCGTCGAGGGCGCGGTCGAGGTCGGCGGGCGAGCAGAACGCGTCGGCGGCGCTGCCCGACGCCTCGACATCCCAGCGCGCGGCGGCGCGCCGGGCCGCGTCCTCGAGGTCGACGCGCTCGGCCGGGGCGTCGACCTCGCCGGCCTGGGAGAGCACGAGCAGCTCGGTGACCATCGCCGACAGCCGGTCGAGCTCGCGCAGGCCCGCGTCGATCTCCTCGTGGGCGGCGGCGTCGCTGGTCGACGCGCGGGCCTCCTCGAGCCGCAGTCGCAGCCCGCTGAGCGGCGTCCGCAGCTGGTGCGAGGCGTCGGCGACGAACTCGCGGTGGCTGGCGACGAGCCGCTCGAGCCGCGCGGTCATGTCGTTGAACGTGCCCGCGAGCCGGCGCTGCTCGGAGCTGCCGTCGACGGTCACGCGGGCCGAGAGGTCCCCGTCAGCGACGCGGCGGGCGGCCTCGTCGAGCCGCCGGACCGGCCCGGCCACCTGCCCGGCGATCACCGCGCCGGCGGCGAGCCCGAGCACGAGCACCAGGAGGCCGATCGCGATCAGGCCGCCCGTGGCGCGCCACGTGGCGTCGCCGACCGCGTCGACGCTCTGGGTCACCCGCACGGCACCGACGGGGTCCGTGCGGCCCGCGCGGCGCACCGGCACGGCGGTGGCGAGGATCGTCTTGTCGAGCGTCTCGCTGCGGCGCTCGTCCTGGTAGGAGCGGTCCGCGAGCGCGACGGCGATCTCCGGCCGCGAGCCGTAGTCCATGCCCAGCCGCTCCTCCCCGTCCGAGTCGGCGAGCAGGCGGCCCTGGGCGCCGACGACGATCACGCGCCCACGCACCGCCTGGGCGGCGCGCGCGACGATTCCGTCGAGCGCCTCGCCGGGCGCGAGGTTGCCCTCGACGCTCGCCGACACGATGTCCGCCTGGCTGAGTGCCTGGGACTTGACCTCGGCGTCCACGCGCTCCCGCAGGCTGATGACGAGCGGCACCTCGAGCGCGACGACCGCGAGCACGAGCACGTAGGCGAGCGCCAGCAGCAGGCGGGTGCGAAGGCTTACGTCAGCTCCTCGGGCGCGGTGAAACGGAAGCCGACGCCCCGCACGGTGTGCAGGTAGCGCGGCGCCGCCGGATCGTCGCCGAGCTTCTGGCGCAGCCAGCGGACGTGCACGTCGAGCGTCTTGGTCGAGCCGAACCAGTTCTCGTCCCAGACCCGGTCCATGAGCTGCTCGCGGGTGACGACGCGGCCGGCGTTGCGGATGAGCTCGGCGAGCAGGTCGAACTCCTTGCGGGAGAGCTGGAGCTCGGTCTGGTCGAGCCGCGCGCGGCGGGCGGCGACGTCGACGTGGAGGTCGCCCACCTCGACCGGCCCGGGGGGCAGGTCGCGCTCGCCCTCCTGCGTGGCCGCGCTGCGGCGCAGGATCGCCCGGATGCGGGCGATCACCTCCGCGCCGCTGAACGGCTTGACGACGTAGTCGTCGGCGCCCAGCTCGAGCCCGACGATGCGGTCGGCCTCGGTGCCGCGCGCCGTGAGCATGAGGATCGGCACCGAGGACGCGCGGCGGATCGCGCGGCAGATGTCGCGCCCGTCGCCGTCCGGGAGCGTGAGGTCGAGCAGCACGATCGCGAAGTCGCCGTCGGCGAGGTCGAGCGCCTTCGCCGCCGTGCGCGCGACCACCGGCTCGAAGCCCTCGCGGGCGAGCGCCTTGCTGAACGGCTCGTAGATGCTCGGCTCGTCCTCGACGAACAGGACCCTCGGCTTCATGCGCCCGAATGTAGCCGCCGTCGCGCCGGTTTTGCCCAGGCTTAACCCGCGGTTGCCGGAGCCTTGGGGGCGGCGTGACGACGGTGAAGGGCATGAGCCTCTCTCGCACCACGATCGCCACGGTGGCCACGATCGCCGCCCTCGGGGTCCTCGCCGCCGTCGCGCTCGCCTCCGGCGGCGGGGAGCCCACCACCGCCGCGCCCGCCCCGACCGCCGAGACCGACCCGCGCGTCGAGGTGCGCACCCAGGTGGTCCGCCGCACGATCCACAAGCGGCCGAAGGCCGTCGCCTCCGGCGCCCGCGCCGCCTCGGGCAGCGACGACGGCACGCTCGACCAGGGCCCGGGCGACCGCCCGCGGATCCCGATCGCCGCCGCGCCGCCCGCGGCCGCCGCGCCCCCCGCCTCGACCTCCGGCCCGGGACCGTCGGGTCCCTCCGGCGGCCACCACGGGGACGACGACGACTTCGACGACGACCATGGCGACGACGACCACGGCGATGACGACGACGGCGGGCACGGCCGCGGTCGCGGCCGCGGCCGGGGGCGCGGCGGCGATGACGACTGACGCACGGCGCCGGAAGCCGGCGCCGGGCTGGGTCTTCGGCGGAGCCCTCGGGACGTTCTTCGCCGCGCTGGCGCTGCTCGCGGTCCAGGTTCGCGCCGGGAACGATCCCGCGCTGGGCGAGCCGACGCCTAAGGCGGTCGCCGCGGCGGACGTCCGGCCGCGGAAGGTGATCGTCAAGCGCAAGGTGATCAAGCGGATCGTCGTGCACCATCCGCGCCCGGCGGCAGCGGCGACCACGACTTCGTCGGGCGCCGCGCCGGCCGTGTCGGCGCCGGCGACGACGAGCGCTCCCAGCGCCCCGGCTCCGCCCGCACCGGTGCCCGCGCCGGCCCCCGCCCCTGCCCCGCTGACCACCCAGTCGTCGTGACGCTCGTCGAGTTGGCCTTCCCCGCCATGGGGACGTGGGTGCGGCTGCTCGCCTCGCCGGGCGCGCCGCTCGACGCCGCGCGCGAGCTGATCGAGGCCCTCGAGGCGAGGCTCACCCGCTTCGACCCCGAGAGCGAGCTGTGCCGGCTCAACGACGATCCCCGCGAGGTCGTGCCGGCGTCGCCGGAGCTGCGGGCGGCGGTCCTGGCCGCGCTCGACGGCGCGGCGGCCACGGGTGGGCTCGCCGACCCGACGCTCCTCGGCGCGCTGGTCAAGGCCGGCTACGACCGCTCGCTCACGGGGCGGCCTCGCGCCGACCTGCGCGAGGCGCTCGCCTCGGCGCCGCCGTCCCGGCCTGCCGCACCGCAGCGGTTCGCCGCCTGGCGGCTCGTCCGCGTCGAGGGCGAGGCGATCGTCCGGCCGCCCGGCGTCCGGCTCGACCTGGGCGGCAGCGCGAAGGGCCACGCGGCCGACATAGCGGCGACCATGCTCGCGCCGTACGGGCCGTGCGCCGCCGATCTCGGCGGCGACCTGCGGGTGTCGGGCGCCCACGAGGTCCGGGTCCTCGACCCGCTCACCGGCGACGCGACCGCCACGCTCACCCTCGAGGGGGACGCCGTCGCCACCTCCGGCATCGACCGCCGCCTCTGGTGGGACGCCGGCGGCCGCCCCGCGCACCACCTGCTCGATCCGGCCACGAACCGCCCGGCGTGGACCGGAGTGCTGTCCGCCACGGCTAAGGCGCCCACCGCCGCGCAAGCGGAGGCGCTGGCGAAGGCCGCAGTCCTCGCCGGCCCGAGCGGCGGACGCAAGATCCTCGCGGCCTGCGGAGGCGTGCTGACCGAGTACGACCGCGTGATCCGGGCGGCGGCATGAGCGGCCGGGACCCGATGGAGTTCGGATGGTGGCTGGCGAGCCGCGCGTCGGGCATCGTGGCGCTCGTCCTCATTGCCGCGTCGGTGACGATCGGGCTCGGGATGGCCGCCAAGGCGTTCCAGAAGCCGGGCCTGCCGCGCGTCCTGATCGCGGTCCACGAGCATGCGGCGCTGGCGGCGCTCGTCGCGATCGCGGTGCACGGCCTCACGCTGCTCGGCGACGCGTGGCTCAACCCCGGGCCGCTCGGGATCACGGTGCCGTTCGTGATCGACCACGAGCCGGTGTTCACCGGCCTCGGGATCATCGGCGGCTACCTGGCGGCGATCCTCGGGCTCACGTTCTACATCCGGCGCCGGGTCGGCACGCGCCGCTGGCGCAACCTCCACCGCCTCACGCCGCTCGTCTACGTGCTCGGGGTCGTCCACACGCTCGGCTCCGGCACCGACGCCGGCACGCCGTGGATGACCGCGATCCTGATCGCGACCGGGACGCCGATCCTCTACCTCGGCATCCTCCGCGCGCTGCCGCCGGCGCCTAGCCCCCGCGCCGCACGTGCCGGATCGGGATGAGCGCGGTGCCGGGAGCCTCGTAGCGGACGATCTCCGCGCGCACCGACTGGCGGACCTCCTCGAGGCGGGCGATCTCCTCCTCGCGCGCCGCGATCTCCTCCTGCAACGCGGCCGAGCGGCGCTCCATCGTCTCGACCTTGCGCTGGAGCCGGGCCAGCTTGTCCTCGAGCTCGAGCACGCGCTCCACGCCGGCGAGGTTCATGCCCAGCTCGGTGGTCATCTCCTGGATGCGGCGCAGGCGGTCGACGTCGGCCTGGGAGTAGAGCCGCGTGCCCTTCGGCGAGCGCTGGGGCTCGATCAGCCCGCGGGCCTCGTACATGCGCAGCGTCTGCGGATGCATGGCCGCCAGCTCGGCGGCCACGGAGATCATGAACACGCCGCGGGCGCGGTCCACCTGCGCGGTGATCCGTGTCGTCCGCCGCGCGCCCATCAGCCCCCGGCCGCCTCTCGGAGCAGCCGCTCGCGCGGGTTGCCGTTCATGGTCTGGGACAGTGCATCGACCGCCTGGCGCTGCTCGTCGGTCAGCCGGTCCGGCACGTCGATCACGAAGCGGTAGTGGATGTCGCCGCGCGAGGAGCCGCCGCCGCCGGGGGCGGGCGGGCCCTCGCCGCGCAGGCGCTGGACCGTGCCGTGCTTCGTGCCGCCGGGCACCCGCAGCTTCTTCGTCCCGTGCAGGGTGGGCACCTCCACGTCGGCGCCGCGGATCGCCTCGGCGATCGTGATCGGCACCTCGACCTCGAAGTTGTCGCCCTTGCGACGGAAGACCGGCGACTCGGTGACGTGGCAGACGACGAACAGGTCGCCCGCCGGACCGCCGCGCAGGCCGGCCTCGCCCTTGCCGGGCAGCCGGATCCGCGAGCCGTCCTTGACGCCGGCGGGGATGTTGACGCGGTACTTCTTGAGCTCGCGCAGCCGCCCGGCCCCCTGGCACGTCGGGCACGGGTCCTCGATCACGGTCCCCGAGCCGCCGCAGCGCGAGCACGGCCGGGTGATCGAGAAGACGCCCTGGCCCTGGGACTCCACCCCGCGACCCTGGCAGACGGGGCAGACGACCGGCGAGGTCCCCGGCCGCGCGCCGGTCCCGCGACACGTCGTGCACGCTGCGTACGCGGACACGGAGACCGGGACCTGCGCCCCCTCGACCGCCTGCTCGAACGAGAGCGACACGGTCGTCTCGAGGTCGCGCCCGCGCTCGGCGGCCGGCCGCGTGCGGGCGCCGCCGCGCCCGGCGGTCGTGTTGAAGATGTTCGAGAGGATGTCCGAGAACGAGCCGAAGTCCCCGGTCGTCGCCCCGCCGCCGGGGGCCCCGCCGAACGGATTGGCGCCGCCGAACACGGTCTGCCCGCGGTCGTACTTCTTGCGCTTGTCCGCGTCTCCGAGCACGTCGTAGGCCTCGGAGATGCGCTTGAAGCGCTCCTCGGCCCCGGCGTCCTTGTTCGTGTCCGGGTGGTACCGGCGAGCGAGCTTGCGGTACGCCTTCTTGATGTCGTCCTGCGAGGCCTTCTTGTCGACCCCCAGGACCTTGTAGTAGTCCTCGCCGCGCGCCACCTGGGACTCCTACTGCGCGACCACGACGCGCGCCGGACGCAGCACCGCCCCGCCGAGGCGGTACCCCTGCTGGTAGACCTCGACGACCGTCCCCGGCTCGACGCCGTCGGACGGCTGGGCCGCCATCGCCTCGTGCTCGTTCGGGTCGAACGCCTCGCCCTCGGGTGAGAACGCCTCGATGCCCACGCGCCCGAGCGCGGCGACGATCTCGTCGCGTACGAGCACGAAGCCCTTGACCACGTCCTCGTGACCGGAGGCCGCCTTCAGCGCGTGCTCGAGGTGGTCGAGCGCGGGCAGCAGCTCGTTGGCGACCTTGGCGATCCCGCGATCCTTGGCGGCGGCGTTCTCGCGCGCCATCCGCTTGCGGTAGTTCTCGAAGTCGGCCTGCGTGCGCTTGGCGAGCTCGAGGTAGCGCTGCGCCTCGTCCTCGGCCTCCGCCACCGCCCGCGCGGAGGCGGGCGGTGCGTCGGCGTCGGCGAACGAGGTCTCCCCAGCGCCCTTGGCGTCAGGATCGGGCGGCGCAGCCGCCGTGTACTCCTCGGTCTTGGTCTCCTCGTCCATCGCTACTTCTGCTCGTCGACGACCTCGGCGTCGACGACCTCCTCGTCGGCGGAGGCGTCGCCGTCGGACGAGGCCCCGTTCGTGGAGGTGGCGGCCTCCGCCTGCTGGGCGGCCTGGGCGCGCTCGTACATCGCCTCGGAGACGCGGTGGAAGGCGGTCTGGAGGCGCTCGGTCTTGCTGCGGATGTCCTCCGCATCGTCGCCCTTGACGGCCTCGGTGACCTCGGCCATGGCGGCCTGGATCTCCGTCCGCGACGCCTCGTCGACGTTGTCGCCGAGCTCCTTGAGCTGGCGCTCGGCCTGGTAGACGGCGTTCTCGCCGCCGTTGCGGGCCTCGGCGAGCTCCTTCGCCCGGCGGTCCTCCTCGGCGTGCGTCTCGGCGTCGCCGACCATCCGCTTGATCTCGTCGTCGGAGAGGCCGGAGCCGGCCTTGATCTCGATCCGCTGCTCCTTGCCGGTGCCGAGGTCCTTGGCGGACACGTGCAGGATCCCGTTGGCGTCGATGTCGAACGCGACCTCGATCTGCGGGATGCCGCGCGGCGCCGGCGGGATGCCGGTGAGCTGGAACTTGCCCAGCGACTTGTTGCCCATCGCCATCTCGCGCTCGCCCTGGAGCACGTGGATCTCGACGCTCGCCTGGTTGTCCTCCGCCGTGGAGAACACCTCCGACTTGCGCGTGGGGATCGTCGTGTTGCGCTCGATGAGGCGCGTCATCACGCCGCCCTTGGTCTCGATGCCGAGGGTGAGCGGGGTGACGTCGAGCAGGAGCACGTCCTTGACGTCGCCGGCCAGGACGCCCGCCTGGATGGCGGCGCCGACGGCCACGACCTCGTCCGGGTTGACGCCGCGGTGCGGCTCCTTGCCGGTGAGCTCCTTGACCTTCTCCTGGACGGCCGGCATGCGGGTCATG
>DASTIC010000009.1:0-2862 GCA_035717845.1 Solirubrobacteraceae bacterium
ATCCAGATTTCGATGAACCTCGAGCGGGCGGGACGCCGCGACCCGATGCCCGTGTTCCGACGGCTCGAGCAGCTGGTCGGCCAGGCCGGCGGCGCGATCGTGGAAACGGAGGTCATCGGCCTCGTCCCCGATGCGCTCGCGCTGTCCGCGGCCGAGGAGCGACTGAAACTGGCGTCCGGCAGCACCGATCGTCTGCTGTCCGGCCGCCTGCTCGAACACCTGGCCGGGCAGCCGCCCGGTCCGGTCCGATCGGCCCCACCCGCTTCGCTAGAGGAATGAGTTCCGTAACCAAGCTCAAGGACGAAGCCCGCCGCTTCGAGCAGCAGGAGGACTGGGACCGCGCGATCCAGCACTACCTGCGCGTGCTGCGCGGCGCGGAGGGCGGCGCGACGGAGATCGAGCTTCCGCTCTACAACCGCGTGGGCGACCTGTACCTCCGTCTCGGCCGTGCGCCCGACGCGGTCACCTATTACGAGCAGGCCGCCGACCGCTACGCCGAGGCCGGGCTGTACAACAATGCGATCGCGCTGTGCAACAAGGCATTGCGCTACGCGCCCGGCCGGCTCCCGCTCGTCCGCAAGCTCGGCCGCTTCTGCGCGCTGCAGGGTTTCGTCACGGACGCGCGCCGCTGGTTCCTGACCTACTCCGAGCGGATGTTCGCGCAGGGCGCCGTGGACGACGCGCTCGGCGCCCTCGAGGATTTCGCCAACATCAGCGAGGACCCCGAGATCCGCGAACTGCTCGCGCGCCACCTGCACACGCACGGCCAGCCCGATCAGGCGCTGATCGAGTACCGGCGCGCCTACGGGATCCGCATCGCCGCCGGCGACGCGTCCGGCGCGGATGCGCTGCGCGCCCAGGTGCTGCGGCTCTATCCGGACGAGACGGATCTGACGCCCGAGCCGTTGAAGCAGGTCTTCGAGGAGCACAAGGAGCGCGCCGAGCCGGAGGTGGACCAGCTGCCCGGACTCAACGACGCCGCGCGCGCCGCCGATGCGCCGCCCGCCGCCGAACGCGCCCGGCCAGCCCCCGAGCGGTCCGCCCCCACCGTCGACGCGCTGCCCGGCCTCGAATCCACGCACGCGGACGTCCCCGCCGAGCCGCTCGGCGCCGCTTCCCTGCCCGGGTTCGAGAGCACCGCGCTCGCCGGGGGAACGGCCGATTCCGCCGCCGAGGCCGCGCCGGTCGGCGCCGGTCATGGGGGTGAGGCGGAGGAGCCGGATCCGGACGATGCCGGCGAGGACCTCACGCCCCTGCCGCTGCTCGACCCGCCGCCGCCGGCAGCGATGAACGGCAACGCCGGCGACGATGTGTTCAACGTCGGCGCGATCGAGGTCCGCCCCGAAGTCGAAGCGGACGACCTGCCCTCCATGATGGCGGGGGCCGCGGCTTCCGACTACGTCGACCTCTACAGCTTCATCGCCCCCGATGAAGGCCGCCTCACCGACACGCGCTTCGTCATCGAGGAGACGGAGCCGACGGGAGATGAGGACCGCGACTTCGCCGAGCTGCTGGCGCAGTTCAAGGCCAAGCTCGATGAGGCCGTCGACCCGGAGGACGCCGCCAGCCACTACGACCTCGGCCTCGCGTTCAAGGAGATGGGCCTCGTCGATGAAGCGATCGCCGAGTTCCAGCGCGCGATGCGCGCGGGCGAGAAGCGGCTCAAGGTGCTCGAGGAGCTCGGCCAGTGCTTCATCGCGAAGGGTCACCACAACATCGCGGCGCGCGTGCTGCAGACCGCCGTCGGCATGAAGCACGACGATGACATGGAGCTGATCGGCGTGTTCTACCACCTCGGCCGCGCCTACGAGGCCCTCGGCAAAACCGCCGAAGCGCGCGACGCTTACGAGCACGTGATGGGCCTCGACATCAACTTCCAGGACGTGACGGAGCGCATCGTTCGGCTTTGACAAGGTCCGGCGCGGGCGGTACCTTGCGCCCGACTTTTTCCGGGTCCTGAGCCGATCGTGTCCGGATGCTCCGCACGAGACTGCCCAAGCTCTCCCAGATCCAGCGGCCGGTGCGGTCGAAGCTCGACGCCGTCCCGGACGAGCTGCGGCGCATCGTCGTATCCGACTTCGCGCCCGTCGCCGAGGTCAGCGACCACCTGCTCTGGTCACGCGGGAAGCTGCTCAGGCCCGCGCTGCTCCTGCTCTCGAACGAGGTCGGCGGCCGGCCTCACCCGCGTGCCGTCACTCTCGCCGCGCTCGTCGAGCTCGTCCACCTCGCCACCCTCGTGCACGACGACGCCGTCGACCATTCCGTGCTGCGCCGCGGCATGCCCACCGTCAACGCGCTCTGGAACCACCAGACCGCGATCATCATGGGCGATTACCTGTACAGCCGTTCGGTCACCGAGCTGGCGCGGCTGGGCCGCATCGACCTGATCGACGTGCTCTCCCGCGCCGCCAACGAGATGAGCGTGGGCGAGCTGCGCCAGCTGGTGTCGTGCGATGCGCTGCGCTTCACGGAGGACGACTACTACCGGCTGATCGCGAACAAGACGGCGTCGCTGATGTCGGCCGCGTGCGAGATGGGCGCGGTCGCCGGCACGGAGGAGCACCGCGATCCGCTCGCCCGCTACGGCCACGCCCTGGGTATGGCGTTCCAGATCGCCGACGACCTGCTGGACTACACCGAGAACGAAGCGGTCACCGGCAAGCCGTCGGGCCAGGACCTGCGCGAGCACAAGTTGACGCTGCCGCTCATCGCCGCCCTCTCCGCCATGGGCCAGGCGGCGACCGCGGAGGTGGAGCGCTTCTTCGCCGACCCGGAACCCGCCGACGCGGGAATCGAGCGGGTCATCGCGCTGACCGTCGAGCACGGCGGGCTCGACTACGCGCGCGCGCGCGCGTCCGAGTT
>DASTIC010000010.1:0-31051 GCA_035717845.1 Solirubrobacteraceae bacterium
GGCGTCAAGCTCGATGTGCTCGGCGAGTGGGCCCATCCCGACGACGACACGAGCATCATCGGCCCGTGCGGCGTCTGGCACGACCGCTACGACATCAAGTGCGGGATCATCATGGTCACCCGCGGCGAGGGCGGCGGGAACGCCGTCGGCCAGGAGCTCGGCCCCGAGCTCGGGCTGCGGCGCGAGAACGAGGACCGCGTCGCCCACTTCCGCTCCGGCACGGTCGACATCTTCAACCTCGACCGCGTCGACTTCTTCTACAACACGAGCGCGCCGCTGACCCAGCACTTCTGGGGCCAGGACGAGACCCTGCGCCGCATCACGCGGATCATCCGCATGACGCAGCCCGAGATCTACATCGGGTTCACCCCGTCGCTCAACGCCGGCCATGGCAACCACCAGCAGGCGGGCCGCTACATCTGGGAGGGCGTCCAGGCGGCGGCCGACCCGACGATGTTCCCCGAGCAGCTCCGGGGCAAGGGGGCGCTCGACACGTGGCAGGTCAAGAAGGTCTTCTCGGGCGGCAGCACCGCCGGCACCGGCGGCACGACGACGGCGGCCGACTGCACCACCGGCTTCGTGCCGGCCGCCACCAACCTCAGCACGGTGGCCGGCGTGTGGACGGGCTACGAGTCGCCCTACCTGTGGCCGCCCGGCAACGTCCAGGGCCAGCCGCCCGGCACCGCGAAGCTGTGGTCGCAGGTCGCGCAGGAGGGCGCGCGCGCCTACCCGACGCAGAGCCGCGTCATGTGGCAGGGGGTCTCGGCGGCCGGCTGCTCGCGCTTCGGGATGACCGACGCCTACGTGCCGTTCCAGCCCAACGTCAACCCCGACGGCACCGCGAACCCGGCGGCGGGGCGGGACGACGCGATCCTCTTCGGCGCCAGCGTGGCGGACCCGGGTGGGCTGCCGAAGGGCACGCTCGAGTACCTCACCGTGTCGGACTTCGTGAACGCGCCCGGCGCCCCGTTCGAGGTGACGCTGCACGTCAAGTCGGGCCGGCGCACGCTGCCGCGCGGCACCGCCGCGCTCACGGTCCCGGACGGCTGGACGGTCAGCGGCCCGCAGTCGATCGGGCCGATCTCGGATCGCCGCGAGTCGACGGCCACCTTCACCGTGACGCCGCCGGCCTCCGCCGCGGTCAACACCAACCACCGCATCTCGGCGCTGCTCACCACGGGCGATGACACCGGCTACACCGACACCGTCGTGCGCGTGGCGCCGCCGGTCGAGGGCAAGTTCGAGCGCTGGGGCAAGTGGGAGGAGTACGACGCCTGGCTGACCCGGACGGCGCCGCGCGCCCAGCGCGTCGGGTTCTCGGCGGCCGCGCAGTCGATCGGCATGGGCGAGACGCTCACGGTGCCCGTGGAGGTCCACAACTGGTCGACGGTGCCGCAGACCGGCACCGTGGCGCTCACGCTCCCCGGCAACTTCACCGCCGACGCGACCTCGAAGCCGTACGGCACGCTCGCGCCGGGCGCCGACGCGACGGTCGAGTTCACCGTCACGAACACCGACACGACGCTGCCCGCTGCGCAGAACGCCAGCATCCGCATCACGACGAGCTACGACGGCGGCTCGGCGTTCGAGGACCTCACGATGTCGGTCGTGCCGACGACGACCATCCCGGAGGCGGCGGCCGCGCCGGCGCTCGACGGGACCGAGTCGGCCGGCGAGTACTCCGGCCCGGCGCTCGACGTCGGCAAGCGCTGGGAGGGCGGCGTCTGCAATCCCGTGGGCACCGACTGCGGGACGGCCGGCACCGTCGGCGACCCGGCCACCAGCACGTACGCCAGGGTCGTGCAGCACGACGACGCCCTGTATCTCTTCATCAACGTGCGCGACGAGTTCCAGAGCTACGCCGTCAAGCCGGCCGAGTGCGTCGCCCACTGGCTGGCCGACTCGGTCGAGATCCTGATCGACCCGCGCGGGAACTCGATGGAGAACCTGCTGGAGACGGCGACGACGTTCAAGCTCGGCGTCTTCCCGTTCACCGACGACCCGTCGAACTTCAACGGCAACGGCGCCAACGGCCCGTGCTGGTCGCGTGACGCCGACAACCACCAGGGCTACTCGACGGGGCCGCTGGCGGCCACCGTCCCCGGCGCCCCGAATGCCGCCGGCGTCCAGGTCGCCTCGTCGGCCACGTGGGTGGGGACGAACGAGACGACCACCGACCACAGCTACGCCGGCGGCCGCTACGCGCTCGAGGTCAAGATCCCGCTGGCGGTCCTGCCGTCCGCGGTCGACCCGAACCTGATGGGCCTGAACATCACCCCGTACGACAACGACGACACGTCGGCCGCGGGCACGACGACGCTGCGCCACATCGACAACTCGTCGCGCCTCTCGTGGTCGGCGTTCGGCAGCGTGCAGTCGAACCCGTACCTGTGGGGGCACGCGCGGCTCGCGGACTACACGCCGCCCGCCGACCGGCCGACGACGCCCGCCGAGCCGAGCGTCGAGAGCCCGCTCAACGGCGTCGACTCGCCGCAGACGATCCACCAGTCGGCGCGCGACGGCGTGCCGATCGCCGGCCGCGTGCCGGCGCCGCCCAGCAACCGCATCACCGTCAAGGACGTCGATCTCGAGCGCTGGTACGCCGAGATCGAGCTGCACGCGACCGGCCGCGGCCGCGCGCACGTCTTCCTCTGGTCAGGAGAGAAGGGGTACATCCCGGTCTGGACGACCAGCTGCTCGCCGGCCACCAACCCGCCGCCGGACTACGGTCTGTCGGCATGTGCGATCACCGACGGCGGGACCCCGCCGTGGGGCACCGACATGAGCGGACGGGTCATCCGCGATGTCGTGGTCGACGTCACTCGGCGGCACCAGACCATCCGGATCCCGCTCGACTCGGCCGCACGCGCCGCGCTCGAGCGGGACGGGTCGGCCCTGATCTCCTTCGAGACGCCCGCGGGCGAGGTCCAGGCCTTCGACATCTCGCTCGCGCGGCGGCGCTCGGGAGGCTGATGGCCGCACCCAGCCCACGGCACACGATCCCGGCCCAGCGCAGGAAGGAGATCCTCGCCGCGGTCGGCACCGGCGCGATGCACGTCTCCGAGCTCGCCGAGAGCTTCGGCGTCTCGGAGATGACGGTGCGGCGGGACCTGCGCAAGCTCGCCCGCGACGGCAAGATCGAGCGCGTGCGGGGCGGCGCGGTGCGGGCCAGCAGCGAGCCGCCGTTCGAGGAGATCGCGGTCGAGCGGTTCGAGGCGAAGGACCGGATCGGGGCGGCGGCGGCCGCGCTCGTCGAGGACGGGCAGACGGTGATGATCGACATCGGGACCACGACGCTCCAGGCGGCGCGGCACCTGCACGGGCGTGACATCACGGTCATCACCAGCAGCCTCGCCGTGTACGAGGAGCTCGTGGGCGACCCGGCGATCGAGCTGCTGCTGCCCGGCGGGATCGTGCGCCGCAACTACCGTTCGCTCGTGGGCGTGATCGCCGAGGACTCGCTGCGCCGGCTGAAGGCCGACATCCTGTTCCTCGGCACGAGCGCGGTCGACGCCGAGCTCGGCGTCTGGGACACCACTATGGTCGAGGTGCCGATCAAGCGGGCGATGATCCTGGGCGCGGAAACCGTCGCGCTGCTCGCCGACGTCGAGAAGTTCTCGATGAGCGGGATGGTGTGGGTGACCGGCGCCGGCTCGCTCGACCACATCGTCACCGACGCGCCGCTACCGGAGGCGTGCCAGGCCGCCGTGGAGGCGTCCGGCATCGAGGTCTCGGTCGCATGAAGCTCACGATCGTGGGCGGCGGCGGGTTCCGGGTCCCGCTGGTCTACGGCGCGCTGCTGGAGAAGGCGGACGCGCTGCGGCTCGACGAGGTCGTGCTGCACGACATCGACGCCGGGCGGCTGGCCCGCATCGCCTCGGTGCTCGACGGGCTGGCGGACGAGCACGGCACGCGGCTGCCGTTCCGGTCGACGACCGAGCTGGCCGAGGCGGTGGAGGGCGCCGACTTCGTGTTCAGCGCGATCCGCGTCGGCCAGCTCGAGGGGCGGGTCGTCGACGAGAGCGTCCCGCTCGCGCTCGGCGTCCTCGGGCAGGAGACCACCGGCCCGGGCGGCATCTGCTTCGCGCTGCGCACGATCCCGGCCATGGTGCGGCTCGCCGAGACGATGGCCGAGCGCGCCCCGCGGGCCTGGCTGATCAACTTCACGAACCCCGCCGGGATGGTCACCGAGGCGGTCCAGCAGGTGCTCGGCGACCGCGCGGTCGGCATCTGCGACTCGCCGTCGGGCCTCTGCCGGCGGGTCGCGCGCGCGCTCGGCCGCGACCCGCGCGAGCTGTGGTTCGACTACTTCGGCCTCAACCACCTGGGCTGGCTCAAGGGCGTGCGCGACAACGGCGAGGACCTGCTGCCGGGCCTGCTCGAGGCCGACGACCGGCTCGCCGAGCTGGAGGAGGGCCGGCTGTTCGGCGGCGACTGGCTGCGCTCGCTCGGGATGATCCCGAACGAGTACCTCTACTACTTCTACTACGGCGCGGACACCGTGGAGGCGATCCGCGAGAGCCCCGCGTCGCGCGGCGCGTTCCTGCTCGAGCAGCAGCGCGCCTTCTACGCCGCCAACGGCCAGGACCGCGCCGAGGCGGTGGCGACCTGGCGCGCCACGCGGCACGACCGCGAGCGGACGTACATGGCGGAGGCGCGCAGCGCCGCCGGCGACCACGCCGAGCCGGAGTCCGGCGGCGGGTACGAGAGCGAGGCGATGGCCGCGCTGGAGGCGATCGCGCTCAACACGCGGGCGGTCCTGATCCTCAACACGGCGAACCGGACGAGCCTGCCGTTCCTCGACCAGCGCGCGGTCGTCGAGGTCCCCTCGGTGGTCGGGCGCGCCGGCCCGGTGCCGCTCGCCGCCGGCGAGGTGCCCGCCCACGCGCGGGCGCTGATCGAGCTGATGAAGGAGGTCGAGCGGACCACGATCGACGCCGCGCTCACGGGGTCGACCGCGCTGGCCGTCAAGGCGCTCGCGCTGCACCCTCTCGTGCCCTCGGTGTCGGTCGCGCGCGAGATCCTCGACGGCTATCGCCGCCGCCTGCCCGAGCTCGCCGAGGCGTTCCCGGCATGAGCGTCGACGTCGCCTGCGGCGAGCTCGCGTTCGTCGACCTCACCTTCGCCGGGCTCGACGGCCATCCGGGGCCAGGGGAGGAGCGCCGCTCGCAGGACCTCCTGCGGTCGGCCGGCGGGAGCGCCATCACGGCCGTGGGCGCCCGCCGGCTCGGCCTCACGGCCGCGGTCGTGTCGCCGATCGGAGCCGACCCGGACGGCGACTTCCTGCGCGCCGAACTGGCCACCGAGAACGTCCTCTGGGCGGGCCGCCGCGTGGCTCGCACCGCGGTCACCGCCGTCCTGCCCGCCGACGGGGAGCGGGCGATGGCCACCTTCGACCCCGGCGAGCAGGTGACGGCCGCCGAGCTCGCCGCCGTCGAGCCGCACGCCGTCGTCATCTCGCTGCCGCGCGTCGAGCTCGTCCCGCCCGGCGCGACCGTCTACGCGACGGCGGGCGACGCCGAGGCGCGCGCCGACGCCGAGACGCCGTTCGACCTCTCCGGGGTCCGCGCGCTGATCGTCAACGAGCGCGAGGCGCTGCTGATCACCGGCGAGGCGGACGCCGAGCGCGCGGCGCAGGCGCTCGCGCTGCGAGCGCCGTGCGCCGTGGTCACGCTCGGCCCCCGGGGCGCGCTCGCGGCGACGGCGGCGGGGGACTTCGCGCACGCCCCCGCGATCGAGGTCGAGGCGGTCGACACGACGGGGGCGGGCGACCTCTTCACCGCGGCGTACCTGTGGGCGGACCGGCTCGGAGCGCCGCTGGAGGAGCGGCTGCGCTGGGCCACGCTCTATGCCGCGCTCTCGGTCCGCGTGCCGACCGCGCTCGCCAGCGCCGCGTCGCGGGCCATGCTCGCCGACGCCGGCGCCATGCACGGGCTGCGGATGCCGGCCGCGTCATCATTCGTATCGATGAAGGAGGAAGCGAGATGAGGGTGCACATCCGCGGGGCAGCAGTGGGGCTGATGCTCGCCGCGCTCGTCGGCTGCGGGTCGCCGGGCGGCGACGACAACGGTGCGCAGCAGGACGAGCAGGCCGACCGCAGCGTCGAGAAGCCGGACGTCGCCGCGGCCGGCGACGTCACGCTGACCGTCTGGGACCAGGAGGTCCGCGGCGGCCAGGCGGCGCAGATCAAGCGCCTCAACCAGGCGTTCCAGGAGCAGTACCCGAACGTGACGATCAAGCGCGTGGCGCGCTCGTTCGAGGACCTCAACAAGACGCTCAAGCTCGCCGTCTCCGGCCCCAAGGCGCCGGACGTCGTGCAGGCCAACCAGGGCCGCCCGGTGATGGGCACGCTGGTCAAGGGCGGGCTGCTCAAGCCGCTGGATCCCTACGCCGAGGCGTTCGGCTGGGGCGACCGCTACTCCGATCTGCTGCTCGACCTCAACCGCTTCTCCTCGGACGGCAACACGTTCGGCGACGGCAACCTCTACGGGCTGTCGCAGATGGGCGAGATCGTCGGCGTCTTCTACAACAAGTCGAAGGTGTCCGAGCCGCCGGCCACGCTGGAGGCGTTCGAGGCGTCGCTGAAGGAGGCCAAGGACGAGGGCGACATCCCGATCCAGTTCGGCAACCTCGACGCTTGGCCGGGCATCCACGAGTACGAGACCGTGCTCGGTCAGACGGCGAGCAAGGAGCAGGTGCGCGACTTCGTCTTCGCCCGCGAGGGCGCGACGTTCGACGCCCCGGAGTTCGAGCAGGCGGCCGAGAAGCTCCAGCAGTGGGCCGACGACGGCTACTTCACGCCCGACTTCAACGGCACCGGCTACGACCCGGCGTGGCAGCGCTTCGCCAAGGGCCAGGGCCGCTACCTGATCGCGGGCACGTGGCTGGTCGCCGACCTCAACAAGCAGATGGGCGAGGACGTCGGCTTCATGCTCATGCCGGGCGCCGAGGAGGGCGCCGACCCGGTGGCGCTCGGCGGCGAGAGCCTGCCGTTCGCGGTCACCTCGAAGTCCGAGAACCCGGACGTCGCCGCCGCGTACATCGACTTCCTCACCAACAGCGACGCCGCCACGGTCTTGGCCGAGACCGACAACCTGCCGGCCATGCCGGTCGAAGAGTCGGCCATCCCGAAGGGCCTGCCCGCCGAGGTGTTCTCGGAGTGGAGCCGGCTCAACGAGTCCGACGGGCTGATCCCGTACCTGGACTACACGACGCCGACCTTCTACGACGACATCAGCGGCGCCATCCAGGAGCTGCTGGGCGGCAAGTCCGATCCCCAGCAGTTCACGTCCGGCGTCGAGGAGGCGTTCCGAAAGTTCGCGGACGAGCAACGGTGAGCGCCGCCGCGCCCGAGCGGCCACCGGGCGAGCCACGCCTGGTCGGCTACCTGTACCTGCTGCCGGCGCTGGTGGCCTTCACGGCCTTCGTGCTGGTCCCGCTCGGGCGCAGCGTCTGGCTCTCCCTGTACGAGTGGGACGGCGTCACGCCGGGGACCTGGGCGGGCCTGGACAACTACGGCGAGCTGGTGTCGGAGGAGGCGCTCCGCGCGGCGTTCCTCCACGCGCTCGTGCTGCTCTTCTTCTACGCCCTGCTGCCGGTCGCCATCGGCCTGCTGCTGGCCGGGCTCGTCGCGCGGGCGCGGGTGCGCGGGCTCGCGCTCTTCCGCACGGTCCTGTTCCTGCCGCAGGTGATCGCCCTCGTCGTGGTGGCGGTGATGTGGCGGATGATCTACGACCCGGGGAGCGGCGCGCTCAACGAGGTGCTGCGGGCGGTCGGCCTCGGCTCGCTCGCGCAGTCGTGGCTGGGGGACTTCGACCTCGCGCTGCCGGCGGTCGGGCTGGTCGGGACGTGGGTGTGGTTCGGGCTCGCGATGGTGCTGCTGGTGGCGGGGGTGCAGAAGATCCCGGAGAGCCTCTACGACGCCGCCCGCGTCGACGGCGCGGGCATGGTGCGGGAGTTCTTCGCGGTCACGCTGCCCGCCCTGCGCGGCGAGATCGCCGTCGCGCTCACGCTCACGACGATCGCCGCGCTGCGCAACTTCGACCTCATCTACATCACCACCAAGGGCGGCCCGGGGGACGCGACGTCGGTGCCGGCCTTCCAGGTCTACGACCGCGCGTTCCAGACCGGCGAGGTCGGCTCGGCGGCGGCGATCGGGATCGCGCTGACGGCGATCATCTTCAGCTTCTCGTTCGTGATCAACCGCACGGCCGAGCGGGGCTACGCGCTGTGACGAGCCGGCGCGAGCTGTCGCTGACCTACGTGGTGCTCGGCGCGTTCTCGCTGTTCGCGCTGGCGCCCGTGGTCGGCATCGTGCTGACGGCGCTCCAGGATCCCGACGGGCTGGCGACGTTCGGGTCGTTCGACGGGCTGCACCCCTCCAACTTCGTCGACGCCTGGCGCGACGGCAACTTCGGGCCGTACCTGCGCTCGAGCGTGATCGTCACGGTGGCCGTGGTCGTGGTCGCGTCGGTGCTCTCGATCCTCGCCGGCTACGCGTTCGGGCTGATGCGCTTCCGCGGCTCGCAGGTGCTGTTCTACGTCGTTCTGCTCGGGCTGATGATCCCGACCGAGGCGATCGTGGTCCCGCTCTACTACGACTACCGGGACCTCGGGCTGACCGACACCTACTGGGCGCTGATCCTGCCCCAGATCGGCACCTCGGTCGCGTTCGGGACGTTCTGGATGCGCGCCTACTTCCGGACGGTGCCGCGCTCGCTCGTGGAGGCCGCGCGGATCGACGGCGCCTCGAGCTGGTTCACGCTCTGGCGCGTGGTGCTGCCGCTCGCCCGGCCCGCGATCCTGACCATGACCGTGCTGCTCTCGATGTGGACCTGGAACGAGTTCCTGCTCGCGCTCGTGATGGTCACCGACGAGGGGCTGCGCACGGCGCCGCTGGGGCTCAGCTTCTTCCAGGGCCGCAACCAGACCGACCTCACGCTGCTGGCCGCCGGGGCGGTCATCGTGGCCACTCCGATCGTGCTCCTGTACGTGTTCCTCCAGCGCCATTTCATCCGCGGCATGCTCTCGGGGGCGGTCAAGGGCTAGTGGTCCCTCCCGCGGATCCCGACACCCTTGGATCGACCGCGACCCACGGGAGGAACCACTAGTGGCCGGCGTCCGCTTCGTCGACGTCGACAAGCGCTTCGGGAGCGTCGAGGCCGTGCGCGGCCTGTCGCTCGACGTGGCCGACGGCGAGCTGATGGTGATCGTCGGGCCGTCGGGCTCGGGCAAGACGACCGCTCTGCGGATGCTCGCCGGCCTCGAGTCGATCAGCGGCGGCGAGGTGCTGATCGGGGACCGCGTCGTCAACCGCGTGGCGCCGCGCGAGCGGGACGTGGCGATGGTGTTCCAGGACTACGCGCTGTACCCGCAGATGAGCGTGTTCGACAACCTGGCGTTCGGGCTGCGGCGCCGCCGGGTGCCCAAGCCCGAGATCGGCACGCGCGTGCAGCGCGCGGCCGAGCTGCTCGACATCGGGCACCTCCTGGAGCGCAAGCCCGGCCAGCTCTCGGGCGGCCAGGCGCAGCGCGTGGCGCTGGGACGGGCGCTCGTGCGCGAGCCGCAGGTGTTCCTGATGGACGAGCCGCTCTCGAACCTCGACGCGAAGCTGCGCACGCAGACGCGGGGCGAGATCAAGCGGCTCCAGCAGGAGGTCCGGACCACCACGGTCTACGTCACCCACGACCAGGTCGAGGCGATGACGATGGGCGACCGGATCGCGGTCATGAACGACGGCGTGCTCGAGCAGGTCGGGACGCCGGAGGAGCTCTACGAGCGCCCGGCCAACCGGTTCGTGGCCGGTTTCATCGGGAGCCCTGCGATGAGCTTCTTCGACGCCGCCGCCGCGCGCGAGGACGGCGGCGTCCGCCTCCGCGGGGAGGGGATCGACGTGCACGTGCCGCGAGCGCCCGAACTACCGCCCGAGGTCACCGTCGGCGTGCGCCCGGAGGCGGCGCGGCTGTGGGGCGCTGACGGGATCGCCGGCCCGGTGTCGGGCACGGTCGCGTACATCGAGGCGCTCGGCCGCGAGACGTTCGTGGGGGTCGACGCCGCCGGGTCGCGCCTCGCCGTCCACCAGGAGGGCCGCTCGTCGCTCCAGCCCGGCGACCCGGTCGAGTTCGGGCTCGTTCCGGACGCCCTGCGCTTCTTCGCCACCGACACCGGCGCGGCGATCACGTGAGCACGCTGCTCGAGGAGATCCGCGAGCAGCCCGCCGTCTGGCGGCGCCTCGCCGCCGATCAGGAGGCCATCGGCGAGCTGGCGACGAGGCTGCGGGACGCGGCGCCGCCGATCGTGCGGCTGGTGGCGCACGGGACCTCCGACCACGCGGCGGCGTACGCGACGTACGCCCTGCGGCTGCTGTGCGGGTGGAACGCGGTGCGCGACTCGATGTCGCTGGCGCTCTACTACGGCGTCCTCGCCGCGCGCGCCGGCGAGCTGGCGTTCGGGCTCTCGCAGTCCGGGGCGACGCCGGACGTCGTCGCCTGGCTCCAGGCCGCGCGCGACGCGGGCGCCACGACGGTGGCGGTCACGAACACCGGCGCGTCGGCGCTGGCCCGCGCCGCCGACTACGAGCTGCCGATCGGGGCGGGGGAGGAGCGCTCGATCGCCGCCACCAAGACGTACACCTGCACGCTCGCCGTGCTGGCGCTGCTCGGGGCCCACGTCGCCGGTCGCGGCGCCGAGATGGCCGGCGCCCTGCGGACCGCGGCCGACCTGGCCGAGGCGGTGCTGCCGGAGCTCGAGCGGGCCGTTGAGCCCGTGGCCGAGGCGTACGCCGGGGCGGACCGGATGTACGCGGTGGCGCGGGGGATCGAGGTCGCGACCGCGGCGGAGGTCGCCCTCAAGCTGACCGAGGTCGCCTACGTGGGCGCGCGTGCGCTCACCGCCACCAGCCTCGCCCACGGCCCGGTGGCGGCGCTCGACCCCACCTTCCCGGTGTGGGCGGTCGCCTCCGACGACGCGACGCTGCCCGCGGTCGCCGAGGCGGTCCAGCGCGCCCGCGACGCCGGCGCGCCCGTCGTCGCCACCGGCCCCGCGGCCGCGCGACTCGACGGCGCCGCCCACGTGCTCGCCACGCCGGCCGCGCCCGAGCCGCTCCTCTCACCGCTGCTGTCCGTGCTCCCCGGCCAGTGCTTCGCGCGCGCCCTGGCGCTGGCCAAGGGCCTCGACCCAGGCGCCCCGCGCCGGCTGCGGAAGGTCACCTCGGCCGCGTAGCGCCTTCCGCAGGATCGGCGAACGTCAACGGCGGCGGGGTAGGGAGCCGGGGGCGACGGGGGTGCATTTCGGCGACGTCACGAGCTTGCGGGTGCCGAGGTCGACGTTATGCACGCTCCGTGCACCCCTCAATGCCGCCGTTGACGTTCGCCGGCGGAGACGGTCGCGCTACGAAGTCCGGCGGAACTCCTGCACGACCCGCGCCTCGCCGACGCCCGAGTTCCAGAGGCGGTGCGGTGTCGAGGGGGCGATGCGGGCCTCGCCCTCGACGCCGAGCACCGTCTGGGTGCCGTCGAGCTCGAGCGTGACGACGCCCGCGATCACGCGCAGCAGCGTCTCGTGGCGCTCGCGCAGCCGCATCGGCGCCTCCGCCGCGCGGGTCGCTCCGACGGACTCGAAGCTCAGGGCGGCGCCCGCGATCACGGTGACGGAGGAGGTTGCGGTCAGCATGAGGGGAATCCTCCTCGCGCGCCGCCCCGGGCGCATCGGGGGAATCCCTAGGCTTGCGGTACGGGTAGCGCCACCGATGCCATGGCCTCGACGGCGCGCGCGTAGTGGCCCGCGTCGATCCGGATGTGCGACTGCTGGCTCATCGAGCGCGCCGCCACGCCGATCGCCTCGACGGGTGGCGCGGCGTCGAGCACCGGCACGAGCAGCAGCGTCTCGATCCTCACGATCCACGGCCACCGCGGGTGCTCGCGCGGCTCGGGCTCGGCCAGCACCTCGCAGGCCGCGAACACCCGCCGCCACACCGAGGCGTAGAGCACGAGCCGGTCGCCGGGCGCCATCCGCGGCCGGCGCGGGAAGCCGGTCACGTGCAGGAGCTCGGGCCGCTCGTCGAGCCAGCGCTCGCCGAGCGGCCCGCGCGCGTGGCCGATCGCCTTCAGCCAGAAGCTACGCGCGCGCACCCACGTCGGCCGGGTAGATGCGCTCGGCATAGTCGCGCACCATGCGGCCGGCGCTGAAGTTCGGGCCGACGGTCCGCAGCGCGCTGCGCACCATCGCGAGCCAGGCCTGCGGCAGCCCGTCGGCGTCGCGGTCGTAGAAGGTCGGCACCGCCTCCTCGTGCAGGAGCCGGTAGAGCTCGTCGGCGTGGCGCCAGTCCTGGGCGCCATGGTCGTGGTCGACCTCGCCCGAGATGGCCCAGCCGTTCGTCCCGTCGTAGGCCTCGGGCCACCAGCCGTCGAGGACGCTGAGCTGGAGGCCGCCGTTCTGCGCGGACTTGATTCCGCTGGTGCCGCTCGCCTCGAGCGGCGGGCGCGGCACGTTGACCCAGATGTCCGCGCCGCGCACCATGGCGGCGCCGAGCGCGAGGTCGTAGTCGTCGAGGTAGACGACGCGGCGGCCGACCTCCCAGTGGCTCTTCATCTCGAACAGCCGCTGCACGAGCTTCTTGCCCGGATCGTCCTTGGGGTGGGCCTTGCCGGCGAGGATCAGCTGCACCGGGCGCTCCTCGTCCGAGAGCAGGGCCAGCGCCCGGTCGACGTCGCGCAGCAGCAGGTCGAGCCGCTTGTACGTGGCCACCCGCCGCGCGAAGCCGACGGTGAGGACGTCGGGGTCGAGCGCGTTGACGGCGGCGCGCACGTACTCGGCCGTGTCGCCGCGGCCAAGGCGGTCGGTGACGCTGCGCTCGCGCACGACGTCGATGAGCTGCGCCCGCTGCGCACCGCGCGCGGCCCACAGCTCGGCCGCCGGGATCGAGTCGACCGGCTCCCAGGTGGCGGGGTCGACCGCCCGGTCGGTCCAGCCCTCGCCGAGGTAGCGGTCGAGCAGCTCGCGCATCGGGCCGCCGATCCAGGTCGGGTTGTGGGCGCCGTTGGTGACGTGGGTGATGGGGACGTCCTCGACGGGACGGTCCGGCCACAGGTCGTGCCACATCTCGCGCGCGACCTCGCCGTGGCGGGCGCTCACGCCGTTGGCGATCCGGCTCGAGCGCAGCGCGAACTGCGTGACCCCGAACGGCTCGGCCGCCTCGTCCGGATGGGTGCGGCCGCGCCGGACCAGCGTGTCGGGCTCGATGCCCATCTCGGCCGCGATGCCGCCGAGCGTCTCGGTCATCTGCGCCGCGGGGTACGTGTCGTTGCCGGCCGGGACCGGCGTGTGCGTGGTGAACACCGTCCGCTGGCGGATCGCCTCGAACGCGTCCTCGACCGAGCCACCTGTTTGCTCGCGCTCAGCGCGCGCCAGCTCGAGGCACGCCATCGCCGCGTGGCCCTCGTTGAGGTGCACGACGCCGGGCTCGACGCCGAGCGCATGCAGGGCGCGCACGCCCCCGATGCCGAGCAGCGAGTACTGGCTCAGGCGCACGCCGGCGTCGCCGACGTACAGCCGCGAGGTGATCCAGCGGTCGGTGAGGTCGTTCTCCGGGCGGTCGGCGTCGAGCAGCAGGAGCGGCACGCGGCCGACGTCCACCCGCCACACCTGAGCGACGACGGTGCGCTCGCCGATCGGGACGCTGACGGTCAGCGGCTCGCCGTCCTCGCCGCGCACGAGCGCGGCCGGGACCCGGTCGGGGTCGGTCTCGACCCAGTACTCGTGCTGCCAGCCCAACGCGTCGATGCGCTGGCGGAAGTAGCCGTGGCGGTACATGAGGCCGACCGCCACCATCGGAAGCCCCATGTCGGAGGCCTCCTTGAGGATGTCGCCGGCCAGCACGCCGAGCCCGCCCGAGTAGACGGGCAGCGACTTGTGGATCGCGAACTCGGCACAGAAGAAGGCGGCCGGGTTGTCCTCGGTCACCGGGCCGTCGACGAGCGGCTCCGACAGCCGCTCCGAGACGGTGTCGGCGAGCGCGTGCATGCGCTCGAGGAAGCCGGCGTCACCAGCCAGCTCGGCGAGCCGTGCCGGGGGCACCTCGGTCAGCAGGCGCACCGGGTTGCCGAGGCACAGCTCCCAGCGACGGGGGTCGATCGAGGAGAGCAGCTCAGGGCCGCCGGGCGTCCAGGACCAGCGGTAGTTGTAGGCCAGGTCCGCGAGCGGCGCGAGCGGTTCGGGCAGGCGAGAGCGGAGGGCCGCGGCGGCCGCGGCGATGTCGGGAGAGCCAGCGTTCACCCCTGATATGTAGCGAATGCCGGCGGCAAGGGGTCGGCAAGCGGGCCGCAAGACGCCTGCAACCACTTGGGGAGAGGCTCGCCCCATGACCTCAGCACGGACCTTGATCGTCGGCATCCTCGAGGCGCTCGTCCACGCCGAGCGGCGCTTCGGGCTGCTCGTGCACCGCGCCGCGGGCACCGCGCACCGCCTCACCGCGCGGGGCTGGGGCCCGGTGGTCCGCTGGGTGCTGACCGCCGGCGCGGTGCTCTATGCCGTCGACCGGCTCGGCGTCGTCGATCAGCGGCTGCTGACCGCCGCCAACGTGGTGGCGGCGACCGGCGCCGTGCTCGCCTGGCGCTGGCTCGCGAGCGCGCGCAACCGCGTCGTGATCGAGGACTTCGTCGACTTCCGGGACGGCACGAACGCCCAGCCCCAGGCCGTCAAGGGCCTCTCGACGCTGCTCGTCGCCGAGCTGGGCCGCCTCCACGAGCTCTACGGCCGCGTCCACGAGCAGCTTTCGACGCCGCTGTCGCTCGGCGTCCGCCGGCGCGGCGCGGCCGGCACGGAGCCGGGCTCGTTCCTCTCGGTGCGCGCCGACGACGTCACCGGCGCGCTCAACGACGCGGTGGCGTCCGAGACGCGGATCCAGGTCGGCGGGATCAACCTCCCGGTCGGCTTCCTGCTCGGGCTCGTGGGCCGCTTCGCGCGCGGCCCGAGGATCATGGGCAGCGTGCACCCCGACGGGACGGTGACCGCGCAGGTCGTCGGGCCCGGCGGCGGGCGCCAGTGGCAGATCGAGACGCGCACCGAGGCCGCGGAGGCCGTGCCCGAGCTGGCCGCTCGCATGTTCAACGACCTCACGCTGCGCAGCGCCGTGCGCACCACCGCGATGCGGTCGTTCACCAGCGCGCTCGAGCTGTACTGGGCGAGCCACAGCACGCCGCGCGACCGCGCGCGGAACCTGCGCCGCGCCGAGGGCAAGCTCCTGGAGGCGATCGCCGAGGACGAGCGCTTCGACCTCGCGTACTACAACCTCGGCGTCGTCTGGAGCAAGCTCGCCGAGACCGAGCAGCAGGCCGCTCAAGCGTCCGAGTACGTCGGCAAGGGACACGAGCCCGAGGCCGCCCACGCAGCCCGGATCAACGCCGCGGTCGCCGCCTTCGACCGCGCGGTGACGCTCAACCGTGACAACGCAGAGGCCGTCTACGCACTCGCCGTCCACGAGTTCGCGCGCGCCGCGGCGACCACCGGCGAGACCGAGGCCGATCTCCTCGACTGCGTGGTCTGCCGTTGCGACCGCGTGCTCGCGCTCGACCCCCGTCACGCGCAGGCGCACGACCTCAAGGGCATGGCGCTGCGACGCGCGCAGCGGATCGCCGAGGCCGAGAGCAGCCACCGCCGCGCCGTGGTCCTCTCCTGGCGCCGCGTGCGGTCGGCGGCGTTCGCCGAGTGCGTCGCGCCCACCCTGGCGAGCACGCTGCCCGAGGCGAACGCCAACCTGGCCGCCGCGCTCCACAACCTCGCCCGGGTGCAGGAGGAGCTGCCCGGCTCGCCCCGCGTCCGGCTGGCCCGCGCCGACCGCCTCTACCGCCGCGCGGCCGGGCTGGCGCCGACGGCCACGCGGGCGGCGATCCACCACGCGCGCGGCCGGATGCTCGACGGCCTCGGCCGGCCGGTCGCCGCGCGCGAGTGCTACCAGGCGGCGCTCACGCTCGAGCCCGAGAACCCCGTGTACTGGGCCGCGGTCGCGGCCGGCTACGCGGCCTCGGCCGAGACGGTGCGCGACGAGACGCTGCGCGAGACGGTGCGAGCCAAGGCGAGGCTGCGCGCCGAGTCCGCGCTGCACGCGCTCGCGCCGATCTACCGCCGCACGCTCGAGCGGCACGTGCCCGTCGCCGCGGAGGAGCTGCGCGACGGCACGCTCGAGACGCTGCGCGAGGCCTACCGGCTGCTCGACGACGCGCCGGGGCGCGCGCGCGTCGAGGAGCTCGGGACGCTGCGGACGGCGATCCAGCGCGCCACCGAGCGCGGCGACCTGGGCGCCCTCGCCGCCCTCAAGGCCCACTTCGGCGCCGGGCGCGAGTGGGAGCGCGAGCAGGTCCAGATCGCGCTCGCGCGCACGCTCGGGCGCGGCGGCGACTGGGCGGCGGCGGCCCGCGAGTACGGCGAGCTGATCGTGCTCCTCCGGCACCACCGCCCGCAGGGCATCGTCCAGCACTCGCTGCACGCCAAGCACGCGCGGGCGCTGCGCAACGACCGCCGCCCCGGCGAGGCGCTCGCCCAGGCCACCCTCGGGCAGCTCCAGGACCCGCTCAGCGCCTCCGCGCGCCGCGAGGTGGGCAAGGCGCACTTCGCCCTGCGGCAGTACGAGGAGGCGCTCGAGGCCTGGGGGCACACGCTGTGGCTCACGCCGAACGACCCGCAGCTGCACTGGAGGGTCGGCTCCTGCCACTGGAGGGTGGCCCAGGAGCTCCGCCACCCGACCGCCCGCGATGACGCGCTCCGCTGCGCCGCCGAGTGCTTCACGCAGGCCGCCGCGCTGTTCGGCGCCGGCGGCGGCGACGGCTGGGCGTGGTCGCGGCTGTGGGCCGGCCGCGCGATGGCCGAGCTGGGCGAGGACGACGAGGCCGTGCGGCACCTGCGCACGGCCGCGAGCTGCCCGCAGACCGCGATCGCCGGCTCGCTGCTGCTCGGCGAGCTGTACCTCGAGCGGGGCGAGCACGAGGATGCCCGCCGGCTCCTCGCCGACGCTTACCGCCTCGCCCGCGAGGAGGACGTCCCCGCTCACGTGGACGCCAACTGGGGCGACACGCTGCCGGTGCACGAGGTGCTGCGCCGTGCCCGCGCGCTCGAACCCACCCATCTCGCGCCCCGAGCTGCCTGACCGGCGGCGTGGGCCACTGGAGCGATGAGCGAACGACCGGTTGGCCTGACCCAGGACGTCGGCTGGGAGGTCGGCGCCTCGCGGACCTTCCCGATGTCCCTCCAGGCGGCGTGGGACCTGATGCTCTCGCCGGCCGGCGTGGCGATCTGGCTCGGCGAGGGCGTGCCGCTCCCGCTCGAGACGGGCGGCAGGTACGAGACGGCGGACGGGACGGCCGGCGAGATCCGCAGCGTGCGGCCGCGCGACCGCGTGCGGCTGACCTGGCGCCCGCCGGATCGCGAGCAGGAGGCGACGCTCCAGTTCGCGCTGCGCGAGACGCCGACCGGCTGCGCGATCGGCTTCCACGCCGAGCACCTGGTCAGCGCCGAGGACCGTGAGGCCGTGCGGGCCCGCCTGCGAGGCGTGCTCGACCGCCTCGGCTCAGCCTGAGACGGCCTCGCCGGCCCGCAGGCGCTCGGCGAGCTCGGCCAGACGCGGCATCCCGAGGCGCTCCGCCTCCGCCGCGCCGGCCGCGAGCAGCTCGCGCGCGCGCTCGTCGTCGCGCGGCAGGACGCGCGCCAGCTCGACCTGGGTGCGCGCCACCCACGGCCGCGCCCGCATGCGCTCGTTCATGGCCAGCGCGTCCTCGAAGTGGGCGACGGCCTGCTCACGCCGGCCGAGGACGCCGGCCAGGAGCCCGAGGTGGCGCGAGGCCGACCCGTAGGCGGTCGACGCCCAGCCGATGGCGACGTTGCGGTCGGCGTACGGCTCGAGCAGGCCGTAGAGCGCTTCGGCGTGCGTGGTGTCGCCGAGCACGGCGGTCGTCTCGGCCAGGTGCGCGATCGCGCCGAGCCAGATCCCGTCGAGCGGCAGCCCGCGGAACCCGTCGCGGGCGAAGCCGTCGACCGTCTCGCGCGCCTCGGCGGCGCGCCCGCTCTCGGCCTGGAGGAGCGACAGCACGCAGTACCAGCCGGGGATCGTGGCGTAGCTCTCGGCGTAGTGGCGGATCGCGCCCTCGATCCGCTCGAGCCCGCCGCGCTCGCGCCGCAGCACGAACGCCTGGAGCAGCGTCGCGCTGCCGGCGTTCGGGTCCTGCACCCGCTCGCCGAGGCGGAGCGCCTCGCGGCTCTCCTCGTCGGCGCGGTCGAAGTCGCCGGCCAGCAGGCAGCGCATGGCGCGGTAGATGTGGATGTAGAGGGCGTCGGCCACGCGCCGCCGCCCGGCGGCGATCCGCGCGTAGGCGTCGATCTCGACGTCGACGGCGTCGATCTCGCCGAGCTCGAGGAGGTCGATCATCCGCCAGCGGTGGCCCTGCATGGTGAGCCGCTCGTCGCCGGACTCCTGCCCCAGGCCCAGCAGGTCGTTGGCGGCCTGGAGCCGCTCCTCGACGTTCTGCGGGCCCCACAGCGACCAGTGGCGGGCCACGAGCGCGAAGCCGAGGCCGCTCGTGTCGCCGACCCGGCGCGCGATCTCGACCGCCTCGCCGCTCAGCTGCGCCCGCCGCTCCCGCTCGCCGGAGAAGCTGAGCTCGATCGCCAGCCGGGCGAGCAGCCTCGCCCGCAGCAAGTCGTCGGCGTCGCCGACCGCCTCCAGCGCCTCCTCCAGCAGCCGGACGCCGGCCTCCTCGTGGACGCCTCCGGCCATCTGGCCGGCGGAGCCGTAGCCGAGCGCCGCGAGCGCGAGCAGCCGCGCGGAGCCGAGCCCGCGCGCCGCGTCGGCCGCCTGCCGGAACGTCGCCCGGGCGTCGGCGGCGGCGCCCGACTTGGTCTGCGCGTCCCCGCACGCCAGCAGGAGGGCGCAGCGGCGCTCGCCGTCGAGCCCGGCGGCCGCGAGCGATTCGAGCGCGACCTCGTAGAGCCTGGCCGCCTCCTCGTAGGCGAGCACCTCGGCGGCGCGCCGGGCCGCCCGCTCGGCGTACTCGACCGCGCGCGGGGCGCCGCGGGCGGGCGGCGCGAGCGAGAAGTGGTGCGCGAGCTCGGCCAGCGGCGGCTCGGCCGCCGAGCCCGCGAGCTGCTCGAGCGCCTCGCCGACGCGCAGGTGCAGGCGCGCGCGGCGCGTGGCGGTGAGGCCGTCGTAGAGCGTCTGGCGGATCAGGCTGTGCGTGAAGCTGCACCGGCCGTAGACGCCGGGGACCTCCGCGATCACGTGGGCGGCGACGCCCTCGTCGACGACGTCGTCGAGCTCGTCCTCGTCGTGCGGGCCCAGGGCCTCGAGCACCTCGACCCGGAACTCGCGCCCCATCACCGCGGCCGTGGTGAGCACCTGGCTCGTGCGCTCGGAGAGCGTGGCCAGCCGCCGCCCGATCACCTCGCGGATGCCTTCGGGCAGCTCGAGCGGCCACGGCGCCCCGTTGCCCTCGGGGGCCGGCGCGCGCGCGCCGAGGTGGCGCACCATCTCCTCGAGGAAGAACGGGTTGCCCTTCGTCTCCTCCCACAGGGCGCGGTTGACGTGGGCCGGCATCCCGCCCGGCCCGAACTCGCCGATCAGCCGCTCGGCGTCGGCCTCGTCGAGGCCGCGAAGCTCGATCCGCTCGAAGAACGACTCGCGGCGCAGCTGCACGAGCATGTCGACCAGGGCGGTCGGCCGCTCGGTGTCGCGGAAGCTCGCGACGACGAGCAGCGGCGACTCGTCGGCCGAGCGGACCATCTGGCGGAGCATCAGCAGCGTCGGCGTGTCGGCCCAGTGCAGGTCGTCGAGCACGAGCACGACGGGCTGGGCGGCGGCGATCTCGCGCAGCACCTCGGCGACCGCGTCGAACAGCCGGTAGCGGTCCTCGCCCTCGGCGGTCGCCGGCGGCAGCTCGCCCCCGGCCGCCACCTCGGGCACCACGCGGGCGAGCTCGGGGCTCCAGGTCCGCACCGCCTCCGGCGCCCGGGCCACGTAGCGGCGCAGCGCCTCGACGAACGGCTGGTAGGGGACGAGCGTCTCGGCGTCGCAGCGCCCGTAGAGGGCGAGCGCGCCGTCCGCCTCACAGGTCTCCATGAACTGGAGCGCGAGGCGGGTCTTGCCGATCCCCGGCTCGCCCTCGAGCAGCACGAGCCGCCCGCCGCCCTGGACGGCGAGCTCGAAGTGCTGGCGCAGCCGCTCGAGCTCGCCGCGGCGGCCGACGAAGGCCGCGCCGCTGCGGGTGGCGAAGAAGCCCTGGCCGTCGTGGTCGTGCGCCGGCGCCGGCGCGGCGGGCGGCGCCGCGGGCGCGGGCGCCGCCCGCTCGGCCTTGAGCATGCGCTCGAACTCCGCCTGGACCTGCGGCCCGGGGGCGACGCCGAGCTCGTCGCGCAGCAGCCCCCGGAGCCGCTCGTGCACGCGCAGCGCCTCGGCCAGGTTGCCCTGCGCCTCGCGCACGCGCATGAGGAGCAGGTGACCGCTCTCCCGGAACGGCGCGCGGTCGACCAGCTCCTGCGCCGCACGTTCGGCGGCTGCGAGCTCGGCCCCGCCCAGCGCCAGCCCCGCGTCGCCGCGCAGCTCGCGCGCCTGGAGCCCGAGCTCCTCGAGCCGACGGCGCGGGTCCTCCAGCCAGGGCGCCTCGTAGCCGGGCAGCAGCCCGGAGTCGGCGAGCGCCTCGACGCGGCCGGCGGCGTCGACCACCGCCCGCCAGTCCCCGCGGTCGCGGGCCGCGAACGCCGCATCGAGGGCCGGTTGGGCGCCGTCGAGGTCGATCTCCGCGGTGGGCGTGATCTGCACGGCGCGCTCGCCGGCGTTGAGGAGCACGTCCGGGCCGAGCGCGCGCCGCAGCTTCGAGAGCACGACGTTGAGCGCCTGCGACTGGCTTGCCGGCGCGTCCTCGCCCCACAGCGCCGCGATCAGGCGCTCGCGCGTGACGGCGTGGGAGCTGAGCGCGAGGAAGGCGACCGCGAGACGGCCCTGGCGGCCGGGCAGCGCTCCCTCGCACCGATGTCCCTCGACGGTGACCGCGAGCTGGCCGCACAGTTCGATGCTCACTTGCGGGGGTGCCACGCGCGTCCCGCCTCCTTCCAGTGAAGCGAGACTAACCCAGGCCTGCCGCCGACCGCAACCGCTTCAGCCGGCCAGCCGCTCGGCGATCCGGTCGAAGAAGCCGCCCCACCCGGAGCCCGCAGCCTCTACCTGCTCGGGCGGCATCCGCCCGCGCTGCTCGAAGCGCATCTCGGTGCGGCCGTCGCCGAGGTCGGCCAGCACCACGGTGACGACGTGGACCTCGTCCTCGTCGGGCTGGTCGGTGAGCGTGAAGACGAGTCGCTCGGGGGCCGCCACCTCCCGGTACTCGCCCGACCAGCGGATCTCGCGCCGGCCGGGGCCCGCGAACATCGTCAACCGCCACGCGCCGCCGGTGCGCACGTCCATCACGACGCTCGAGAGCGGCACCTCGGAGGCCGGCCCGCCGAACCAGTCGGCGAACCGCGCCGGCTCCGTCCACTCCTGCCAGACCCGCTCGCGCGGCGCGTCGAACACGCGCGTGATCGTGATGGCGCGGATCGGCTCAGCCATCCCGCACGCGCTCGTCGAGGCGGTCGAAGCCGGTCTCCCAGAACGCGCGGTACCCCTCCACCCAGTCGGCGACGTCCTTCAGCGGCACGCCGCGTAGCCGCGACGGCCGCAGCTGGGCGCTGCGGCCGCGCTCGATCAGGCCGGCGCGCTCGAGCACCCGCAGGTGCTTGGACACCGCCTGGCCGGTGATCGGAAACGGTGCGGCCAGCTCGCCGACGGTCGCCTCGCCGTGCGCCAGGCGCTCGAGGATCGCCCGCCGCGTCGGGTCGGCGAGGGCGGCGAAGGTGGCGCTGAGCTGATCGGTGGCGGACACGGGAGGTAACCGAACGGTTTTCAAACCCAACGGTTGTATAGGGTACTGCACATGGCGATACACGTACACGAGTTCATGAGCCTCGACGGCGTCATCGACGCGCCGACGTGGACGGCCGACTACGGCTTCGACCCGCAGATGGGAGAGGCGATCGGCGCGGTCACCGCCCGCTCGCGCGGCATCCTGCTCGGCCGGACGACGTTCGAGATGTTCGAGCCGGCGTGGTCCACGCGGACCGTGGAGGAGGATCCCGGCGCCCCGTTCTTCAACGACACGAGCAAGTACGTCGTCTCCGGGACGCTCACCGATCCGACGTGGAGGAACTCGGAGGTCATCGGCGCATACGACCCCGACCGGATCCGCCGCCTCGCGGACGAGGTCGACGGCGACATCTACGTCAGCGGCAGCGGCACGCTCGTCCGCGCCATGCTCGCGGACGGCCTGGTCGAGGGGCTGCACCTCTTCGTCTATCCGGTGACCCGCGGGTCCGGGCCGAGGCTCTTCCCGGAGGACGCCGCCCCGGGCACGTTCTCGCTCGAGGCCTGCCGGTCGTACGACAACGGCGTGGTGTACCTGGCCTACCGGCCGCTCAGTGCGTCAGCGTAAAGCGGCCGACGAACTCCTTCGCGGAAGGCGTGACGGCAGGGATGCGGCCCGGTGATCGGCGGTGGCCGCATCCCTGCGTGAAGGTCACGCCGCCGGAGCCAAGCGCCGCTGGCGCAGCGCCGCTACGGCGAGCAGGGCGAACCCGAGGAGCGCCCAGGCGGCGAGCACCGCGACGTGGCCGCCCGCGGCGGCGCCGTCGAAGTACCCGGTGCTGCGCGCCAGGTTGGCGCCCGCGCCGGGCGGCATCAGCTGGCCGATCAGCCCGGCGGGCTCGGGCAGCATGTGCGGCCCGGCGGCGGCGCCCGAGAACGGGTTGCCGACGAACACCATCGTCAGCGCGCCGAGCGCGATGCCCGCCTTGCCGATCACCGCTTCGAGCCCGGCCACCACGGCCGCGATGGCGGTCACCATGAGGCTGAACGCGGCGGTGTTGGCGCCCCAGTCGCCGCCCAGGATGTCGAACCACCCCTGGATGAGCAGCGTGGCGGTGAGGCCCATGAGCAGCGAGCCGCCGAGCACGAGGCCGGCGCGCTGGAGCGGCGAGGCCGCGAACAGGATGCTGGCCACGCCGACGAGGATCCCGCCGATCAGCAGCGGGAGCACGGAGGACGGCAGGGCGCCGGCGCGCGCGGAGGCGGCCGTGACGTCCTCGACCTCGGCGCCGGTCTCGTCGGCGGCGTGCGTGAGGAGCGTGGCCACCGGCGCGCTCGCCGCCGTCGCGGTGAGGACCTTCGCGCCGTCCGGGGTGGCGACGAAGGCGCCGTAGATGTCCCGGTCCTCGATCGCCTCGCGGGCGGCGGCCTCGTCCGCGTAGCGGTGGATGTCGAACGCCTCGCCGCGGGACGCGAGGCCCTGCTCGATCGGTCGCGTCTGGGCGGGCTGGCCCGCGACGCCGATCGGGAGGTCGCGCGGGCCCGCCTCGGCGTTGGGCCATGCGAACAGCGCGAGGATGATCGCGAAGGCGACCGGCACGAGGAGGAACGCGGCCGGCTTTGGTCGGTGGTGTCCGTTCATGGGTGTCTCCGTGGTGTCAGGCGGCGCGCGGGAGCGGTCGCTCGGGGTTGGCGGGCAGGTGGAGGGGAGCGTCGGGGACGACGATCTCCCATCCGCTCGGGGCGCTCACGGGACCAGCTCCTCGAGGTCGGCGACCACGACGTCGGCGCCGGCCGCGCGCAGCTCGCGGGGGCTGGCGCCGCGGGTGACGCCGATCACCAGGCCGAAGGCGCCGGCGCGGCCGGCGGCCACGCCCACCAGCGCGTCCTCGACGACCACGGCGCGGCGCGGCTCGACGTCGAGCCGCCGGGCGGCCTCCAGGAACCCGTCGGGGGCGGGCTTGCCCTGGAGCCCGAGCTCCCGCACGTCATGGGCGTCGATCGTGAGGTCGAACAGCGCGGTGATCTCGGCGGCGCGCAGCACGCGGTCGGTGTTCGCGCTCGAGGACACCACCGCCGTCCAGAGGCCGAGCGCGCGCAGATGACGCACCCACCGGATCGAGCCGGGGAACGCCTCGACGCCGCAGTCGTCGAGCGCCCGCTCGAAGTGCGTCTGCTTGCGCCCGGCGATCGCCTGGACCGACGGATCGTCGAGGGTGACGCCGCGCGAGGCGAGGAAGTCGCGTACGCCGTCGGCGCGCGGCTTGCCGTCGACGTGGTCGAGGTAGTCGCGCTCGGAGTCGAACGGCTCCTGGCCCCAGAGGGCGAGCAACGGGTCGAAGGTGCGTTTCCAGGCCGTCGCATGAAGCGCGGCCGTCGAGGTCAGGACGCCGTCGAGGTCGAACAGGACGGCGTCGAAGGCGGAGGTCGGATTCATACCCGGCGACGCTACGGGCGTCGCGGGTCCATCGAATCCGGCGGCTGACCAGTCGCTTCCCTAGTCGAGTCGCTCAGGCAGGCCGAAGGCCGGGAACAGCTCGGGGTAGAGGAAGTGGCAGAGATCCGTGATGCGGCCGTCCTCGACGCGCATCACGACGAGCGCAAAAGGGCTGTGCGCGTCAGGGCCGTCGGGGCGGTAGGTGGCGAACGCCGGCCCGCCGTTGGCGGCGACCTTGATGACGCGCGACCCGCGGCAGCCGATGCCCTTGCCGAGCAGCCACGCCTTGACCTGAGCCGGCCCACGGAGCCACAGCGGGTACGGCGGCATGGAGAACGTCGCGTCCTCGTGCAGGAGCGCCACGAGCGCGTTCATGTCGTAGCGCTCGAACGCGTCGACGTAGCGGTCGAGCAGCTCCTGCTCGGCCTCGGAGTCGACCTCGGGGGCGCCGGCCGTGTCGAGCTCCGCGGCGTCGAGCGTCGCCCGCGCGCGCTGGAGCGCGCTGTTGACGCCGGCGGTCGTCGTGCCGAGCAGCTCGGCCGCCTCGCTCGCCTTCCAGCGCAGCACCTCGCAGAGGATGAGGACCGCGCGCTGGCGCGGCGGCAGGTGCTGGAGGGCGGCGACGAACGCCAGCCGCACGGTCTCGCGCGCCGCCGCCAGCTCGGCCGGGTCGCCGTTCTCGGGCAGCACCCGCGAGTCGGGCACCGGCAGGACCCACGACTCGTCCGAGAGCTTCGCGCCGAGCGCCGCATCGGCGGTCGAGGAGGGCCCGAGGTCGATCGGCTGGGCGCGGCGCTGCGCGCCGTTCAGCATGTCGAGGCACACGTTGGTGGCGATCCGGTACAGCCACGACCGCAGCGCGCCCGGCGCGTCGAGCCGGTCGATGCTGCGCCACGCGCGGACCATCGTCTCCTGCACGGCGTCCTCGGCGTCGGCGCCCGAGCCGAGCATGCGGTAGCAGTAGCCGGTCAGCTCCCGGCGGTGGGCCTCGAGGTCCTGCTCGACGGGCCTCCCTGCGGTGGCCATCGCCTCTGAAACTGGCACGCGGGGAATCGTAAGAAAGTGGAGCCGGGGTTCCTGTACGGGAGACCCCACTCTTTGACCTGTCCCTGGAGAAGATCGGTAGGCTCGTGGACGAGCTGCTGGACGCCCACGGCGACTGGATTCCGGCATTCGGACAGGGGGAGAGATCGTGAAGCTGCGCAGCGCCGTCCTCGTCGCGTTCGCCCTCCTGCTCGGCGCCGCGCCGGCGCAGGCCCAGGAGCGCGTGGTCACCCTTGTCGGATCGCTCCAGTCCGAGCTCGGCTGCCCGGGCGACTGGCAGCCGGAATGTCCGGCCACCCAGCTGACGCGGATCGGCGCAGGGCCGCTCTACCGGGGCACCTTCGACGTGCCGGCGGGTGCGTACGAGTACAAGGTCGCGATCAACCGCTCCTGGGACGAGAACTACGGCGCAGGCGGCTCGCCGGGAGGCGCCAACATCCCGATCACGGCGCCCGGCGGCCCCGTCACCTTCACCTATGACGACACGACGCACGTGATCAGCGACAACGTCCCGCGCCCCGTGGGCGCCGAGCGCGGCGCGCACTGGCTCCGGCGCGGGCTGATCGCCTGGAACCGAACCGACGGCGCCACCTACCGGCTGCACGCCGCGCCCGACGGCGGCATGACGCTCGAGGACGGCCAGATCGTGGGCGGGACGTCGTTCCCGCTGACCCGCGACCCCGCCGGGCTGCCGGCCGACGTCCGGGCCGACTTCCCGCACCTCGCCTCCTACGGCGCGCTCACGCTGTCGTCCGAGGCGCGCCGGCGAGCCCGCTCGCTGCTGCGCGGCCAGCTCGCCGTCGCCGCCTACGACGCGTCCGGCGCGCTGCTCGCGGTCACCGGCGTGCAGATCCCCGGCGTGCTCGACGACGTCTACGCGGCCGCCGTCCACGCCGACCTCGGGCCGACGTGGCGCCACGGCAAGCCGCGGCTGGGCGTGTGGGCGCCGACCGCCAAGTCGGTCACGCTGCTGCTCGGCGACCGGCGGGTCGACATGCGGCGCGGTCGCGACGGCGTCTGGCGGGCGGAGGGCCGCAGGTCGTGGCGCGACGCCCGCTACGCGTTCGAGGTGGTCGTCTACTCGCCGACCGCGAGCGCGGTGGTCACCAACGTCGTGACCGACCCCTATTCGCTCGGCCTGACCGCCAACGCGGGGCGCTCGATCCTCGTCGACCTCGACGACCACGCGCTCGAGCCCCACGGCTGGGACCGGCTGCGCAAGCCGCGGCTCGCCCAGGCCGAGGACATGACGATCTACGAGCTGCACGTGCGCGACTTCTCGATCACCGACGAGACCGTCCCCGGTGCGGATCGGGGCACGTTCCGCGCGTTCACCCATCGCGGCAGCGAAGGGATGCGCCACCTGAGCGCTCTCGCGCGCTCCGGCATGACCGCGCTGCACCTGCTGCCGACCAACGACATCGCGACGATCGAGGAGCGGCGCGCCGCGCAGCAGGAGCCGCCGTGCACGCTCACCACCGTGCCGCCCGACGGCGAGTGGCAGCAGGAGTGCGTGCGTAAGGTGCGCGACACCGACGGCTTCAACTGGGGCTACGACCCGCTCCACTACACGACGCCCGAGGGTTCGTACTCGACCGCCCCGGACGGGACGGCGCGCACGCGCGAGTACCGCGAGATGGTGTCGGCCGTGAACGCCGCCGGCCTGCGGGTCGTGATGGACGTCGTCTACAACCACACGCCCGCCGCGGGCCAGGACCCGAAGTCGATCCTCGACCGGATCGTGCCCGGCTACTACCAGCGGCTGAACCCGGCCACCGGCGCGGTGGAGACCTCCACGTGCTGCTCGAACACCGCGACCGAGCACCGCATGATGGAGAAGCTGATGGTCGAGTCGGTCGTCACGTGGGCGCGTGAGTACAAGGTCGACGGCTTCCGCTTCGACCTCATGGGCCACCACTCGAAGGCGAACATGCTCGCCGTCCGGCGGGCGCTCGACAAGCTGACGCTGAAGCGCGACGGGGTCGACGGACGCCGCGTCTACATCTACGGCGAGGGCTGGAACTTCGGCGAGGTCGCGAACAACGCGCGCTTCGTGCAGGCGAGCCAGCTCAACCTCTTCGGCACCGGCATCGGCACGTTCTCGGACCGGCTGCGCGACGCCGTCCGCGGTGGCGGGCCGTTCGACGCCGACCCGCGCATCCAGGGCTTCGCCAGCGGCCTCTTCACGGATTCGAACGGCGCATCGGCGAACGGCACGCCGGACGAGCAGCGCAACCGGCTGCTGCTGTACCACGACCAGATCAAGGTCGGCCTCGCGGGCAACCTGCGCGACTACCGGTTCGTCGACCGGTCGGGGGCGACGGTGACCGGCGCGCAGGTCGACTACAACGGCCAGCCGGCCGGGTACGCGGGTGACCCGAGCGAGACGATCACGTACGTCGACGCGCACGACAACGAGACGCTGTTCGACGCGTTGCAGTACAAGCTCCCGCAAGCGAGGTCGATGGCCGATCGCGTGCGGATGAACACGCTCGCGCTGGCCACCACGGCGCTCGGCCAGAGCCCGTCGTTCTGGCACGCGGGCGCCGACCTGCTGCGCTCCAAGTCGCTCGACCGCAACAGCTACAACTCGGGCGACTGGTTCAACCGGATCGACTGGTCGGCGACCGAGTCGACCTGGGGCTCGGGCCTGCCCCCCAGGCCGGACAACGAGTCCAAGTGGGGCTTCATGCGGCCGCTGCTCGCCGACCCGGCGCTCAAGCCCGGGCCGGCCGACCTGCGGGCGGCACGGGCGCGCGCCGCCGAGCTGCTGCGGATCCGCTTCTCGTCGCCCCTGTTCCGGCTCGGCAGCGCGAGGCGCGTGCAGGAGCGGGTGAGCTTCCCGACCGGCGGCCCGACGCAGACCCCCGGCGTGATCGTGATGGCGATCGAGGGGCGGCGCGAGAGCATCGTCGTGGTGTTCAACGCGCGGCCGGAGGCCACCACGCAGACGGTCGCCTCGCTCGCCGGCCGCCGGTACGCGCTGCACCCGGTGCAGGCCTCGGGCGGCGACCCGGTGGTCCGCGGCGCCACCGCCTCTGGCGGCGCGTTCACGGTGCCGGGACGGACGGTGGCGGTGTTCGTGAGCCATGGGGGCCGGTGAGCCGGGAGCCGGACGTCGGGCACCTCCTCGGCACCGAGCCGCAGGTGCGGCTCGCCGACGTCGACCCGGAGCTGTTCGCCGGGCTCACGGCCGGCGAGCTGGCTGACGCACGGCCCCTGGCCGTGGCACGGACGGTCACGCTCAAGCGCGGGCGGTGGGACCCGGCCGGGCTGTCGGGGCTCGATCCCGAAGGCAGCCTGGGCCTGCTCGTGCTCGACGGCGTGCTGCTCCGCAGCGTGGTCGTCGCCAGCGACCCGCGCTCGGAGCTCGTGGGGCCCGGCGACGTCATCCGCCCCTGGGAGCGGGAGGAGCTGGCGTCCGTGCCGTTCGAGGTGCGCTGGGACGTCGCCCGGCCCGCCCGCCTCGCGGTGCTCGACGAGCGCTTCGTGGCGCTCGCGGGCCGCTGGCCGAAGCTGACGCTGGCGATCGTCGGGCGCCTCGTGCGCCGCTCGCGCTCGCTCACGGTGCAGCTCGCGATCGCCGACCTGCGGCGCGTCGAGGAGCGCCTGATGCTGTTCTTCTGGCACGTCGCCGACCGCTGGGGGCACGTCGGCCCGGACGGCGTCACGGTGCCGCTGCCGGTCACGCACGAGGTCCTCGCCCAGCTCGTCTGCGCCCAGCGCCCCACCGTGACGAGCGCCCTCAAGCGGCTCGCCGCCGAGGGCAAGCTGCAACGCAAGCGCGACCGCACATGGCTGCTCGCCCCCGAGCCACCCGCGCCCGCGCGCCGCCGAGCCGCCTAACGAAGGTCAACGGCGGCTGGGGAGGGGTACGAGGGGTGCATTTCGTCGACCTCACGGGCCGCGGCGACGTGAAGTCGACGTTATGCACCCTCGTCGCGGCCGGACGGAGGAGATCCGCGGGTACTCCATCTGGACGTCGTCCAGTACGGTCGTTTCACGACGACTTGTGAGACGCCCGCCGCGAGGCGAGAACGGCAGTCGGCTCGCCCCGTTGGTCCGCGGCTGGCAGGATCCGGCCGGTGATGGATCCCGACCTGCGCGAGTCCTCGCTCGACCTGATCGATGAGGACTTCCGCGCCCTGCTCACCGGGGTGACGGCCCTGGTGGAGCAGGAGGTCGCTGCCGCTCGGTCTGGGCCCGTGTTCGAGCGTCCGCCGTCCGCTGTGGAGGTCGACCGAATGGTCGGCGCCGACCGGGCGCTGCCGGCCGACGGCGAGAGCGTCGACGAGCTGCTCGCCGCCTGCGCGGCCGTCCTGTCCGCCGGGCGGCGGACGACGCCGACGTTCTTCGGCTACGTGCAGTCGCCGCCGGCGCCGGTTGGCGTGGCCGCGGACCTGCTCGCGTCGGCTGCCGATCAGAACCTCACGTCGTGGCGGTCGGGTCCGGCCGCGGCGGCCGTCGAACACCAGACGTTGCGCTGGCTCGGCGAGTTCGTCGGCTTCGACGGTGCGGCGACCGGAATCCTGGTGAGCGGCGGGTCCGCCGCGAATCTGACTGCGCTCCTCGTCGCTGTGCGCGCCGTGACGGGCGCGGACGACGACCGCCGCGCGATGCGGGTCTACGCCTCAGCCGAGACGCACTTCTCCGTTGCCAAGGCGGCCGCCGCACTCGGCGTCGGGCTCGAGCGGGTGGCCGTCGACCGCGACCGCCGGCTCGACCCGGCGGCGCTGCGGGCGGCGATCGCCTCCGACCGCGCCGCCGGCTTGTTGCCGCTCTGCGTCGTCGCCAACGCCGGCACGACGTCCACCGGTGCCGTCGACCCGCTGGACGCGGTGGCCACCGTCGCGGCCGACGCGGGCGTCTGGCTGCACGTGGACGGCGCGTACGGGGCGCCCGCTGCCGCAGACCCCGCCTGCCGCGAGCTCTTCGCCGGCCTGCACCGCGCCGACTCCCTGTGCATCGATGCCCATAAGTGGCTGTACGCCCCGGTCGACTGCAGCGCGCTGCTGTTGCACGACGCGGCGGGCACTGCGCGGGCGTTTGGCGCCGGTGCCGACGACTACGTCCGCATCCTCGCCAACCAACCGGCCGAGGCCTTTGCCTTCTGGGACCACGGGCTGGAGCTCAGCCGCCGCTTCCGGGCGCTGAAGCTGTGGACGACGCTGCGGTTCTACGGCGCGCGCCGGCTCGCGGCCGCGATCGGCGAGGACATCCGCCTGACCGCCCACCTCGCCCAGCTCGTCGCGGCCGCCGACGACTTCGAGCTCCTCGCCGCTCCCGGACTGAGCGTCTGCTGCTTCCGGCATGCGCCGAAGGGCCTCGACGAGCCGGCGCTCGACGCCCACAACGAGCGAATCCTGCAGGTACTGCAGCGCGACGGCCGCGTGTACCTGTCGAACGCGACCATCGACGGGCGCTTCGCTCTCCGGGCCTGCATCACGAACTTCCGCACCACGCAGGCGGACGTCGAGCAGGTGCTCACGGTCGTGCGCCAGCTCGCCGGCTGACCGGAAACGGCACGCGCTCTCGCGGCGACGCAGGACTCGGAGGAGCGGATGAAGGGACTCGAACCCTCGACCTTCTGCATGGCAAGCAGACGCTCTAGCCAACTGAGCTACATCCGCGCGAGGGGGCGAGTATAGCCCTCGCGTGCGCGTCTCCGGAGGCTACGGGAGCAGCGGACGCAGGAAGCT
>DASTIC010000011.1:0-7575 GCA_035717845.1 Solirubrobacteraceae bacterium
CTGCGCTGGGTAGGGAGAGCGAGGGGTGCATTTCGCCCCACTCACGTTGTTTCGGTGAGTGGGGACTTATGCACGCTTGTGCACCCCTCAATGCCGCCGTTGACGTTCGCTACGGCCCCAAGCCGAGCGCCAGGAAGCCGACGCCGACCACCAACGCCAGCTGGACCCCGACACACACGAACGCCCACGCCAAGGCCTCGACCACGCCGTGACGCCGCGCGAACCACACGCTGAGCAGCGCGGGCACCGCGAAGGCAGCGGCCACGACGGCCGCGGCCTGCCCCGTGGACCAGCCCGAGAGGTCTCCGCCCTCGCGCTCCACGAGCGCCAGCAGCGCCGCGGCGCCCAGCGCCGGGAACACCAGCGGCGCCAGCAGCCACGGCAAGACGCTGCGCCGCCGGTCGCGGCGGGCGAGCCGCCCCCGCCGCTCGTCGCTGTGTGCTGCCAGCCGCTCCTCGGTGGCCTCCCAATCCCCCATCGTCAGTCCGCCGGCACCCCCGGGACGCGGCCGTTGCGGAACGCGTCGACGAACAGCCGGTGGTCGTCGCGCGCCTGCTCGCCGTACGCGCGGCCGAAGGCCACCAGATCGTCCGCGAACTCGGGCTCGCGTCCGTCGATGACCTCCATGATCGCCTCCTCGGTCTGGAAGTCGACGAGCGTCTGGTCGCTCCCGGCGTCGGACACGCAGTGGACCTTCGCGGTCGCGTGCCCGAGGTACCGCAGCAGCGGGAACATGTCGTCGAGGTCGGACACCTGGCCCCAGTCGATGTCCGCCTCGTAGGGCGACACCTCGGCCACCACCTGGCCGACGCCGCGCAGCTCGCACCACCCCAGCCACGGGTCGGCGTGCGCCTGGAGCGCCCGCTGCGAGACCGCCGTCCGGTGCCCCTGGTGGGAGAAGTACTCGCGGATCGCGTCGTCCTCGACCACGCGGCTCGGCGCCGGCACGTTGCCCTGCTTCATCGAGAGGATCACGTCGTTCTCGAGCGCCTGGGTGCGCCCCTCGACGAGCAGGCTGTAAGCCGGCAGGCCCGCCGAGCCGATGCCGAACCCGGTCCGCCCGACCACGTCCTTGATCGCGTACGAGACGCTGTGCTGGCGCTTGACGTCCGGGATCGTGTCGAGGTAGGCGGCGAACGCCTCCTCGACCTCGGCCCGCTCGTCGTCCTCGAGCCGGCGCACGCCCGCCCCCGCCGCGAAGTGCCGCTCGGCGCCCTCCACGGTCGTCGTCCGCGCCAGCAGGTCCACGCGCGTCTCCATCCGCGCCGCCAGGAGCACGTCGTTCAGCACGCCGTCCGTGTTGTCGAGGGTGAGCCGGAACTCGCTGTCCTTGTCGCCGGTCGCGAACGCGCGCACCTGGGCCAGGTAGGCATCCGCGTACTCGCGGATCATCCGCTCGATCGCGTCGTCCGAGAGCGCCTTGGCAAACCCGAGCAGCGCCAGCGAGGCCGCCATCCGGCGCAGGTCCCAAGTGAAGTGGCCGAGGAACGCCTCGTCGAAGTCGTTGACGTCGAACACGAGGATCCCGGCCGCGTCCATGTACGTGCCGAAGTTCTCCGCGTGCAGGTCGCCCTGGATCCAGACCCGGGCGGTGCGCTCGTTCGCCCACGGGTCCTCGTGCTGGACGACGTCGGCGTAGAAGAGCGGCGCGCTCCCGCGGTAGAACGCGAACGGCGAGGCGGCCATCTTGCGGAACTTGCGGCGGAAGGCGCGCTCGTCCGCCTCGATCAGCTCACCGAACGCGTCGGCGAGAACCGAGACGATCTCCTCGCCGCGCTGGTCCGTCACGCGACAGATCGTTGCACGCGATGCGCGCGAAGCGCCAGCGCGAGCCCACCGACCACCGCGAGACCGAGCGTCCCGTTGGTCACGTAGTCGGTCGCCGCCCCGAAGGAGCTGCTGAAGAGGTACCCGACGAGCGTGAAGGTGGTGGCCCACGCCGCGGTGCCGAGCAGGCTCCACGGCACGAAGTTGCGGACCCGCATCCCGGAGGCGCCGGCCAGGAACGGGGCCACGGCCCGGATGATCCCGACGAAGCGCCCGACGAGGATGGCCTTGGCGCCGTGGCGGTCGAAGAAGGTGTCGACGCGCTCGAGCCGCGGAGCCGTGACGCCGATCCGCGGCCCGTGGGCCACGAGGAAGCGGCGCCCGAGGCGCCGGCCGAGCCAGAACGACGCCAGGTCCCCGGCCGCGGCGGCGATCCACACGAGCCCAAGAATGAGACCGAGCTCGACCTCGCCGTGCGCCGCGACCACGCCGCCGAGCACGACCGCCGTCTCACCCGGGGCGACAAGCCCGACGAACGCGCCGGTCTCCAGGAACGCCAGGCCGCCGACGAGCAGGTAGGTCCAGGTGCCGAGCGTCTCGGAGAGGTCGGTCAGCGCCTCCTCGAGGTCCGGGAGCTGGACCGTGCCGCTCGTCGTAAGGACGAAGCCCGCGAGCGCGAGGCCCGCCAGCGCCAGCAGGAGGGCGGGCGGACGCCGCGTCATGCCGCCGCCACCTCGACCGGGCGCCACGCGGGGCGCGGGAGCGGAACGACCGTCGCCTGCGGCTCCGGGGCCACCACGAGCTCCGGCTCGGCATCCTCGCGCTCCCAGCGGTTCATCGTCCGCCGCAGGTGCCCGAGGGCGACGAGCCCGATCGGGGCCGGGATCCAGATCGCCACGGCGCGGTAGGCGAGCACGGCGACGATCGCGAGGTCGGCCTCGACGCCGAACGCCAGCAGCACGCCCACGAGCCCGCCGCTGGCGGCGCCCGGGACCGGCACGGTGTTGGCGACCTGGCCGAGGAAGTAGGCGAGCACGACGACCTGGAACGCGGGCGGCGTGCCGAACGCGTTGAGCATCCCGTAGAGCACCGCCATGTCGAAGCCCCACCAGGCGACGGCCCCGAGCAGGCGAGGATCGGCAGAACGCAGGTGGGCGACGGCGCCCCGCACCGAGCCGCCGAGCACGGCGCCGACCGTGCGGACGCGTCCGGTGCCCTCGACCGGCATCCACCAGGCGGCGACGACGGGAAGCACCATGCCCAGGGTCGCGAGCGCGGCGGGCAGCGCCGTCAGCACCAGCGGGCCGTCGCCGGTCACGGCGAGCACGGTGCCGGCCACGGCGATCGAGGCGAGGAAGACCGCGTAGACGAGCACGAGGAAGGTGAGCAGGGTGGCGGTCGCGCCGCGGGTCCCGAGGCCGGAGCGCCGCAGCGCCCACAGCGTCATCGCCGCGCCGCCGACGCCCGCGGTGGGGAGCAGCCGCGTGGCCGCGGCGCCGCCGAGCGTGATCTGGGTGGTCTCCTTGAGGCCGAGCCGGGCGGAGGCGCGGCTGCCCACCAGCCACAGCGTCGCGATGTAGCCGGCGAACGAGAGCAGCTCGAAGGCGGCGGCGCCCAGCACCCACGCTGGGTCGGCCTCGACGGCGCGCCGGATGGCGTCCGCGAACGTGTGCAACGGCCCGCCGAGGACCGTCACGGCCGCGACCAGCGCAGCGGCGATCGCGGCGGGCACGGCGGCCCGGCGCGCGAGGGCGCGAAGGTCGAGCGAGGGAAGCGTGAGATCCTCGGCGGGCATCTAACCGAGTATCCGCACGCTGGGCCGGTCCCGCATCGGGGATATCACCAGCTTCGTAGTGCGGCTCGCCGTACACGCCGGATCACTCACCCGTACCCATGCCGGGCGGTTCGGTCGGGCACGTTGATGGAGGTGAGGGCGACTGCGCGAGGCGCTAGCGACCACCGGCACGGCCGCCGAGCGAGGTCCTCGACCGCGAGCAGCGCCCGCACGCGCCGGCCGGCACTGCAACGTGGTCCGCCGCGAGCCCGAGCGCAGGCGGCCGGGCAGGACGTTGTGGAAGCCGAGGATGCGCGCGCAGTCGGCGTCCGCCGGCGTTCTAACATCGACGACGTGGACGCCACCGCCGGCATCGTGCTCGCGGGCGGGCAATCGAGCCGCATGGGATCCCCCAAAGCGGCGCTGGAATGGCACGGGTCGACGCTGCTCCGCCGCGTCACCGGGATCGTCGGCCGGGCTGTCGGCGGTCCGGTCATCGTGGTCCGCGCGCCCGGGCAGGAGCTTCCCGCGCTGGGCGCCGGCGTCGAGGTCGTGGATGACGCCCGTGAGGGGCGCGGCCCGCTGCAGGGCCTCGCTGCCGGCCTCGCCGCGCTCGAGGGCCGCGCCGTCGCCGCCTACGTATCGTCGACCGACGTGCCGCTCGTGCACCCGGCGTTCGTGCGGGCGGTCGCGGCGGCGCTGGACGGCGACGGCGACGTCGCGCTGCCGATGGTGCACGGCTACCCGCAGCCGCTGGCGGCCGCCTACCGCGTGGCACTGCGGCCGCTCGTGGACGAGCTCCTCGACGCTGAACGGCTGCGGCCGGCGTTCCTGTTCGAGCGGTGCCGCGTGCGCAGGCTCGACGAGGCGGCGCTACTCGCCGACCGCCGCCTGGCGGCGGCCGACCCCGAGCTGCTGTCCGTCGTCAACGTCAACGAGCCGGCCGATCTCGAGGCCGCGCGTTCGCGGCCGGTGCCGGCAGTGACCGTCGAGCGCTTCGGTGCGCTGCGCCGGCTGCCGGGGCCGGCGCGGGCGACGGTGCAGGCGGCGACGCTCGGTGCCGCGGCGGGGATGGCCGGGCTCGAGCTGGGCGAGCACGTTGTCGCGGCGCTCAACGGCGACCGGATCGCGCGCGACCCCGAGCTGCCGCTGGCGGCAGGCGACCGGGTGGCGCTGCTGGCCGCGGACGCGGGGGGCTGATGGCGCCCGGCGGCTATCACGGCCGCGCGCTCGTCGTCGACGTGGCGACCGGAGGCGCCGAGCGGCTCCGGCTGCCGGAGCAGGTGCTGCGCGACTATCTCGGGGGCGTCGGGCTCGCCACCTGGCTGATGCACCGGCTCGCCCCGCCCGGCGTGGACCCGCTCGCGCCGCAGGCGCCGCTGGCATTCGTGTTCTCGCCGCTCGTGGGCACGCCGCTGACGACGAGCGCGAAGTTCGCCGTGGTCGCCAAGTCGCCGCTGACCGGGATGCTCAACGACGCACTCGCCTCCAGCCACTTCGCGATCGCGGGCAAGCTCACCGGCCACGACGCGATCGTCGTGCACGGCGCCGCGGGGGAGCCGTCGGTGCTGGTCGTCGACGCCGACGGCACGCGGATCGAGCCCGCCGGCGAGCTTTGGGGCCTGCCCGCGGCCGACGCCGAAGCGCGGCTGCGCGAGCGGCTCGGACCGGCGTGGCGGATCGCGGCGATCGGGCCCGCCGGCGAGCGGCTCGTCCGCTACGCGACGATCTCGCACGACGGGCGCCATGCGGGGCGCGGCGGTCTCGGCGCGGTGCTCGGCGCCAAGCGCATCAAGGCGCTCGCGGTCCGCGCCTCGTCCGGCCGCCTACCACTCGCCGACCCCGCGGCCGTACAGGCGGCGGCGCGTGACCTGCGCGGCCGGTCGTTCGGGCCCGCGACCGAGAAGTACCGCGAGCTCGGCACGCTCGCGAACCTGCTGGCCTTCAACGAGCTCTCGACGCTGCCGACGCGCAATTTCACCGCCGCCACCTTCGAGGGCGCGACCGGGCTGGCGGCCGAGAACCTGGCCGAGCTGCGCCTGCGCGCCCGCGACAGCTGCGCTTCGTGCTCGATCGGGTGCGAGCACATCTACGACGTCAAGGGCGGCGGCAGCGTGCGCGTCGAGTACGAGAACGTGTTCGCGCTCGGGCCGCTGTGCGGGGTCTCGGACCCCGACGACGTGCTGGCCGCCTCGGCGCGCTGCGACGAGCTGGGCCTCGACACGATCTCCACCGGCGGCACGATTGCGTGGGCGATGGAGTGCGCCGAGCGCGGGCTGATCGACGCGCCGTGGCTGCGCTTCGGCGACGGCGACGCGCTGCTGCGCGCGATCGGCGAGGTCGGGTCGCGCAGCGGGCTCGGCGACCTGCTGGCCGAGGGTTCCCGCCGTGCCGCCGCGCGCGTCGGGCAAGGTTCGGCCGCCTTCGCGCCGCACGTCAAGGGGCTCGAGCTGCCCGGCTACGAGCCGCGCACGCTGCAGGCGATGGCGCTCGGGCTGGCCGTCAACGCGCGCGGCGCCGACCACAACCGGTCGGGCGCGTACGAGGCCGACTTCTCGGACGAGCTCGACCGGCTGACCGGCGGCGAGGCCCACGTCCACGCCGCGATCGCCACGGAGGATCGCGCCGCGGTGATGGACTCGCTGATCCTGTGCAAGTTCCTGCGCCGCGCCTTCGCCGAGCCGTTCCCAGAGTGGGCGGCGTTGCTGCGCGCGGTGACCGGCTGGGACGTCTCCGCCGCCGAGCTCGAGCGCACGGCGCGCCGGATCGTGCTGGCCAAGCGGCTGTTCAACCTGCGCGAGGGATGGACGCGCGCCGACGACTGGCTGCCGCAGCGCTTCCTCTCCGAGCCGCTCGAGGTCGCCTCCGGCCGCGCCGCCGCGCTGAGCCCGGAGCGCCTGCGCGCGATGATCGCCAGCTACTACGAGGCGCGCGGTCTCGATCCCGACGGCGTCCCCCGCGCCGAGCCGCTCCACGAGCTCGGGCTGGCGTAGGATCAAGTCGTGGCCATCACGGAGCTTGAGGTCGCCACAGTCGAGCTGACGATCGACGGCCGCGACGTCAGCGTCGCCGAAGGGACGACGATCTACGACGCGGCCAAGCAGGCCGGGATCGACATCCCGGTGCTGTGTCACGACGAGCGCTACGACCCGGTCGGCGTGTGCCGGGTGTGCGTGGTGGACGTCGGCGGCCGCGTCCTCGCAGCCGCCTGCGTGCGCCCGTGTGAGGACGGCATGGAGGTCAGAACCGCAACCGACGAGGTCGAGCGCCAGCGGGCGACGCTGACCGAGCTCCTGATCGCCGACCAGCCCCCGGAGGACGAGGACCCGAAGGAGACGAAGACCGCCGACAACGAGCTGCTGGTGCTCGCCCGCCGCTACGGCGTCGAGCAGAACGGCGCGTTGCCGCGCGGCGGCGGCCGCGGCGAGGACTTCTCGAACCCGGTCATCGCCGTCAACCACGACGCCTGCATCCTCTGCGACCGCTGTGTGCGGGCGTGCGACGACATCCAGGGCAACGACGTCATCGGCCGCTCCGGCAAGGGCTACGCGACGCGGATCGCGTTCGACCTCAACGACCCGATGGGCGACTCGTCGTGCGTGACCTGCGGCGAGTGCGTCGCCGCGTGCCCGACCGGGGCGCTCGTGAACCGGCCGATCCGCGACGTGCCGATCCGGCCGCGCTCGGAGCTGAAGTCGGTCGAGTCGGTGTGCCCGTACTGCGGCGTCGGCTGCGCGCTCACGTACCACGTCGACGAGGAGCGCAACGCGATCGCCTTCGCCGAGGGGCGCGAGCAGCCCGGCTCGCACGCGCGGCTGTGCGTGAAGGGCCGCTACGGCTGGGACTACTCCGCCTCGAAGCAGCGCCTGACGGTGCCGCTGATCCGGCGCGAGGGCTCCTACCCGAAGGGTCCGCTGTCGAGTGTCGTGCGCGGCGAAGGCCGCGGGCGGCGACGGCCCGGCGGGCTCGTGGACTATGACGAGGTGCTGCCGCACTTCCGCGAGGCGACGTGGGATGAGGCGCTCGACCTCGTG
>DASTIC010000012.1:0-2629 GCA_035717845.1 Solirubrobacteraceae bacterium
TGGGAGAAGTACGCGCGCGCATCACGCCAGAGGAAGCGAGAGGCGTCGGTCGCGACGACGGCCGGAAATGGGAAACGCGCCCCATGGAGCGCGAGCCGTCCGCGCGCGAGTATCGGCTGAGAGCGAGACCGAAAGGCCGAACATGACCGCGAGCATCGTCTGCGGCGTCGACCACTCACCGCATGCGCACGAGGCAGCCGGCGTCGCCGACTTCCTCGCCGAGCGCCTCGGGCTGCGACTGGTCATCGTCCACGTCGTGCCGGCGACCGTACCGCCGGTCATCCCCGCGTGGCCCATCGGAGCGGAGCCTGACCGAGGCGACCCCCGCGAACAGGCGGCCGCGTCGGGCGAGCGACTTGTGAGCGACGTGGCGCAGCGCGCTGAAGCCCGCGACGTCATCGGCTGCGTGGAGCAAGGGCTGGCCCCCGAGGGCCTGTGCAGGGCAGCCGAGGAACACGCCGCCGCGTTCGTCGTGGTCGGCACGCACGGTGACGGCGCGGCGCACGCAGCGGTGGTCGGGAGCGTCTCGCTTGCCGTCACGCGCATGGCCCCCTGCCCGGTCGTCGTGGTTCCCCCGAACGTCACGCCTGCTCCCCTTGTGTCCTCGCGGGTGGAGTCGATCGTGTGCGGGGTCGGTCACGAGCAGGACGTACGACCGGTCCGGGTCGCCGCTCGGCTCGCCCGCAACCTCGACCTGACGCTGCTGCCGGTGCATGTCGTGCCCTCCCACGACGACGGCCGGTCCGGCGCCACCGTAGCCGGCATCCGGTCCGTACTGACCGATCGAGGTCCGGCGATTCGAGTCGGTGAGCCCGCGCAGCAGCTCGCGCAGTTCGCCGACGAGGCGCGCGCCGCGATGGTGGTCGTCGGCACTCGCGGTCGCGGCGCTGTGCGCTCGGGTCTGTTCGGATCCGTCTCGCGCGACCTGGCACGCAGGAGCACGACGCCGGTCGTCGTCTGTCCCGAGCGGACATGAGCACCTCGCCCATCGTCTGCGGCGTCGACGGTTCGCGCGGGTCTCTCGCCGCCGCCCGGCTCGGCTCGGCGCTTGGGCAGCGACTCGCACGGCACGTCGATTTCGTCCACGTCGCCGTCCCGGCCGAGGAGAGATACCAGCGCGAGAAATCGGCAGCGCTGCAAGCCGAGCTCGCGAAGGCTGTCGGGGAGCACACGCCCTTGCGGATCACGACGGGCGCACCGGCCGAGCGGCTCGTCGCCGCCAGCTGGCACGCATCGCTGCTGGTGATCGGCACGCGCGGCGTCGGCGCCCTGCGGCGAGCGCTGCTAGGAAGCGTGTCCGCCGCCGTCGTTCACTCTGCCGCCGCGCCGGTGATCGTCATACCCCCGCCTGCCGCCGAATCCCAATGGACATTGGTGGAGGGTCGAGGAGTGCTCTGCGGCGTGCGCGATGACCACGACGTCGCGTGTGCCGGCACGGCTGCGTGGTTGGCGCGCGAGCTCGGTCTTGGACTGACGCTCGTGCACGTCGTCCCGCCCCCGCGCCTCCCAGTCGCGCCCCCCGGCGGAGCGCCGCCTCCCGGGCTCGTCCGCTCGCAGGCGGAGGAGGCCTCTGCCGCCGCCAGAGGGCTCGAGCGAGTCGCGTGCGCGGTCGCCCCCAGCGCGCCCAGGCTGACGCGAACGCGAGTGGTCGAGGGCCCGGTGGGTCCGCAGCTCGAGCGGCTCGCGGTCGACGACGATGCCGCACTCGTCTCGCTCGGCCCCTCCAGGCATGGTGCGCTCGCCGGCGCCCTGGCGCGCTCACCGTTGCCGTATCTGATGCGGCGCGGGAGTCGTCCCGTCGTGATCAGCCCCACGCCCGAAGCGGTGCTCGGCGATCGCGGCCGGTTCATGCGGGGGCGACGCGACGCAGAACGGGCGGCACCAGGAGGGTCGTGAGGACCGACATGCCGACGACCACGGCGAACAGCTGCGCATCGATCACGGCAAGCGAGCTGCCGATGCCGGCGACGATGATCCCGACCTCGCCGCGCGGGACCATGCCCACCGCCACAAACCGCGCCTGCGCTGGTCCGAGCGACCGGGCGCCCAGCCAGGCGCCCACGAGCTTGGTGACCACCGCGAGCACGGTGACGGCAGCGAGCAGCAGGAGCGTTTCGACGTCGGCGAACGCGGCGAGATCGACCTTGAGACCGATGAAGGCGAAGAAGAACGGCGGAAAGAAGGCGTAGAGCGGCACGATCTCTTCCTCGATCGGGTGATGCTCGCGCGTCTCGGCGACGATCATTCCCGCGAGGAACGCGCCGATGATGGCCGCCAGGCCGATCGCGCTGGCGAGCGCCGCGAGGCCCAGGCACGCGATGACGGCGGGCAGCAACGGCGACTCCGAGAAGCGCGGCGTATGATGGATCGCCGGGCGCCCTGCGGTCAACCGGGTCCCCCCGAGCGCGAAGAAGGCCACGAAGCCCAGCGCCAGCAGCACGGTCACCGCGATGCTCCAGGGATCCAGCCGCGAGCCGGCGATCCCGCCGGCGACCGCGAGCAGGATCATGGCCAGGATGTCATCGACGATCGCGGCGCCGAGGATCGTGCGGCTCGCGCGGTGCGCGAGGACACCGAGCTCGATCAGCACGGCGGAGGTGATGCCGACGCTGGTCGCCACCAGCGCGGC
>DASTIC010000013.1:0-13148 GCA_035717845.1 Solirubrobacteraceae bacterium
GGCGGGCCCGGCGAGCTTCACGAGCTGGCCCTTGCGGGGCTCGACCGGCAGCCGGAGCCCGGCGGACGCGGCGAGCGCGGCGCTCCACGGCCCGGCGGCGAGCACGACCGCGCCGGCGGCGATGCGCTCGCCCGAGTCGAGGACGACGCCCCCGGTCGCCACGCTCGCGACGCGGGTGTGGGTGCGGACGTCCGGGACCTCGCGGGCGAGCATGCGCGCGATCGCCCGCGGGTCGCACTGGAGGTCGCCCGGGAAGAACGACGCGCCGCGGAGCGGCCCGGTGAGGCCCGGCTCGAGCTCGGGCACCTCGTCGGCGGCGACCAGCTCCCCCTCGACGCCCGCCGACCGGAGCCGTGCGAGACGGTCCGGCTCGGCCTCCCACGTCGCCGCCTCCGGATGGACGACCAGCGCGCCCTTGCGGCGGATCCGCGCCTCGTCGCCGAGCTCGTCGAACAGCGGGCGGCCGGCGACGCACAGGTCGAGATCCGCCCCCGCGTCCTTGTCGGAGCACAGCACGTTCCCCTCGCCGAGGCCGGTCGTGCCGCCGGACACGTCGCCCGCGTCGAGGAGCAGCACGTCGACTCCCCGGACGGCCAGCTCGCGGGCCACCGCGGCGCCGACGATCCCCGCGCCCACGACGACGACCTCGCGCGCAATCACAGCGCGAAGCCGGCGGGGAACGGGTCGTCGGCGTCGAGCAGGTACTGACCCATGCCGGTCACCCACGCGCGGCCGGTGATCTCCGGGATCACCGCGGGCAGCGAGCCGACCTGCGTCGCCTCCACCAGCTGCCCGGTGAACCGAGTTCCGATCACCGACTCGTTGACGAACGGCTCGCCCAGCCCCAGCTTCCCGCGCGCGTGGAGGGCGGCCATCCGCGCCGACGTGCCGGTCCCGCACGGGGACCGGTCGAGCCAGCCGGGGTGGATCGCCGTCGCGTTGCGGCCGCCGTCGTGGAACACCACGTGCCGGCAGCCGGTGATCCGCGGGTCCTCGGGGTGGACCGGGGCGTCCGCGTTGACGGCGTCCATGATCTCCAGCCCGCGCGCGATCAGCTCATCGGCCCGCGCTGGATCGACTTCGACGCCCGCCTCGGCCGCCGCCACCAGCGCGTAGAAGTTGCCGCCGAAGGCGACGTCGCAGCGCAGGCCGTCCACCTCCCGGTCGCGCTCGAGCAGGAACGACGGCACGTTGCGGATGGTCACCGAGCGCGCGCGGCCAGCCTCGACCGCCACGCGCGCCGCGACCAGCCCCGCCGGGGTCTCGAGCCGCACGACCGTCTCCGGCTCGCGCACCTCGACCATCCCCGTCTCCACCAGCACCGTCGCCACGCCGATCGTCCCGTGGCCGCACATCGGCAGGCACCCGGAGACCTCGATGAACAGCACGCCCCAGTCGGCATCGTCGCGCGTCGGCGGCTGGAGGATGGCGCCCGACATCGCCGAGTGGCCGCGCGGCTCGCGCATGAGCAGCAGCCGCAGGTCGTCCATCTCGCGCTCGAAGTGCAGCTTGCGCTCCAGCATCGACGCGCCCGGGATCGGACCCACGCCCCCGGTCACCACGCGCGTCGGCATCCCCTCCGTGTGGGAGTCGACCGCGGCGAGGTACCGCGCCGCCCTCAAGCGACCGTCGCCCCCAGCACGGCCATCGCCTCGCCCAGCGCCGCCCGCTCGGTGGCGGTCAGCGGCAGCCGCGGCGGGCGGCAGGGGCCACCGGCGAGCCCGACCTCGTCCAGCGCCGCCTTGAAGTACTGCACGAGCTTGGGAGTCATGTCGAACCGCGCGAGCGGGAGCAGGCGCGCGTAGACGGCGCGGGCGGTCTCGAGGTCGCCCTCGAGGCAGGCTTCGTACAGGGCCACGCAGTCGCGCGGGGCGACGTCGGCCACCCCGCTCACCCAGCCGGTCGCGCCCGCGCAGAAGCCCTCGAGCGCCCAGTCGTCGCCCCCGACGAGCACCTCGAGGCCCGGCGCCGCCGCGATCAGGGCCGGGATGCGCCGCGCGTCGCCCGAGCACTCCTTGATCGCCACGACCGCGTCGACCTCGTCGAACAGCCGGGCGATCAGCGCCGGCTCCATGTCGGTCCCGCTCGCCTCCGGGTTGTTGTAGGCCATCAGCCTCAGGCCGGCCGCCTCGCCGACGGCCGCGTAGTGGGCCACGATCTCGTCCGCGTCGCCCCGATAGCCGAGCGGCGGGAGCATCATCAGCGCGCTCGCGCCCGCCTCGGCGGCGTCCGCCGCCAGGGCGATGGCCGCCGCCGGCGTTCCCGCGGAGACGCCGGCGATCAGAGGGACGCGCCCGTCGACCGCGGCGGCCACGGCCGCCACGACGTCGCGGCGCTCGGCGGTCGAGAGGCTGCCGGCCTCGCCCATCGTGCCGGTCGCCACGACGCCGTGGACCCCGGCGTCGATCAGCGCGGCGACGTTGGCGTCGAGCCCCGCGCGATCGATCGCGCCGGAGTCGTCGAAGGGAGTGGTGACGGCGGGGATGATTCCGGGGAAGCGCACGGCGGCCTTTCTAGTCGAGTGTCATGTACTTGCGCACGCGGCGGATGTGCTGGGCGGCGTGGAGCTCGGCGGCGTCGGCGTCGCCCTCGGCGATCGCCTCGTAGATCATCCGGTGCTCCGCGAGGTGGAGGCTCATGCGGCCGGGCACGGCGATCGAGTCGTCGCGCAGCCGCTGCCACAGCGGCTCGTCCATCACCGCGGCGATGTGCTCGGCCAGCTCCAGCACCACCGGGTTCCCGGTCAGCGCGGCGATCCGGCGGTGGAAGCGGCGGTCGGAGTCGTTCCAGCCCGCGAGGTCGCCGCGCTCGGCCGCGAGCTCCATCGCGTCGATCAGCGTCTCGGTCTCCTCGTCGGACAGGCCGCGGCGGGCGGCGAGCCGGGCGACCGGGGGCTCGAGCATGGCGCGCGCCTCGAGCAGGTCCGACGGGCTGGCGTCGTGTGTCTCGCGGACCCGCTCGGCGGCGCCGGCCGCCACGAACGAGCCCGAGCCGGGGCGCGTCTCGAGCATCCCGGCCACCTGGAGCGCGGCGATCGCCTCACGCACCGACGCGCGGCCGACCTCGAGGCGCCGCGCGAGGTCGCGCTCGGACGGCAGCCGCTCGCCGGGCACGAGCCGGCCCGCGCGGATGTCGGCCGCGATCCGGTCCGCCACGTGCTCGTAGCGCTGGCGGTGGCGGATCGGGGAAAGCGTGGTCTGGTCGCCTGACTGCATTGGTCCTGTCGTCGAACCAGCGGTAAGGTACACGGCATGGCGCTCACCTTCAACTCCGTCGACCCGCGCACCGGCGAGCCGGGCCCCAGCTACGAGGAGGCCACGGCCGACGACGTGCGCGCCGCCGTGGCCGCCGCCGCGGAGGTCCACCGGTCCGGCGCGCTGCGCGACCGCGCCCGCCGCGCCGCGCTGCTACGCGGAGCCGCCGGCCGCCTACGGGCGGCCGGGGACGAGATCGTCGCCCTCTGCGAGACCGAGACGGGCCTCCCGGAGGGGCGCCTGCGGTCCGAGCTCGAGCGCACTGCCGGCCAGCTCGAGGCATTCGCCCAGATCGTCGACGCGGGCGACGACGCCGAGGCGATCATCGACAGCCCGGACCCTGACGCGAAGCCGATCCCGAAGCCCGACGTGCGTCGCATGCGGGTGCCGCTCGGGCCGGTCGCGGTGTTCGGCGCCTCGAACTTCCCGCTCGCGTTCTCGACGGCCGGCGGCGACACGGCCTCGGCGCTGGCCGCCGGCTGCCCCGTGATCGTCAAGGGCCACCCGTCGCACCCGGGGACCGGCGAGCTCGTGGCTCGCGAGCTGCGCGCGGCGGTGGCCGAGGCCGGGCTGCCGGAGCCGACCTTCGCCCATCTCCCGGCCGCGGGGGTCGAGGTCGGCGAGGCGCTCGTGGAAGCCCCCGAGATCGCGGCCGTTGGCTTCACCGGCTCGTTCAGGGGCGGCAAGGCGCTCTTCGACCGCGCCGCCCGGCGGCCCGTCCCCATCCCTGTCTACGCCGAAATGGGATCGATCAACCCGATCGTCGTCACCGAGGGCGCGCTGCGGGCACGGGCGGACGCGATCGCGGAGGGGCTGACCGCCTCGGTGGCGAGCTTCGGCGGCCAGCTCTGCACCAAGCCGGGCGTGGTCTTCGTGCCCACCGGCCCGGAGGGCGACGCGTTCGCGGCCGACCTCGCCGCCCGGCTCGACGCGGCCGAGCCGTCCGTGCTGCTCAACGAGCGCCTCCGTGACGCTCTCGACGAGGCGGTCGGCCGGCTCGCGCAGCGCCCCGAGGTCCGCACACTGGGCGAGGCGGCGCCGCCCGATGGCCCGGGCTTCCGCCACCAGCCGACCGCGTACGAGGCGCCCGCGTCCGCCACGAGCGAGGAGCTGCTGGCGGAGCACTTCGGGCCCGTCGTGCTGCTCCTGCGCCACGGCTCGCAGGACGAGCTACTGGCCGCGCTCGAGCGCGTCGAGGGCCAGCTCACCGGGTCCGTGCACGCCGAGCCCGGCGAGGACGTCGGCGCCGTAGTCGCCGCGCTCGGCGAACGCGCCGGCCGGGTGATCTTCAACGGCTTCCCGACCGGCGTGGCGGTCACGTTCGGCATGCACCACGGCGGCCCGTACCCGGCCACCACGAGCCCGCTCCACACCTCCGTGGGCATGACCGCCGTCCATCGCTTCACCCGTCCGGTCGCGTTCCAGAACGCCCCCGACGGCGCGCTGCCGCCCGAGCTCCAGGCGGCGAACCCGCTCGCGATCAGGCGGCGGATCGACGGGGTGCCGACCGGCTGAGAGGGATCATCCGGAAACGTTCCGGGAGCACGGGGACCAGCACGCGGCGGACGTACTCGGCGCCGCCGTGGAGCGCGATCGACCGCACGGGGTCCCACGAGAACCCGTACTGGCGGCGGAGGTCCGGCGGCAGCAGCCCGACCGTGATCTGGTTCACCAGCTCGAGCACCGGGCGGAGCGGGAGCGAGACCGGCGGGCTGAGCACGATGTCGAGCGCCAGCTCGCGCGCCGCGCCGGTGACCACGAGGTCGCCGCTCGCGTACATGCCGGCCATGTAGGCGGCGAAGGCGTCGGCGTCCCGCGGCATGTCGCGCTCGCGCAGGCCGAACTGGCGGCCGACGAGCCGGTAGTCCTGCCACAGCGCGTCGCGCTCGGCGTCGGTGAGCCGGCGGACGTACTTGTCGTAGACGAGCATCGCCGACTCGGCCAGGGCGGCGAGGATCCACAGCAGGAGCTCGGGGTCGTCGGCGCGGTACGGCGTGCCGGCCGGGAAGCGTCCGGCCGGGGTGTCGAGGGTCCCGCTCACCCGCCGGTGCATGGCGCGCACGCGCCGGGTCGCGCGGTCCGCCTCCTCGCGCGTGCCGAACGCGACGGCGTTCATCACGCGCGCGGTGCGCTCCAGCCGCGCGTACGGATCGTCGAGCGCGCCGGTGTGCGCGAAGAAGCCTGCGAAGGCCACCGGGTGGGCGGCCATGATCAGCAGCGCGCGCGGCCCGGAGAGCCCGGTCAGCCGGTCTCCGACCACTTGGCGGAGGAGAGCGTGCTCGTCGAAGTAGGACATCGTGTGCGGCTTTCTCGAAATCGAAACCCCGCCGATTTCGAGCGCCTTGATTAGTACGGTGTACAACCGATGCCAGCTCAAGCGTATGCCGGCAAGGAGTGCGTCTGCCAGTTCCGCCGCGGCATCTGCGACCAGACGTGCGTGCAGGGCATGCTGGAGACGCCGTTCTACATCGCGTGCCTGAAGCTCACGGGCCGGCGGTGCCTGGTGGTGGGCGGCGGGGAGATCGGGCTCGAGAAGGTCGAGGGGCTGCTGGCCTGCGACGGCCGCGTCGTGCTCGTCGCGCCGGAGGCGGTGCCCGAGCTCGAGGCGCTCGCCGCCGAGAGGTCGATCGAGTGGCTGCGGCGCGAGTACGAGCCGGGCGACCTCGAGGGGACGTTCATCGCGATCGCCGCCACCGACGACACCGACGTCAACATCCGCGTGTACGAGGACGCCGAGCGGCGGGCGATGCTGGTGAACATCGTCGACGTCCCGCCGTTGTGCAACTTCATCCTCCCGGCGATCGTCCGCACCGGCCCGCTCGCGATCGCGATCTCCACGGCCGGCGCCTCGCCCGCGCTCGCCAAGCGGATCAAGCGCCAGATCGCCGACGAGTTCGGCGAGCCCTACGCCCGCCTCGCGGTGCTGCTCAACGACGCCCGCGGATGGGCCAAGCGCACGCTGCCGACCTACCAGGACCGAAAGGCGTTCTTCGAGGGCATCGTCAACGGCGAGCCCGACCCGATCGAGCTGCTGCGCGCGGGAGACGAGCCCGCCGTGCTGGAGCTCATCGCCGCCGCTCAGCGCGAGCACGGCGCCGCCCCGGCGTAAGTGGTCTCCGTCACAAGTCGCGTCGGGTTTGGGACGCCCCCCAAGCACGATGGGACTTGTGGCGGGGGCCACTAAGCTGCGCGGCATCCGGACCGCCGTGCTCACGATCTCGACGTCCGTCTCGCGCCGGGAGGCGGAGGATCTCTCCGGGCCGCGGCTCGCCGAGGCGGCGGAGCGGGCGGGGTGCGAGGTGGTCGCGATGGAGGTGGTGCCGGACGACTTCGCGCTGATCGAGGACCGGCTGCACCACTACGTCGACGACGGCTGCGACCTGATCTTCACGACCGGCGGCACCGGCCTGACTCCCGACGACGTGACGCCCGAGGCGACGCGCGGGGTGATCGAGCGGGACGCTCCCGGGTTCGCGGAGGCCATGCGGGCCGAGGGCGCGCGCCACACGCCGATGGGGATCCTCACGCGCGGCGTGTCCGGCATCGCCGGGCAAACGCTGATCGTCAACTTCCCCGGCTCGCCGAAGGCGATCGACCAGGTGTTCGGCGTCCTCGAGCCGACGCTCCGGCACGTCGTGCAGACGCTGCGCGGCGACTCGTCGCATGGCAACTGAGCCGGCGGCGGTGCTCCGCGACGTGAGCCGGGCGTACGGGGAGCGCGTGGCGCTGGTCGGGGTGTCGCTGACGCTGCCGCGGGGCGCGACGCTTGCCGTGTTCGGGGCCAACGGCGCGGGCAAGACGACGCTGCTGCGGATCCTCGCCACGTTGCTGCGCCCGCACGCCGGGTCGGCGGTCGTGCTCGGGCGGACGCTCCCGCGAGAGGGATGGGCGGTCCGCGGACGGGTCGGCTTCCTCGGTCACGAGCCGCTGCTCTACCGGGACCTGTCCGCGCGCGAGAACCTGCGCTTCCACGCACGGCTGCACGGCGTGGCGACGGCCCGGATCGGCGAGCTGCTCGACGCGGTCGGGATGGCGCGGCGGGCCGACGAGCCGGTGCGCGCGCTGTCGCGCGGGATGGCCCAGCGGGTGGCGATCTGCCGTGCGGTGCTGCACGAGCCCGAGCTGCTGCTGCTCGACGAGCCGCTGGCCAACCTCGACCCGGGCGCCGCGAGCGCGGTCGCGCCACTGATCGGGCGCGCGAGCGGCGCCACCCGCGTGCTGATCTCGCACGACGTCGAGCAGGGTCTCGCCGAGGCCGACCTCGTGCTGGGGCTTCGCGCGGGCCGTCCCGAGCTCGTGGCGCCTGCCGGCGAGGTTGCGCGCGACGACCTGCGGGGGCTGTACGCGTGAGGCGGGCGGTCGCGGCGGTCGTGCGCAAGGACCTGCGGGTGGAGCTGCGCACGGGCGAGGCGGTGCCGGCGATGCTGCTGTTCAGCGTCTCGACGTTCGTGCTGTTCCACTTCGCGCTCGACCGCGCGTCGGTGGAGGGCGAGCTGGCGGCGGGCGTGCTGTGGATGACGCTGCTGTTCGCGGCCGTGCTCGGCATGAGCCGGCTGTTCGTGGCCGAGCGCGAGCAGGGCGGCTTCGACGGGTTCCTACTGGCGCCGGTCGACCGCACCTCGCTGTTCGTCGCCAAGGCCGCGGTGCTGTTCTCCTTCCTGGTGGCCGTCGAGCTCGCCGCCGTGCCGGCCTTCTCGATCCTGCTGCTCGGCCCCTCGCCGTGGCCTGTCGCCCCCGAGCTCGTGCTCGTGCTGCTGCTCGCCGACCTCGGCATCGCGGTCGTCGGAACGCTGGTCGGCGCACTCGGGATCCAGACCCGGGCGCGGGAGCTGATCGTGCCGATCCTCGCGCTGCCGTTGATGATCCCGCTCACGATCGCCGCCGCCCGCGCCACGTCGCCGCTGTTCCTGGAGGCGGGCGCCGAGGCGCTGGCGGGCCGCTGGCTGCTCGTGCTCGGCCTCTATGATCTGGTGTTCGGATTGGTCGCGTTCGCGGTCTTCGATTTCCTCTTGGAGGAGTAGCCAGACGTGTTCGCCCGAGGGCTCAAGCCGCTCTCCATCGCCTCAGTCGTCCTCATCGTCGGTGCGTTCGCGCTCGTGTTCTTCTACGCGCCCAACGACGCCGACCAGGGCTTCGTGCAGAAGATCTTCTACCTGCACGTGCCGCTGGCGATCGTGGCGCTGTTCGGCTTCGTGGCCGGCGGCGTCTACGGCATCCGCTACCTGCGAACGGACGACCGCTCGCACGACCTGCGGTCGTACGTCGCGATCCACATCTCGCTCATCCTCGCGGTGGCCGCGCTGGTGACCGGCTCGATCTGGGCGCGCGCGGCGTGGGGCCAGTGGTGGGTGTGGGACGAGCCGACCCTCGTCTCCTTCCTGATCGTGTTCCTGCTCTACGCCTGCTACCAGCCGCTGCGCTTCTCGATCGAGGACCCTGAGCGGCAGGCGCGCACCGCCGCCGTGTTCGCCATCGTCGCGGGGGCCTTCGTGCCGCTCAACTTCATGGCGGTGCGCCTCGCGGAGTCGCTCGTCCACCCGCGCGTCCTGAGCGCCACCGGCGGCTCGATGCCCGGCGAGATGCGGCTCACGTTCCTCGTCGCGCTGACCGGCATGGCGGTGCTGTTCGTGACGCTGTGGAAGTACGAGCTGACCTCCAAGGAGGCGTCGATGCAGCTGCGCGCGCTCAAGCGCGCGCTCGCCGACGAGGACGACGCATGGGTCCCGACCAGGCGCAGCGCGGCGCCGCAGCAGATCTGATGCCGGCACTCCCGCTCGACGACGCCGGTCCCTACGTGGCCGCCGCGTACCTCGTCTTCCTCGCGCTCATCCTCGTGTACGTGGCGATCATGGCCGCCAAGCTGGCGCGCATCGGCCGCGAGCTCGGCGAGGTCACGGAGATCGTCCGGCGGCGAGCGGCCGAGCGCCGCGAGCGCGACGGCGAGGAGGAGGCCGTGCACCGATGAGCGAGCTGCTGGCGCTGGGGGCCTCTCACAAGACGGCGGCGCTCGCCGTGCGCGAGCGGATCGCGCTCACCGAGGGCGGCGCCGAGCCGCTGCTGCGCGAGCTGACCGGCCACGAGGAGATCGGCGAGGCGGTCGCCCTGTCGACCTGCAACCGCACCGAGCTGTACCTCATGGTGCGCGACCCGGTGGAGGCCGAGTCGACGGTGCTCTCGCTGCTCGCCCGGCGCGCCGGGATCCGGCCGACGGAGCTGCTCGACAGCATCTACTCGCTGCGCAACTGCGACGCCGCCCGCCACCTGTACCGGGTCTCGAGCGGCCTCGAGTCGATGATCGTGGGCGAGGCGGAGGTGCAGGGCCAGGTCAAGCGCGCGTACGAGGCCGCGCTCGCCGCCCGCACGACCGGGCCGATGACCAACAAGCTGTTCCGCGCCGCGCTCGCCACCGGCAAGCGGGTGCGCACCGAGACCTCGATCTCCGCGGGCCGCGCCAGCGTGGCGTCGGTCGCCGTGGACGCGGCGCGCGAGGCCCTGGGCGACCTCGCCGCCCGCCACGTCGTGATCATCGGAGCCGGCGAGACCGCCGAGCTGACCGCGCAGGCGCTGCACGACCATGGCGTCACCACGATGTTCATCGCCAACCGCCGGCGCGAGCGGGCGATCGCGCTCGCGCAGCGGTTCGGCGGCGCGTCGGGCTCGTTCGACGCGCTACCGGCCGAGCTGGGCCGCGCGGACATCGTCATCGCGTCCACCTCCTCGCCCCACACGCTGCTAGGCGCAGAGGAGCTCGCCGTCGTGGTCGCCGAGCGCCGGGGGCGGCCGCTGCTGCTCGTCGACCTCGCCGTGCCGCGGGACATCGAGGCGGCCGCCGGGGAGCTCCCCGGCGTGACGCTGCTCGACATCGACGGGCTCCAGGCACAGGTCGCCGGCCACATCTCCGTGCGGCGGACCGAGGCCCGGCGCGCCGAGGGCATCGTCGAGGAGGAGATCCAGGCCTTCGCCGGCTGGCTCGGCTCGCTCGAGGTCATGCCCACGGTGACCGCCCTGCGCACGCGCGCCGACGAGGTGGTCGCCCAGGTGCTGGCGGAGAACGAGGGTCGCTGGGAGGGCCTGAGCGACCGCGACCGCCGGCGGGTCGAGGCACTCGCCCGCGCCGTCGCGAACCGCCTCCTGCACGAGCCGACGCTGCACGTGAAGAGCCTCGAGGGCGGCCATCGCCACGCGCGCCTCCAGCTCCTGCGCGAGCTGTTCGGCCTCGAGGAGGCCGCCGACCAGGGCGCCCGCGAGCAGCCTGGCGAGGTCCGCGAGCTGCGACGGCGGTGAGCTCCGGGCCCGTCCTGCGGATCGGGACCCGCGGGAGCACGCTGGCGCTCGCGCAGGCGCGGGCCGTCGCGCGTGACCTCGGTGCTCCGAGCGAGCTCGTGACGATCACGACGGCGGGCGACGTCGACCGCGCGCGCGGCGACAAGTCGCGCTGGGTGGGGGCGCTCGAGGCGGAGCTGATCGAAGGCCACATCGACCTCGCGGTGCACTCGGCCAAGGACGTGCCGGCCGAGCTCGCGCCGGGGACGGCGATCGTGGCGACCCCGCGGCGGGCCGACCCGCTCGACGTGCTGGTGGGCGAGAGCCGGCTCGGGGACGTGCGCGAGGGCGCGCGGGTGGGGACGAGCGCGCTGCGCCGCCGCGCGCAGCTGCTCGCCGTGCGCCCCGACCTCGTGGTCAGCGAGCTGCGGGGCAACGTGGACACGCGGCTGCGCAAGCGTGCGGCCGGGGAGGTCGACGTACTCGTGCTCGCCGCGGCGGGGCTCGACCGGCTCGGGCGTCGCGGCGAGGCCGGCGGCGCGCTCGCCGGCACCGTGTTCGTCCCCGCCGCCGGCCAGGGCGTGATCGTCATCCAGGCCCGGGAGGGCTCCTCGGCCGCCGACGTCGCCGCCGCCGCATGCCATCGCCGCACCCTGGCGTGCCTGCTCGCGGAGCGGGCCGCCGTGCGCGACCTGTCCGCGAGCTGTCACACATCCGTGGGAATCCACGCGGATCGCCTGCGCGTCCGCGGCTTCGCCGGGCTGCCCGACGGCTCCGAGTGGATCGTCGACGAGGTCCCGGTCGGGCCGGACGACACCGACTTCGAGCCCGCCGCCCGCGAGCTCGCCCGGCGCATGCTGGCCGCCGGTGCCGCCGATCTGCTGCGCGCGGCCGAGGCGATGGCGGCGCGGTGAGCGGGATCGTCCATCTCGTCGGCGCCGGCCCGGGCGACCCCGGTCTGCTGACCGTCCGCGCGGTCGAGCTGATCGCCGCCGCCGACGTGATCCTCTACGACCGCCTGATCGCTCCCGAGGCGCTCGCCCACGCGCGGCCCGGCGCGGAGATCGTGTACGTCGGCAAGCAGGGAGAGGGGCCGCAGTTCCCGCAGGACGACACGCACCGCCTCCTGCTCGAGCACGCCCGCGCCGGGCGCCGCGTCGTGCGCCTCAAGGGGGGCGACCCGTTCGTGTTCGGCCGCGGCGGCGAGGAGGCGCTGGTCCTGCGCGAGGCCGGCATCCCGTTCGAGGTGGTGCCCGGCGTCACCGCCGGCATCGCCGCCCCCGCCTATGCCGGCATCCCGGTGACCCACCGTGACGTCGCCAGCGGCGTGGCGTTCGTCACCGGCCACGAGGACCCCGACAAGCCCGAGTCGGCGATCGACTGGGAGGCCCTCGCGGCGTTCCCCGGCACCCTCGTCTTCTACATGGGCGTGCGCACCCTGTTCCGCATCGCGGAGCGCCTCGTCGCCGGCGGTCGCCCGCCGAGCCAGCCGGTCGCCGTCGTCGAGAACGGCACCCTCCCCGGCCAGCGCACGCTCCTCGCGACGCTCGCCGACGTCGCCGGGCGCGCTCGGGAGGAGGGCATCCGCGCGCCCGCGATCACGCTCGTCGGCGACGTCGCGGCGCTGCGCGAGCGGCTCGCCTGGCTCGAGCACCGCCCGCTGCACGGACGCACGGTCGCCGTCACCCGCGCACGTGCGCAGGCGAGCGCGCTGGCCGCCCGGCTGCGCTCCCTCGGCGCGACGGTGATCGAGGCGCCGGCCATCCGGATCGAGCCGCTCGACACGCCGCTCCCCGCGCTGAACGGATACGACCTCGTCTGCGTCACGTCGCCCAACGGCGCCGAGCTGCTGCTCGACCGCCTGCGCGACGCGCGGGAGCTCGCCGGCCGCACGGTCGCGGCGATCGGCCCGGGCACCGCCGCCGCGCTGCGCGCCCGCGGGGTCGAGCCCGACGTCGTGCCGGAGCGGGCGGTCGCCGAAGGCCTGGTCGAGGCGCTTGCGGACGTCCCCGCCGAGCGGGTGCTGGTGGCCCGCGCCGCGGAGGGGCGCGACATCCTGCCGGACGCGCTCCGCGCGCGCGGCGCGCAGGTCGACCTGCTGCCGCTCTACCGGACGGTCGCCGAGCCGCTCGACGACGAGACGCGCACGGCCGCCGCCGCGGCCGACTACCTCCTCTTCACGTCCGCCTCCTCGGTGCGCTTCTTCGCCGAGGCGGCCGGCAACGGCGCGCTCGACGGCCCGCGGCTGGCCAGCATCGGGCCCGCGACGAGCGCGGCGCTGCGCGAGCGCGGCGCCGAGCCGCACCTCGAGGCGGATCCCCACACTCCCGACGGGCTCGTCGCCGCCCTGCTCGCCGACGCATGACGCTTCCGATCACCTTCCTCTCCGACTACGGCCTCGCCGACGAGTTCGTCGGCATCGTCCACGGCGTGATCGCCCGGATCTGCCCCGACGCACGGGTGATCGACCTCGGCCATGGGGTCCCCCGGCAGGACGTGCAGGCGGGTGCGCGAATGCTCGAGCGCGCGCTCCCGTACGCGCCTGCGGGCGTGCACCTGGCCGTCGTCGACCCCGAGGTGGGCGCCGGACGGCGGGCGGTCGCACTGCGCACCGCGGCGGAGGAGCGCCTG
>DASTIC010000014.1:0-3567 GCA_035717845.1 Solirubrobacteraceae bacterium
CGGCACGGGCGCCCTTGGTCGCCGTCGAGCTCATGCGCCGCGCCGAGGCGCTGCTGCCGGACGGCCACCCCGACGCGGACCTGGTGTCGTCGGAGGTGGTCCAGGCGCTGCTGCGCGCCGGGAAGGTGGCGGAGGTGTCAGAGCGCGCGGAGGCGGTGCTCGCCCGCCAGCACGCCGCCGAGGTCGACATCCCACTGCGCCTTGCGCTGCTTGGCTCCCTGGCTCTCCAAAACCGCGCAGCCGAGCTGATCGCCCTGGCGGAGACCAGCCTCGCCGGTTTGGGGCTCAAGCCCGCCGAACAGGTGCCGATGCTGGCCCAGCAAAGCTGGGCGTCGACTTATTCGGGTGACCCTCGCGCCGGTGAATCGGCCGCAGGCCGGGCGCTCGCCGTCGCCGAGCAGGCAAGCGATCCGGCCATGACGGTGTGGGCCCTCACGGCGTTACTCGTGGCGGTGGGGCGGCAAGGGCGCTATGGAGAGGCGCTGGCTCACGCCCGGCGGGCCGCGGCCCTGGCCGCCGAGTCGCACGATACGAGGTCGCTGCCGCTCCAGCCGAAGCTCTTCCTCGGTCTCGCGCTGTTCGATTGCGACCTCGTCGGCGATGCGCGCCTCGCCTTTCGAGAGGCGCTTGACGACGAGTTCGGCTCGGGATGGTGGCTCTCAGACGCGCTGATGGCAGACGCGCAGGCGTCATTCGTCCTGGGGGAGTGGGAAGATGCTGTCCCCGGTCTGATTGCCGGCGGCCAAGCCGCACAGGAAAAGGACAACCAGCTCCTGGAGACACAATCGCTGGCCTACCGCACGATCATTGCGACAGGGCAGGGAGATCTTGGGACGGCGAACGAGTTGGCCGCGGGGCTCGCCGAATCGCTGCAGGGCGGAGAGCTGAGTTACAACGCGGGGATCCTCGCGTTCGCGGTGGCCGGGCTGAAGGAGGCCGAAGGCGACACGCAGGGTGCCTTTGACCTGTTGCTCCGATGCTGGCGGTTCGATGCCGCACGGGAGAGTCGCTACTACCACCGCTGTCTCGCTCCCGATCTCGTGCGCCTCGCCATGGCGCTGGGCGAGCGTGCGGTCGCCGCCGAGGTGGCGACCGTCGTCGGGGCGGGAGTCCCACTGGCTCCCGAGGTGCCCAGTGTCCGTAGCCTGGGGCTGCGCTGCCAGAGTCTTGTAGACGGCGCGGTCGGGCCGATGATCGAGGCCGTCGCACTCGCCCGCCAGGCGCCGCTCCTGCTCGAGCATGCGGGCACCTGCGAGGACGCAGCGATGCTGCTGAGCCGCGACGGGCGGCAGAACGAGGCAGCGGCCCTGCTCGCCGAGGCACTGGAACGCTACGAGCAGGCGGGCGCCGATGCCTGGGCACGCCGAGTCCGAACCCGGTTGCGGGCCCTCGGCGTCCGTCCTGGCGCGCGCGGGTCGCGACGCCGGCCTGCGCACGGCTGGGAGAGTCTCACCGAAACTGAACGGGCGGTGTCGCGGCTCGTGGGCGAGGGACTGACGAACGGTGCCGTGGCCAAGCGCCTGTACATCTCTCCGCACACGGTGAACACCCACCTCCGGCACGTGTTCGCGAAGCTGGACGTTTCGAACAGGGTTGCACTCGCCGCCGTGGTACATCGCTCGACCGAGTGATGTCTCCGCAGCTGCAGGCGGGCACACTCTCGCCGTCGACATCAGCCGAGCTCACACCGGCCGACGGGGACGCGCTCACGCGCCACGACCGAGCTGGCTCGCTGCGGATCTCGTCGACCTCACGAAGGGAGTGACACGATGGCAGCCGATCTGAACAAGGACGTCGTTCGCGGCTTCATCACCGAGGTACTGATCGGTGGTCAGTTCGACCGAATTGACGAGTTCCTCGCACCGGACTATGTGAACCGGGCGTTCGGCGTCGATCTGCAGGGATTCAAGGGGATGCTCCCCGGTCTGGCGGCCGTGCTACCCGATCGTCAATTCGACATCGAAGAGCTGATCGCGGAGGGCAACGCCGTGGTAGCTCGATACACGAGCGAGTTGCGCGACCGGAACGGGCGGACGATCTCCGTTCGCGGCCTGACGTACTACCGGCTCGCCGACGGGAAGATCGTGGAGGACGACCCAATCACGACGCCCGAGCTCGCGCGGGAGCTCGCCCCGCTCCTCGCGCCCGCGACCGCTTGACGGAGGGGTCCGATGGACCAGGTTGCGCGGACCCATCATCCCGAGCCCAACTGAGGTGTCTACGTGGAACCGCTGCGTCGCAGTCAGCAGCACGCGGCCGCGCTGACGCTCGCCGAGGCGTTCGCGGCCGACCCCCTGCTCGAGATCCTCGCCCCCGACCCGGCTCGGCGGGTGAGTCTCGGGCCCCAGATGATGGGCGTCCTCCTGGCCTACGGCCTGCGCTACGGCCGCGTGTGGGCCAACGACGACGCGTCCGCCGTCGCGATCTGGCTTCACCCCGAGGGCGGGCGGATGACCATGCCCCGGATGATGCGGGCCGGCATGTGGCGGGCCCCGCGGATTCTCGGCCTGGACGGCCTGGGCCGGATGTCGAAGGCGATGTCCGCCACCGAAGGCTTCCACAAGCAGGTCGAGGGGCCGCACTGGTACCTGATGACCGTCGGGACCCGTACGGCCAGGCAGGGCCAGGGACTCGGCTCGACGCTGGTCGAGATGGGGACGTCTCGGGCGGATGCGGCCGGCGTGCCCTGCTACCTCGAGACCGGAACGGACTCGAACATCGCGTTCTACCGGAAGCGCGGGTTCGAGATCATCGGCCAGGCCGACTGCTACGGCCACACGCTGACGGGAATGGTCCGCCCGCCCAGATAGCCGGCGGGATACTTCCCCTACCACGAACGGGGGAGCTTGACCTCGACTGAACGTACGGCGTATGGGCGATTGTGGGTGCGGCGTCGGACCGCTCGCCAGGAAGGGAGACTCGGCCGTGATGCAAGGGAGCGCCGATCGGATTGCTATGGGGCTCGGCCGTGCGTTTCGTGGCCGGGTGATCATGCCCGACGCGCGTGACTACGACCGCGCCCGCCGAGTCCACAACGCGTCCGTGGACCGGCATCCCGTCCTGATCGTCCGTCCGACCGACGCGGCCGACGTGGCCCTCGTCGTCGCGCATGCCCAGGAACGGGGCCTGCCGCTGGTCGTTCGAGCCGGCGGCCACAGCATGGCGGGCCACAGCACGGGCGACGGAGCGCTCCTCCTCGACCTGTCAGCGATGCGCGACGTGGAGATCGACGCCTCTGAACGGACCGCCTGGGCCGGCGCTGGCGTCCTTGCGGGCGAATACACGAGCGCGACGCACGCGCTCGGTTTCGTGACTCCATTCGGGGATACCGGATCTGTCGGCGTCGCCGGGATCACGCTCGGCGGCGGCGTCGGCTGGCTGGTGCGCAAGCATGGGATGACGATCGACAGCCTCCTCGCGGTCGACATCGTGACGGCGGACGGCCGGCGACGGATTGCCAGCGCCGTCGAGGAGCCGGACCTCTATTGGGCTGTGCGCGGTGCCGGGGCGAACTTCGGCGTCGTCACCCGCCTGCAGTACCGGCTCCATCCGCTCGGCAACGTGCTC
>DASTIC010000015.1:0-18713 GCA_035717845.1 Solirubrobacteraceae bacterium
GCTCCGCTCGTCACCGCCCTCGCCGGTGCGCGACCGGCGGCGCTCGACGATCTCGTGGCCGGCCACGACCTCGTCGTCGTGGCCGCCTCACCGGGGAGCCCGCTCGCCGAGGCGGCGATCGAGCGCCTGGCGGAGCGGGGCGTGCCCGCGATCGCGTGCCGGCCGCCGGCCCGCGGGATCGGCCGCACGCTCGCTCTCGCAGGCTGGGCGGCGCCTCCAGTCCCGCTCGCGGGGGAGCCGGCGCGATGAGGGCGCGGACGGGCGGGCAGGCGTCGGTGCTGCTCGTCGGGGCGATGGCGGCCGTGCTCGTCGGCGTGCTCGTCCTGGGCTCGGCGGCACGCGGCGTCGCCCGCGAGGCGGCCGCGCAACGTGCGGCCGACCTGGCGGCGCTGGCCGGGGCACGGGCGATGCACGCGGCCACTCCGAGGCTGTTCGAGCCGCCGGTCGTCGACGGGCGCCCCAACCCGCGGCACCTCGACCACGCCGCATACCTGGAGCTGGCGGGCTCTGCCGCCGCCCGCGTGGCCGAGGCGAATGGAGCCGACGAGGCGGAGGTTCGCTTCCCGGACGCCGACAGCTTCGCGCCGGTCCGGATCCGCGTCGGCGTCACCGCGATCGTCGCGGTCCGCCGCAACGCCGCCCGCCGGCAGACAGCGGTCGAGGTCGCCGCCGAGGCCGAGGTGGCGCCGTCCCTGCTCGACCCGGGGGCGGCCGGCAGCGGCTACGACGGCCCGCTGGCGTACCGGCAGGGCAAGCCGATGCGACCCGACGTCGCGCTCGCCTTCGACCGCATGGAGCGCGCCGCCCGGGCCGACGGCGTGACGCTCGTGATCACGAGCGCGTATCGCTCGGACGCCGAGCAGGCCGAGCTGTTCCGCCAGCGCCCCGACCCGCGCTGGGTCGCCCCGCCGGGGAGGTCGCTCCACCGCCTCGCCACCGAGCTCGACCTCGGGCCGCGCAGCGCCTACGGCTGGCTCGCGAGCAACGCCGGCCGCTTCCACTTCGTCCGGCGCTACCCGTGGGAGCCCTGGCACTTCGGCTATGCGTTGAACGCCGGGTCGACCGTCGAGCGCGCGGGCGGCGACGGGATCCGCCGCACCGGCCTCCCCGCCTTCGTCCCCGAGCGCTACGCCCCCGTGCTCGCGCGGGCGGCACAGCGCTGGAACGTCTCGGCGGCGCTGCTCGCCGCCCAGATCTACGTGGAGAGCAACTTCAACCCGTTCGCCCGCAGCCCGGCGGGTGCGCAGGGGATCGCGCAGTTCATGCCGGGCACCGCGCGGGCGATGGGTCTCGGCAACCCGTTCGACGCCGTCGAGGCGATCGACGCCCAGGCCCACCTGATGCGCGACCTCCTGCGCCGGTTCGCCTCCGTCCCGCTCGCACTCGCGGCCTACAACGCCGGCCCCGGAGCGGTCGCCGGCTGCATGTGCATCCCGCCGTACCCGGAGACACGCGGCTACGTCGCCCGCATCCTCGCCCTCCTCGCCGGCGCCGGCGAGCCCGCAACCTCCGGAGCCCTCACGGTCCGCCTCGTGGAATGAAACGTCAACGGCGGCTGGGTGGGGAGAGCGAGGGAATCGGCCGCGGCGCACATGCGTAACGCAACACTCGGCGCTGCCCGCCGATCGAGTGTGCAGTTACGCATTCCTGACATGCGTTTCGCAACACTCGATGACGAGACGTCGCCGAGTGTCGCAAACGGCAGCCTCCCGTCCCTCCCTTCAATGCCGCCGTTGACGTTCGCCCGGGTCGAAGACCGCGTGGAGGGTGCCGCCGGGCGCGAGCCAGCGGCTGGCGAGCTCGTGTGCGCGCTCCGGCTCGCGGTGGAAGAGGCCGACGCGGACGGCGAGGATCTTGTCGAAGCGCCGGTCGCCGAAGTCGAGCGACTCGAGGTGGGCGACGAGGAACTCGGCTCGGCCCGAGCGGACGTGCTCGACGTTCCGTCGCGCGGCGGCCTCGATCATCTTCGGCGAGCGGTCGACCGCGACCAGGTGCCCGCCGTCGAGCCGCTCGCAGACCAGCCCGGCGGCGACGCCGTGGCCGCAACCGATCTCGAGCACCCGGTCGCCGGGCTGGACGTCGAGCTGCTCGACGACCGTCCGCAGCCGCTCGCTCACGTGCGCTCGATCGTCCGCACGCCGCGCGAGGGCGTCCAGACCTCGATCACGAGCGACCGGCCGGACTCGTGCAGGCCGACCACCGACACCTCGTGGAGGTCGAGCCGGAAGAGGTGCGACGGCCCGGGCGGCGCCTTGCTCCCGTTGATCGCCCGCACGCGCTCCGGATCGGTGATCTCCTCGACCACGCCCGCCAGCTTCGCGTCGCCGCTCCAACTCGGCGGATCGTCGGACCCGCTGTGCAGGGCGAAGCGCGGATCGCGCCGGAGGTCGCGCGCCTTCTGCGCGTCCCACATCGAGCCGATCCACAGCTCGCCCTCGGCGAACGCGGTCTCGGTGCCGGAGATGCGGGGAGAGCCGTCGCGCCGGATGGTCGCGAGCGTCTTGTGCACGTGGGCGTCGAGCCGGCTCCGCACCCGCTCGGCGAGCGCGGGGGCGGCGGCCTCGAAGTCTGTCCAGCTGGGCATGGCCCACACGCTGACGCGCGGGCGACGCCATATCCAGCGAGAGGTCGAATCCGATCAAGCGCGACGATGTAGGCATGGCCGACCGCCTGCGCGAGCTGATCGATCTCGTGCTCGACTCGCTCGACGAGCCGGGCACCGACGGCCGCGCGCTGGCCGAGCGCGCGCACTTCTCGCGCGACCACCTCGACCGCATGCTGGCCGCCGCCACCGGCGAGTCGCCGGTCGCGCTCCGCCGCCGGCTGCTGCTCGAGCGCGCCGCGTGGCAGCTCCGCAGCGGCGCGGCCACGCCCTCGGAGGCGGCCACCACCGCCGGTTACGGCTCGCTCGCCGCGTTCTCGCGCGCCTTCGCCCGCGCCTACGGCATGCCGCCCACCACGTTCGCGACCTCCGGCGCGCCGAGCGACATCGAAGGGGGCAACGGCATCCACTTCCACCCGCCGGCCAGCCTCCTCGTCCCGGGCCCGCGCGAGCCGATCCCCGGCAACGACCTCACCGACCGCATGGTCGGCCACCACCTCGACCGCGTGCGCGAGCTGCTCGCCGCCGCCGCCACCCTCCCGCGCGAGGTCCTCGAGCGGCCGGTCCGGCCCGGCTTCGTCGCCGTCTGGTTCGAGGGTGAGGAGGCGAGCGCGGCCGTGATGGCCGAGCGCCTCGTCTACACGCTCGAGGTCTGGGTCGCCGCGATGGCCGGGCAGCCCGCTCCCCAGCAGCAGCCCCCGGCGCCCGCCCTCGCCGAGCGGTTCGAGCGCGCCGCCCGCGCCTTCGCCCGCCTCGTCCGCCGCATCCGCGACCGCGCGGCCTGGGACGACGCGTTCATCGACGCGCTGTGCGAGCCGCCGGAGACGTTCACCTTCGGCGGCGTCGTCTCCCACGTCCTCAGCTACGGAGCCGTGCGCCGCGAGGCGCTCGCCTCCGTGCTCGCCGAGCTCGGCGCCACCGTGCCCTCCACCGGCGACCCGATCGAATGGGAGGCAATGCGGCGGTCAGGGCACCTTTCTGGTTCGCATCCTGACAAGATGCCGCCGACGACACGCGGGGGTCAGCCGTCGTGAAGTCACAATAGGTCAAGGTCAGCAGCGTGGTTAACGCGCCAGGAAGGCGTGTGGCCACCGGGGAGGGAGCGTGTTGGTTAAGCGATGAAGCCGATCAAGAGCGTCGACGATCCTCGGTACGTCAAGGCGATGAGCCATCCGCTGCGCGTCCGCATCCTCGCGATGCTGGACGAGCGAAAGGCCTCGCCGAACCAGCTCTCCGGTTGGCTCGGCGCCACCCTCGGCACGGTCGCCTACCACGTCCGCACGCTCCAGGAGTACGGGCTCGTGGAGCTCGTCGACGAGACGCGCGTGCGCGGAGCCGTCGAGCACCACTACCGCTCCAAGAAGCGCCCGCGGGCCACCGAGGACGGCTGGGCCGACGCGCGGCCGGTCGCCAAGCAGGCGGCGGCGGGCGGCGACCTCGACACGATCCTCGCCTACGCCCGCGCGTCGGCCGCCGCCGGCGGCTTCGACCGGGCGGACGCCAGGCTCGCCCGGAAGATCGTCAAGCTCGACGAGAAGGGCTTCGCCCAGCTCTCCAAGGCCTGCGAGAAGCTGGTGGCCGAGGCGGAGAAGATCGAGGCGGCGGCGGCCCAGCGGATCGCCAAGAACGCGAAGCAGGAGCCGGTGGTCGAGGCCGGCATCGGCGTGATGCTGTTCGAGGCCAGCCGCCTCTCGGGGGAGTAGGGCGGGGGCCCGCCCAACGGGCCATTCCGTTTCAGAGCGATATCCCGTTGGCCACCCCTAGGAGCCGAGCACGGAGCGCGCGGCGGCCAGCGCGCGATCGATCCCGGTGCGGTCCACGTCGAGGTGCGTGACCGCCCGCACGCGCCGGTCGTCGAGCGCCAGCATCTTCACGCCCGCGGCCTCCAGCGCCGCGCAGAACTCGGGGGCCCGCGGCACGCGGAAGACGACGATGTTCGTCTCCACCAGCGCCGGGTCGAGCTCAACGCCCCGGAGCGAGGCCAGGCCCTCCGCCAGCTCGCGCGCGTTCTCGTGGTCCTCGGCCAGCCGCTCGACGTGGTGGTCGAGCGCGTAGATCCCGGCCGCGGCGATGATCCCCGCCTGGCGCATCGCGCCGCCCCACATCTGCTTGTAGCGCCAGGCCTCGTCGATCAGCTCGCGTGACGCGGCCAGCACCGCGCCGACCGGCGCGCCCAGCCCCTTCGTGAAGTCCAGCCACGCCGTGTCGAACGGGCTCGCCCAGTCGGTGGCGCTCACGCCGGAGGCGACGACGGCGTTCATCAGCCGCGCCCCGTCGAGGTGCGCGCGCATCCCGGCGCCCCGCGCAACCTCGAGCACGTCCCGCATCTGCTCGAGGGGCCAGACGCGACCGCCGGCGATGTTCGTCGTCTGCTCCAGCGACACCAGCCGCGAGCGCGGCGTGTAGCGATCGCCCGCCGGCCGCAGCGCGCCACGCAACGTCTCGGCGTCAAACATCCCGCCCGGCCCCTCGACCGGGTTCAGCACCGCGCCGGAGATCGCAGCGGGGCCGCCGGCCTCGGCGATCATCGGGTGTGACGTCCGGTGCAGCACGACCTCGTCGCCGCCCGGCCGCACGTGCAGCCGGAACGAGATCGCGTTGCACATCGTGCCCGTGGGCAGGAAGACGGCCGCCTCGAACCCCAGCAGCTCGGCGACCCGCTCGCAGAGGGCGATCACGGTGGGGTCGGCGAACGACTGCTCGTCGCCCACCTCCGCCTCCGCCATCGCGCGACGCATGGCCGGCGTGGGGCGCGTCTGCGTGTCCGAGTAGAGGTTGACCACCGGCGGGCAGGCTACCCTCGGAAGCAGACCCCATGGCGATCGAGGCCCAGGCCCCACAGCAGGACCGCGCGGGGCGGCTCGGCGAGCAGCGCAGGAGCCTCCCCGATCAGCCGGGCGTCTACCTGTTCCGGGACGGCCGCGGGCGCGTCCTCTACGTGGGCAAGGCGAAGTCGATCCGCAAGCGGGTCGCCAGCCACTTCTCCAACCCGACGCTCTACGGCACGCGGGCGCTGACCGACGAGGTCGACCACATCGAGTCGCTCGTCACTGCGACCGAGGCCGAGGCCCTGCTCACCGAGCAGAACTTCATCAAGCAGTACAAGCCGCGCTTCAACATCCGGCTGCGCGACGACAAGTCGTACCCCTACATCGCGATCAGCCTCGACGAGGACTTCCCGCGCGTCTACTTCACCCGCGAGCGCCACAAGCGCGAGCGCGCGTACTTCGGCCCCTACTCGAGCGCCAAGCGGGTGCGCGGCACGCTCGACCTGCTCGGCAAGATCTTCCAGCTGCGCTCCTGCGAGGGCCCGGAGCCGGGCCGGCACTCGGGCTCGCCGTGCCTGGACTACTACATCAAGCGCTGCGGAGCGCCGTGCGTCGGCTACGTCTCCAAGGAGGAGTACCGGCGCGGCGTGGACGGCGTGATGGCGTTCCTCAGCGGCCGCTTCCGGCAGATCGAGCGCGACCTCGAGCGGCGCATGCACTTCCACTCCGGCGAGCGGGACTACGAGGCCGCCGCGCTCGACCGCAACCGCCTCCAGGCGGTGCGCGCGCTGCTCGAGCGGCAGCGAGTGGCGAACGAGGGCGCGGGGACCTACGACGCGGTGGCCGTCGCGGACGAGGGCACCGAGGCCAACGCCCAGGTCTTCCAGGTCCGCGACGGCGTGCTCTCGGACCGCCAATCGTTCTACCTGGAGAACCAGGGCGAGCACCCGCCGGCGATCGTGGCCGAGGAGTTCCTGCTCCAGTACTACGCGACCGCGCTCTCGATCCCGTCGCTGATCGTCGTGCAGGGGATCCTGGCCGACGGCTCCGAGCTCGAGATCCTCGAGCAGATCCTCGCCGAGCGCCGCGGCGGCCCGGTCGAGATCCGCGCCGCCGAGCGCGGCGCCAAGCGCCGCATCCTCGACCTCGCGGAGCGCAACGCGCGGCTCGCGCTCGACCAGGAGAAGCTGAAGGCCGAGCGCCGCCGCCAGCAGCGCGTCGAGGCGCTCGCCGGCCTCCAGCGCGCGCTCGGGCTCGACACCCTCCCGGTGCGGGTCGAGTGCTTCGACATCTCCCACCTCGGCGGGACGCACACGACCGCGTCGATGGTGGTGTTCGAGGGCGGCGCCCCGAAGAAGTCCGATTATCGGCGTTTCAACATCCGCGAGGTCGACCCCGGCGACGATTACGGGGCGATGGCCGAGGTGCTCGCGCGCCGCTACTCGCAGTGGGAGAAGCAGGCGGAGCGCTCGCCGTACGACGCCGAGCGCGACCCGTCGTTCGGCGCGCTCCCCAACCTCGTGGTCATCGACGGCGGCAAGGGCCAGCTCGCGGCCGGCCTCGAGGCGCTGGAGGGCTTCCGCGAGCGGGGCGCGACCGTGATCTCCCTGGCCAAGCGGATCGAGGAGGTCTTCCGGCCCGGCACCCCGGCGCCAGTGGTGCTCGCGCACGACACGCCCGAGCTCCAGCTGCTCCAGCGGGTGCGCGACGAGGCGCACCGCTTCGCGATCACGCACCACCGGCTGCGCCGCGACCGGGCGATGACCGAGTCGATCATGGACGACCTGCCGGGCATCGGCCCAGCCCGCAAGCGTGCGCTGCTCAAGCACTTCGGCTCGCCCGACGCGGTCCTGGCCGCCACCCGCGAGGAGCTCGAGCGGGTGCCGGGACTGCCACAGAAGGTCGCCCGCGCCCTGTACGCTCACCTCAACCGGACCGGACGATGAGCTCAGCCAACGGCCGCGGGCCGTCGCACCTGGTGGACTTCGTGATCATCTCCGGCCTGTCCGGGGCGGGGAAGTCGTCCGCCATGAACGTGTTCGAGGACGCCGGCTACTTCTGCGTCGACAACCTGCCGGCCGAGATGATCCGCTCGCTGGCCGAGCTGTTCCGCCACCCGGGCTCCAAGGTCGAGCGCGCCGCCGTGGTCTCCGACTCGCGCGGGGGCGAGTACCTGTCGGCCCTGGCCGGCGTGATCGACCAGCTCGACGAGGCCGGCGTCGTGCATCGCGTGCTGTTCCTCGAGGCCGACGAGCAGACGCTGCTCACCCGCTACAAGGAGACCCGCCGGCGCCACCCGCTCGCGCCGCACGGCACGGTGGCCGACGGCGTACGCGCCGAGATGGAGCTGCTGGCCCCCGTCAAGGCGCGCGCGGACACGTGCATCGACACCAGCGGCCTCAGCTCCGCCGGGCTGCGCCGGAAGGTGGCCGACGAGCTGCTCGAGCGCGAGGCTCCCCGCAGCCTCGCCGTCACCTTCACGTCGTTCGGCCACAAGCACGGCCCGCCGCGCGACGCCGACCTCGCGTTCGACGTGCGGTTCCTCCCCAACCCGCACTACGAGGCCGATCTGCGGCCGCTCACGGGCTTCGACCAGCGCGTCGTCGAGTACATCGCGCGCGACGGGCGGCTCGAGGAGTTCTACGACCGCGTCATGCCGCTGCTGGAGTACCTGCTCCCGCAGTACGTCGCCGAGGGCAAAGCGCATCTCGTGATCGCGATCGGCTGCACGGGCGGCCGACACCGCTCCGTCGCCATCGCCGAGCATCTCTCGAACGCGTTCCGGGACCGCGAGCCGTATTTCGTCGACGTCCAGCACCGGGACGTCGACCGGGTGTCGCTGCGGCGAGCCGGGTAGCCTTCCCCGCGAAATTGTATGCGGCTTACTCACCCTCGCAAGCTCGGGTGAGCGCCTTAGATACCGCAACAGGGAGAACGCTGACATGCCCGTACGGGTTGGCATCAACGGGTTCGGCCGCATCGGCCGCAACGTGTTCCGCGCCGCGCAGGAGTCGGACGCGGACATCGAGATCGTCGCGGTGAACGACATCACTGACGCGGGCACGCTCGCACACCTGCTCAAGTACGACTCCGTCTTCGGGCGCTTCCCGGGCACGGTCGAGGTGCGCGACGGGAACCTCGCCATCGACGGCCGCGAGGTGCGCGTGCTCGCCGAGCGCGACCCCGCCGCGCTGCCGTGGAGCGACCTCGGCGCCGAGGTCGTGATCGAGTCGACGGGACTCTTCACCAAGCGCGACGACGCCGCCAAGCACCTCGAGGCGGGCGCCAAGAAGGTGATCATCTCGGCTCCCGCGACGGAGCCGGACGTCACCGTGGCGCTCGGCGTCAACTTCGACGACGTCTACAACGCCGACGAGCACCACGTCATCTCGAACGCTTCGTGCACGACCAACTGCCTTGCTCCGGTGGCCAAGGTGCTGCACGACACGATCGGCATCGAGCGCGGCCTGATGACGACGATCCACGCCTACACGGCCGACCAGCGCCTCCAGGACGCGCCGCACAAGGACCTGCGCCGGGCGCGCGCGGCGGCGATCAACCTCGTGCCCGCCTCGACGGGCGCGGCGAAGGCGATCGGCCTCGTGATCCCGGAGCTCCAGGGCAAGCTGCACGGGTTCGCGGTCCGCGCTCCCGTGCCGACCGGCTCGGTCGTCGACCTCACGGTCCAGGTGTCGCGCGAGACGAGCGTGGACGAGATCAACGAGGCGTTCCGCTCGCGGGCCGACAGCGGCCCGATGACCGGGATCCTCGAGTACACGGAGGACCCGATCGTCTCCTCGGACATCGTCAAGTCGCCGTACTCGTCGATCTACGACTCGCAGCTGACCTCGGTCATGGACGACACGCTGGTCAAGGTCGTCGCCTGGTACGACAACGAGTGGGGCTACTCCAACCGGTGCGTGGAGCTGGCACAGAAGGTGCTGGTGCGTGCGCACGCTTGACGACCTCGACGTCGAGGGCAAGCGCGTCCTGGTCAGGGTCGACTTCAATGTGCCGCTCGACGACGGCCGGATCACCGACGACGCCCGGAGCCGGGCGGCGCTGCCGACGCTGAAGGAGCTACGGAAGCGTGGTGCCCGGCTTGTGCTGGCCGCGCACCTCGGCCGCCCCAAGGACCGCGAGCCGGAGCTCTCCCTGCGGCCGACGGCAGAGCGGCTGTCCGACCTGCTCGGGACCGACGTGCAGCTCGCCGAGGACCTCGACAACGTGCCCGACGGCGACGTCGTGATGCTCGAGAACGTCCGCTACGAGAAGGGCGAGACGAAGAACGACCCCGAGCTGGCCAAGCGCTACGCGGCGCTCGCCGACGCGTACGTCAACGACGCGTTCGGCGCCGCCCACCGGGCGCACTCGTCGACGGAGGCGGTCGCCCACCTGCTGCCGAGCGCCGCGGGGCGGCTGCTCGAGCGCGAGGTGTCGACGCTGCGCGGGATCCTCGAGGACCCGAGGCGCCCGCTCGTCGCGGTCGTCGGGGGCGCCAAGGTGACCGACAAGATCGGCGTGCTGGAGGCGTTCCTCGAGCGCGCCGACGAGGTCCTGATCGGCGGCGCGATGTGCTTCCCGTTCTTCGCCGCCCAGGGGCACTCGGTCGGCACGTCGCTGTGCGAGGAGGAGGGCATCGAGCCGGCCCGGAAGGTGCTCGGCAGCGACAAGCTGCGGCTCCCCGAGGACCTCATGCTCGGGCGCGGGTTCAGCACCGACACCGAGGTGCTGAAGCTCGAGGGGATCGACGTGCCCGACGAGTGGATGGGCCTCGACATCGGGCCGCGCACGGCCGAGCGCTACGCCGAGACGGTGCGGTCCGCGGGCACGGTGTTCTGGAACGGCCCGATGGGGGCGTTCGAGCTCGAGCCGTTCGCAGCCGGCACGCGGGCGGTGGCCGAGGCGGTGGCCGCCAGCCAGGGCACGACGGTCGTCGGTGGCGGCGACTCGGCGGCGGCGCTCGCCCAGTTCGGGCTCGCCGACGACGTGTCCCACCTGTCGACCGGCGGCGGCGCGTCGCTCGAGCTGGTGGAGGGCAAGGCGCTCCCCGGGGTCGAGGCGCTGTCTTGAGCCGCACTCCGTTCATCGCCGGCAACTGGAAGATGCACAAGACGATCGCCGAGGCGGAGGCCTACATCCAGGCGCTGCTGCCCCGGGTCGGCGCGGTCTACGACGTCGAGGTCGTCATCTGCCCGCCATACACCGCGCTCCAGGCGATGGTCGACTCGGTGCGCGGCTCGAGCGTCCAGGTCTACGCGCAGAACATGCACGAGGCCGACGACGGCGCGTTCACCGGCGACATCTCGGCGCCGATGCTGGTGGAGATCGAGGTCCAGGGCACGATCCTGGGCCACTCCGAGCGGCGCCAGTACTTCAACGAGACCGACCGCGCGCTGGCGCAGAAGGTGCCGCAGGCGCTGGCGGCCGGGCTGACGCCGATCCTCTGCGTCGGCGAGACGGAGGAGGAGCGCGAGCGCGGCGACACCGAGCGCAAGCTGCGCCACCAGGTGCAGGAGGGGCTCGAGAAGGTCGCGGCCGAGCAGCTCGCCGAGGTCGTGCTCGCGTACGAGCCGATCTGGGCGATCGGCACCGGCAAGGTCGCCACGCCCCAGCAGGCGCAGGACGCGATCGCGTTCGTGCGGGCGCTCGTCGGAGACCTCGACGCCACCGCCGGGGACGCGGTGCGGATCCTCTACGGCGGCTCGCTGAAGCCCGACAACGCCGCCGAGCTGCTCGCGCCGCCCGACGTCGACGGGGCGCTGGTCGGCGGCGCGAGCCTCGACGCGGCGTCGTTTGCGGAGATCGTGGAGGCCGCGCGCGGATGAGCGTTCCCCAGGTCGCGCTCGTGATCCTCGACGGGTGGGGGCTCGCCCCGGACGGCCCGGGCAACGCGATCTCGCTCGCCTCGACGCCGGTCTTCGACCGGCTGTGGGACGAGCACCCGCACACGCAGCTGACCGCCAAGGGCGAGGCGGTCGGGCTCCCGGAGGGCCAGATGGGCAACTCCGAGGTCGGCCACCTCAACCTCGGCGCCGGCGCGATCGTCCCGCAGGACCTCGCACGCATCGACGCCGCGGTGGAGGACGGGTCGCTGGCGGAGAACGAGACGCTTCAGGCCGCGATGCGGGACGCGCCGCGGGTGCACCTGATCGGGCTCGTCTCGGGCGGCGGCGTGCACTCGTCCGAGCGGCACCTCAAGGCGCTCGTGGAGCTGGCGGGCGAGTGGGGCGTCGACGACCTCGTCGTGCACGCGTTCACCGACGGGCGCGACACGTCGCCCACCTCGGGCGCTGGCTCGCTGGCCGACCTGGAGGCGTGGATGCGCGAGGTCGGCGCCGGCCGGGTCGGGTCGGTCGTGGGCCGCTACTTCGCCATGGACCGCGACGGCCGCTGGGACCGCACCGACAAGGCGGTGGGGCTCCTGCTCGAAGGGCGCGCCGAGCACCACGCCGACACCGGCGAGGCCGCCGTGCGGGCCGCGTACGAGCGCGACGAGACCGACGAGTTCATCACCCCCACGACGGTCGGCGAGGAGGCGACGATCCGTCCGGGGGACTCGGTGATCGCGTTCAACTTCCGGCCCGACCGCATGCGCCAGATAACCCGCAAGCTCGTCGAGGAGGGGCCGGTCGACCGCTATACGACGATGGCCGAGTACGACGAGGACTACACGTATCCGGTGCTGTTCCCGCCCAAGCGGCCCGAGCTGACGATCGGCCAGGTCATCTCGAGGTTGGGCCGCACGCAGCTGCACGTCGCCGAGACGGAGAAGTACCCGCACGTCACGTACTTCTTCAACGGCGGGGAGGAGGACCCGTACGAGGGCGAGGTGCGCGAGCTGGTGCCCTCGCCGCGCGACGTGCCGACGTACGACCACAAGCCGGAGATGAGCGCGCGGGAGGCGGCCGAGGCGTTCGTGCGGCACTGGCGCGAGGACGAGCCGACGTTCGCGATCATCAACTTCGCCAACCCGGACATGGTCGGCCACACCGGGGACATCCCGGCGGCGGTGAAGGCGGTGGAGACCGTCGACGAGTGCCTGGCCCAGGTCGTCGAGGCGGTGCATGCGAGCGGCGGTGCATGCGTCATCACCGCCGACCACGGCAACGCGGACCACATGCTCGAGGAGGACGGCTCGGTCAACACCGCCCACTCCCTGAACCCGGTGCCGCTCATCGTCACCGCCGAAGGCGCGCGGCTCGAGGGGGAGGGGATCCTCGCCGACGTCGCGCCCACCGTGCTCGAGCTGCTCGGAGAGGAGCAGCCGCCGGAGATGACGGGCCGTTCGCTGCTCGCATAGGCTCCGGCGAATGGGCGAGCGCGACAGCTACGCGCCCGGGACGTTCTGCTGGGCCGAGCTCGGCACCACGGACGTCGAGGCCGCGACGGCGTTCTACGCCGAGGTCTTCGGCTGGGAGGTCGACGGCACGCGGTTTCGGCTCGACGGCAGTGACGTCGCGGGCGTGGAGGCGGCGGACGCGGCCCGCTGGCGGTCGCGCCTCTCGGTCGAGGACGTCGACGCGCTCGCCGAGCGCGTGCGCGAGCTCGGCGGCGAGGTGCTGGCCGAGCCGCTCGACGTCGAGGCCGCGGGTCGCCTGGCCGCGGTCGCCGACCCGACCGGCGCCGCCGTCGACCTCTGGCAGCCGCGCGAGCTGGCCGGCGCCGCCCGCGTCAACGACGCCGGCTACATGTGCTGGAACGAGCTCGCGTCGCCCGATCCCGGCCGCGCCCGCGAGTTCTACGGCGCGCTGCTCGGCTGGGAGGTCGAGCCGGAGGAGACCGGCTACGGCGTCATCCGCCGCGAGGGTGCGGTCAACGGCGGCATCCGCCCCCAGCAGGACGGCGAGCCGGCGCACTGGCTCGTCTACTTCACCGTGGAGTCGTGCGACGACGCGGTGGCGGCCGTGCGGGCGGGCGGCGGCAGCGTCATCGCCGGCCCGATGGACACGGCGATGGGCCGCGTGGCGGCTGTCCGCGACCCCCAGGGAGCACCGTTCGCGCTCTTCGAGGGCGAGGTCGATCCGTAACGCGGGGCCGGGAACGTCAACGGCGGCATTGAGGGGAGGGACGGGGCGTGCAAAAGGGGACAACGACGACGCGTCCGCCGGCAGTTGTCCGGTTGTACACCGCCCGCGTCCTCAAAACGGACACGCACGAGCTCAGACGTCGCGGTTGTCCACTTTGCGTACACGCCCCGATCACTCCCTCAATGCGTAGTTTCGTCCCTGCAGGCCGCCCCGTAGTTGAAGTTGTCCGCACAACCACCTGCCCGCTAGGCTGTAACCCACGATGAGCGCCACCGACACCACGACCGAGGCCGTTCGCGAGCTGGCGCCCGAGGAGCTCGCCGCGTGGCGGGGTCTGCTGCGGGTCCACAGCGCCCTCGTGAAGGCGCTCGACGCGGAGCTGCTGGCCGAGCACGATCTGCCGCTCACGTCCTACGAGGTGCTGATCAACCTCCAGGCCGCGCCGGGGCGCCGGCGCCGCATGGCCGAGCTGGCCGAGGGCGTCCTGCTCTCCCGCTCGGGGATGACGCGGCTGGTCGACCGGCTCGAGCGCGACGGGTTGATCGAGCGCGATGCCTGCACCGAGGACGGCCGCGGCATGTTCGCGGTGCTGACCGACAAGGGCGAGGAGCTGCTCTCGCGAGCGCGGCGCACGCATCTCGACGGGGTGCGGGAGCGCTTCCTCCAGCACTTCGACCGCGACGAGCTCGAGCAGCTCGCCGGTCGCTGGAACCGGGTCCTCCCCGGGTCCGCAGATCTTAGTCATCACGACTAAGAAACTTGACAAGCTCCGACTGAGATCTACAATCTAGGGAGCTTGTCAACCGCGTCCACGGAGGATCTGCAAATGACCATCGTCCGCTGGGAGCCGTTCCGTGAGCTGGGCACGCTCCAGACCGAGATGAACCGCCTCTTCAACAGCGTCTTCGACGGCCCCGGTCAGGGCAACGGCGGCGCGCTGCGCCGCTGGATGCCGGCCATGGACCTCGTCGAGACCGACGACCACTTCGTCCTGCGCGCCGACCTGCCCGGCATGGGCGAGGACGACGTGAAGATCGAGATCGAGGACACGACGCTGACCGTCTCGGGCGAGCGCAAGGCCGAGCACGAGTCGGGCGGCGAGGGCTACTACCGCGTCGAGCGCGCCTTCGGCACGTTCGCGCGCACGCTCACGCTGCCGCAGGGCGTCGACCCCGAGGCCGTCACGGCCAACTTCGACCGCGGCGTACTCGAGGTCCGCGTACCGAAGCCCGAGGCGCGCAAGCCGCGCCGGATCGAGATCGGCGCCGCCGACCGCCAGACGATCGAGGGCTGACCCAAGCGTCCGGGGCGGGCAGTCACGCCGCCCCGGATTCCCACTCGATCCGGTAGCCGTACGTCTCCCGGTGGGCCTTGCCGTCGGCCGTGAGCCTGAGGATCCACGGCAGCATCGCGTCGCGCAGGCGCGCGCCCACCGGGCCGGCGGCCTTGCTGCTGTTGATGCGCGCGGCCGACTTGACGATGCGCTCGACGCGGGGCCGGCGCAGCGCCTCGAAGCGGGCGAGCCCTTCGGCGGTCGGCAGGTCGCGCAGGCACTTGGCGAGCACGACGCCGTCCTCGATCGCCAGCGACGCGCCCTGGCCGGAGGTGGGCGACGGCGCGTGGGCCGCGTCGCCGATCACGGCGAGCCGGCCGCGGCGCCACGACGGCAGATGGGCGAGCGTGTGGATCGGGCCGGCCGGCGCGATCTCCGGCGTGCCCTCGAGCAAGGGGATGGCCGGGCCGGCGTCGTCGCCGAAGAGCGCGGCCAGCTGCCGGCGCCACTCCTCGCTGGTCGTCTCGAGCTCGCCGCGCGCCGGCTCGGGCCGGCGCGGGACGTTGGCGAACCACCACACCTCGCCGTCGGGCGCGGCGACGTAGCCGAAGAAGGCGCGGGCGCCGAAGATCATCTCGAAGCCGCCGGCCGGCGCTTCCACGGGAACGCCGGTCGCGTAGCCGCCGGTGCCGAGGAGCCCGGAGTACGCCGGGGCGGGCGCCCCGGGATCGACGATCCGGCGCAGCGTCGAGTGCACGCCGTCGGCGCCGACCATCACGTCGCCGGCCGCCTCGCTCCCGTCGGCGAACACGGCTCGCACGTCGCCGCCGCTGTCGCGCGCGTCGACCAGCCGCTTGCCGTGCTCGACGCAGATGCCACGCGCACGCGCTTTGTCGCGCAGGGCGGCGTAGAGGTCGGCGCGCTTCAGCGTGTGGCTGGGCGGCGTGGCGAGCCCGGTCGGCGTCTCGCCGATGCAGCGCCCGGCGCTGTTGCGTAGCGTGATCGTCGGGGTGGGGAACCCGGCGGCCAGCGCACGCTCGTCGACGTCCAGCACGCGCAGCGCCTCGATGCCGTTGGTCCCGAGCGTGAGGAACCCGCCGACGCCGTCGGCGTGGGCCGGGTGGGCCTCGTAGACGATCGGCTCGATGCCCGCCTTCTGGAGGGCAAGAGCGGTCGCCGGTCCGGCGATGCCGCCGCCGATCACCAGTGCCGTCCGTGTCATGTCAGCTCTCCTTGGTTCTGATGCAGGGCGGCCCACTCGGGGCCCCACCCGGTCTCGGGGTCGGTGATGCGGGCGACGAAGTCGTCGACGAACGCCGCCTCGGCGTCGATCAGCGCGAGCCGGTACTCCTCTTCGATGAGGAAGAGGGGATGCACTCCGGCCGCCACCGTGCGCTCCACGATCTCGGCGGACTCGGTCCGCTGCTCGGCGAGCTTGCGGCGGCGATTCGCCAGCAGCTCCACGACCTCGTCCGGCGGCAGCGCCGCCACGAGCGACAGGGCGGCCACGAACTGCGGGTACTCGTGGCGCGGCTCCTCGAGCAGGTCCCGCAGCCACTCCCGGAACTCGCGTCGGCCGGCGTCCGTGAGCGCGTAGATGGTGCGCTCCGGCCTCTGGCCCTCGCGAACGGTCTCCTGCTCGGCGATCAAGCCGGCCTTGGCGAGCTGCCGGACGACCATGTAGAGCGAGCCGTGGTTGAACTTGATGCTGCGCTCGTCGCCGTGGGCGCGCAGGGTGCGGCCGAGCTCGTACGGGTGCATCGGGCGCTGGGTCAGGTACGAGAGGACCGCGAGCGCGAGCAGGTTGCCGACCTTTCGTTCAGCCATGGCGATGAATATACAGGAACGAATAGTTGAGATCAACTATAGGCGCCGATGGCTAAGGTCGGCGCCCGCATGACGAGCTTCGAGATCGGCAGCCGCGACCCCCGCTCGAGGGCCCGCGCCGGGACGCTGCGCCTCGCGCACGGGGAGGTCCGCACGCCCGCGTTCGTCCCGCTGGCCACCAAGGCGGTCGTGAAGACGCTCGAAGTCCGCGAGGCGGCCGAGCTCGGCTACGACATGGTGCTCGGCAACACGTTCCACCTGTTCCTGGCGCCGGGCCACGAGCTGATCCGGGACTTCGGCGGCCTGCACCGCTTCATGGCCTGGGACCGCCCGGTGATCACCGACTCGGGCGGCTTCCAGGTCTTCTCGATGGGCCACGGGACCGTGGCCGACGAGATCAAGGGCCGCGCCCGGGTGGGTGGGCCGAATTCCGGCGGCGAGCGGGCCGGCGCGATCCTCAAGATCGCCGAGGAGGGCGTGACGTTCCGCTCCTACCTCGACGGCTCGACCCGCTTCATGGGGCCGGAGACCTCGATGGAGGTCCAGGCCGCGCTGCATTCCGACATCGCGCTCGTGTTCGACGAGTGCACGCCGTTCCACGGCGGGCGCGACTACACCGCCCGCTCCACCGAGCGCACCCACCGCTGGCTCGACCGCTGCCTGGCGTGGCACGCCGAGCACGGGCCGGAGGATCAGCTCGTATACGGGATCGTCCAGGGCGGGGTGGAGGAGGACCTGCGCCGCGCCTCGGCGCAGGAGGTGGCGGCCCGGCCGGTGGGCGGCATCGCGATCGGCGGCACGCTCGGCGAGGACAAGGCCCAGATGTTCGAGGTCGTGGGGTGGGCGATCGACGAGCTGGACGAGGAGCGCCCCCGGCACCTGCTCGGCATCGGCGAGGTCGACGACCTCGTGCGCGGCGTGGAGCTGGGGATCGACACGTTCGACTGCGCGATGCCGACCCGCATCGGCCGCCACGGGATGGCGCTCGTGCCCGACCCGGCGAACCGCTGGCGCGTCGACCTCGCCAAGGGACGCTTCCGCACCGCCGACGAGCCGCTGCTCGACGGCTGCCCCTGCCCGGCATGCGCCCACGGCTACAGCCGCGCGTACCTGCACTACCTGCTCAAGGCGCACGAGCAGACCGCCCAGCGGCTGCTGACGATCCACAACCTCGCCTACCTCCAGCGCCTGATGGCCGCCCTGCGCGACGCGATCGACGGCGGCCGCCTGGACGAGGTCGCCGCTGCGGTTCGTGCCGGCGCAGCACCCTGGGAGTAGAGTCCGCATGTGCTGCTCGGACGCGATCGCGAGGTGGCGGCCATCGAGCGCCTCCTCGACGAGGCACGCGAGTCGCGCAGCGGCGCGCTCGTGCTGCGGGGTGAGCCGGGCATCGGAAAATCGGCGCTGCTGGAGTACGCGATCGAGCACGCCGGCGGCATGCGGGTCCTCACGGCCATCGGCGTCGAGGCCGAGTCGGAGCTGCCCTTCGCCGGCCTGCACCAGCTGCTGTGGCCGGTGCTCGACCGCGTGGACGGCCTTCCCGAGGTCCAGCGCGATGCGCTGCACGCCGCCTTCGGCATGTCGACGGAGGGCGTGGCGGACCGCTTCGTCGTCTCCGTCGCCGTGCTCGCGCTGCTGACCGCGGTCGCTGACGACGAGCCGCTCGTATGCGTGCTCGACGACGCGCACTGGCTCGATCGCGGCTCGGCCGAGGCGATCCTGTTCGCCGCCCGCCGTCTCCAGGCCGACCCGATCGCCATGCTGGCGGCGACGCGCGAGGTCGAGGGAAGCCGGTTCCTCTCTGCCGGGATCTCGGAGCTCGTGCTCGCCGGGCTCCCCGACGCGGCGGCTGTCGCGCTCCTCGACGACGCGCTTCCGGGCGCCCTCCGGCACCAGCTCGTGCAGGTCACGCACGGCAACCCGCTCGCCCTGCTCGAGCTGCCCCGCGGGCTGACCGAGGAGCAGCGGGCGGGGCGCGCGCCGCTGCTGCACGACGTGCCGCTCAGCGCCGAGATCGAGGACGCGTTCCTCGCCCAGGTCCGCCCGCTGCCCGAGGACACGCAGCAGCTGCTCACGCTCGCCGCCGCTGACGACAGCCAGGAGCTGGGGACCGTGCTGGCCGCCGCCGCCCACCTCGGGATCCCCCGCGGCGCGCTCGACGCCGCCGAGCGCGCGGGTCTACTCGATACGCACGGCGAGCGGCTGCGCTTCCG
>DASTIC010000016.1:0-42876 GCA_035717845.1 Solirubrobacteraceae bacterium
GCGGTGGAGAAGCACGTGACCTCGATCTTCTCAAAGCTCGACCTGCCGCCCGCGGTAGCGGACCACCGGCGTGTGCTGGCGGTCCTGAGGTTCCTGCGCTCTGACACGGAGTAGGCCTTGAAGATCGTCCAGATGTCCGACCTGCACGTTGGGGAGGGACTGTTCCGTCCTGAGCTGCTGAGGGCCGCCGTGGAGGAGACCAACGAGCTCGCACCCGACCTCGTGGTCGTCGCGGGCGATCTCACGATGGAGGGATATCGCGGCGAGTTCGAGCAGTGCAGGCAGTTCCTGGATGAGCTGGCGTGCCGCGACGTCGTCGTGACGATGGGCAACCACGACGCCCGCAATGTCGGGTACCGGCACTTCGAGGACTTCTTCGGCTCCCGCGACTCGGTAACGACCGTGGACGTCGCCGAGGGTCGTGCGAGGGTGGTGGCGATCGATTCGACCAAGCCCGACGTCGACGAGGGCGAGGTCGGGCGCGAGCACTACGGCTGGCTCGACGCGTCGCTCCGGGACTGGACCGAGGGACCTCGGATCGTCGTCATCCACCACCACATCCTCGCTGTCCCGGGCACCGGGCGCGACGTCAACAACCTCCGCGACGCCGGTGACGTCATGGCGATCCTGCGTGAGCTTGGCGTGGACCTCGTGCTGTCCGGACACCGCCACGTGCCGTACGTATGGAGCCTCTCCGGGGTGCGCGTGGTGCACTCGGGCACCGTCTCGACGTTGCGCGTGCGCGGCACCATGCCGCCGTCCTACAACGTGATCGAGATCGATGCCGACGAGGTCCGCATCGTCATGCGGCAGCCGGGGCAGGGCGCGCAGGGCGAGGAGCCCCTCGCCCACTTCGCCCGCCGGCCGGTGACCACCAGCGAGTTCTATCCACCGCTCGAACGCTTCGTGCGTTACCCCGCGGCGCGGCTCCCTGGCGCCGGCGAGCCGACCGGCGCGGTGAGTGTCGCGCCGTATCCGACGCCCTCGCTCGAGGCGACCGCCCCGGCGCGAGAGGCCGGCCCGACGATCATCGCCCTGCTCGAAGGCGGGCCTCTCGCCGGCCGGCGCCTCGAGGCCGAGATCGTGGAAGGCCGTCCACCGAGGACCATCGACGTCGAGGCCGACGACGGGGGTATGTGCCGCTACTGCCTCGCCGAGTGGACTCAGGCCGGCCCGTCCGCCGTCTACGCCTTCCTGTACCGGGTCTAGCAATCGTGCGCTCCGCCACGAGCGCGAGCACGAGGGCGGCTGATCTCGCTGGAGACCCCGCGTGGGAGGCGGGGTCTCCAGCTCGTCGGGAACTTAGGCGGGTGTTGTGGCCTTGGTCTTCTTCGACGCCTTGGCCTCTTCGAGCTCCGCTCTCGCCGTCATAAAACCCATGCCGAGCCGGCGCGCGAGCTCGACCAAGATGCCGATCCCGACCAGCACGTACCCGGCCGTGAAGACCTTGAGCCAGGGGTCGGTGATGGTGAGGTCCGGGTCGAGAATGCTCGATGTCGTCAGCGTCGCAACGGCGACGTAGAGGCCGTCCACGATGCTCCAGCTCTCGCCGATGGAGTACGCGAGCGTGCCGATGATGATCAGGAGCAGTCCGGCGGATAGAACGCGTGCGAAGTCCTCCTCCCGCAGCGCGACGCGCAACGCGGCCGCCAGTCGTCGCATCATCAAGAGCGCTGAGATCATGGCTGACTCCGTTCGAAATCGATCTGGTTGATTAGAGGCCGATCTCGGCGCCGATGCGGCCGGACTCGGCCGCGGCCCCGAGCGCCTGGTAGTCGCGTTCGTTCTGCTCGGCGTAGGCCTCTGAGAACGCCAGGATGGCCCGATCGAAGCTGTCGCTGCGGCCCAGATAGGCGGCGATCGCAACACGGTCACCGGTTCGCGCGTGCGCGCGTGCGAGTGTCCACCCGCACATCTGGCCGTACGTGGCGAGGCTGTCGGGATCCAGTTGCTCGATCTCCGCCGATGCCTTCCAATCCTTGAGCTGGCGCACGTAGTAGTCGCACTCGTTCTTCCTGCCGGCATCGACACGCAGCCAGCCGAGGAAGATGTCACTGCTGGCCTGCATCAGGCGCTGGCCGACGACGACGCGCTGCCCGTGATTGGCGAACTCGCTCGTGCCGGCGTAGTCCTCGAGCACCGACCGCTGGGCCTCCTTGATCTGCACGAACAGCGGGTCCGTGCCGACGCGCCCCAGCATCAGCGCGATCCACGCCTGGGTGCCGACGCTCCCCACGCCCACGACCTTGCGGGCGAAGTCGGCGAGCCCGAACTGGTCGAACAGCACACGGCGGTCGGCCGGCAGCGAGTCGCGATAGGCACCGAGCACCTTGCGCAGCCGCTGCAGGATGCGTTCGCGTTTCGCGCCTTAGGCAAGCCGGTCGACCGGCACGACCAGCGGTGACTCGTCGACGATCCGGACCTCGCCGTCGACGGCCCGAGTGAGCTTGGAGAACGCCGACATGCTGTCCCTGGTGCGCGCCTTGGCGATCGCCTTCCGGGTGTCCTTCACCGACCGCCGCGTGAACCGGTCGGGGTACTTGGACAGCACCGTCTCGACGTCAAAGCGCGAGTACCAGACCGCGAGGTTGCCCATGCGCGCGAACTCGGCCATCGCGGTCCGGTAGCTCACGACGCAGTCGAGCACGGCACGCCGCTGATCCTGCCTGCGAAACGCGTTGCTCTGGGCTGCGATCAGCAAGCTGACCGCGAGGCGCTTGACGTCCCACTCCCACGGCCCCGGCAGCGTCTCGTCGAAGTCGTTGAGATCGAAGACCAGCCTCCGCTCCGGCGACGCGAACACGCCGAAGTTGGACAGGTGCGCATCGCCGCAACACTGCACCCGCAGCCCCGACTGCGGCGTGGATGCCAGATCCTCGGCCATGATCGCAGCCGCACCGCGGTAGAACGCGAACGGCGAGGCGAGCATCCGGCCATAGCGGATCGGGAGCAGCTCCGGCACCCGCGTCTGCGCTTGACGCTCGAGCAGTGCGACCGGATCGCTGCGATCGGAGGCTGGCTCGAACGCGGCGTGGCTCGAGCGAGGCGCGCCATTGCGCGCCGCCTTCCCGCGCGACACGCTGTCAGGGGCTTTCGTCGCAGTCATCACGCTCCTCTAGCGCACGCCGTTGAGGGTGTCGACCGCGCGCAGCAGGTCGCCGCGGGCGTAGAAGTCGACGGCCACCAGATTGGGGATGTGGTGGCGGATGCGCTGGCACTCGCGCAGACGGCGCATCAGCGGCTCGTAGGCGTTGATCTTGCCGGCATGGGACGGGCGTGGCAGCGGGTCGGTCGTGATCCAGTGGTTGACGAGGAACATCGGCGCCTCGTCCGGACCTCGGTTCGGCGCGCAGGTCTCGGCGAGCTGCGACGCGGTCGTCAGCTGCTGCGGCTTCGAGAAGGCGAACGGCGTCTCCTGGGTGATCGTGTCGTAGGCGAGGTGGTACCAGGGCGCGGCGCCGGCGTGGTTCTCGGCGAGGAAGACGATGCGCTGGTTCGAGTCGATCATCTCCCGCAGCGTCGGCCAGCGGCCGGTGGTCGGGCCCCGATACGCGAGGTTGTCGAGGCCGGCGTCCTCGAGCGCACCGACGAAGTCCTCCGGAGTCACGTAGTCCTGGTTGATCACGACGACGACCTCGCCCGGGTTGGCGATCAGGAAGTCGTGCACGTCGCGCAGCACGTCCGAGACGAGCGTGCCGCCGAGCTCGCATAACGAGTGGCACAGGTACATCGCGCGCTCGCCCCTGCCTTTGAAGCCGAGACGCTCGCGCAGGCGCAGGGCGGAGTCGACTGCGCTCGGGCTCACGCCGTCCTGCCGCGCCTGCGCCCGGAGCTCCTCGGGGTCGCCGACGAACGTGCGCAGCCTCCCGTTGTCGAGCCGGTCCGCGTAGTGGGTGTCGAGCAGCAGCCCGCGGATCCCGAAGCGCAGCTGCTCGGCGATCGGCGCGTCCTGTTGGGAGGAGAACCACCCTGGGAGCGGCACCGACATCGAGTTGTGCGTGGCGGCAAGCGCGACCTCAGGCAGCGTGCGACCGCACAGCGCAGCGTGGCCGTTGCACGGTCCGGCGGGCGGCGCGGCCGTGCTCGTCCCGCCCGAGCCGACGAACGCCACGACCGCCACGGCGATCAGCACCACGGCGAGCAGCGGCGCGACCAGCCGCCGGCGCCCCCCGGTTGCCGGGGCGCCTTCGCCCGTGTCCGGTCGGCCGCTCGCGGCTCCCGGACGCGGCTGGTAGACGAGCCAGAGGATCGCGCTGACGCCGGCGAAGATCAGGTACAGGCCGACGACCGCGAGCAGAAGATGAAGGACCGCGTCGCGGGCGAACAGGACGACGAACCCGGCCGCCACCAGACCGAGGGCGCGCAGGACGCGGAACGCCGGGCGTGCCGGTTCGCGCATGATCCATCCGGCGGCGCGCCGCAGCGGGGCGTTGAGCTCGATCGGACGGATCAGCGATGCGGCGGCGGCCGCGATCACCGCTCCAGAGCCGGCGAGGATCCACGCCGCCGTGTGCAGATCCCCCAGGAACGCTTCCCACACGGACGCGACCGCCGACCGTGCGTCGGGACCGTCCACGGCACCGATGGCCAGCGCACGCGCAACGTCGAAGGCCACGATCAGGAGCAGACCGCCGACGGCCGCGCCGATGCCGAGCTGCACGACGGTCCGCCGCCGGTCCGCCGACAGGTAGATCGCGGCCGCAGCGAACAGGACCGCGACGAGCAGCAGCAGCGGCGCGAGCAGCTTGATCGTGTCGGCTGTGCGGGCAAGCGTCGCGCTGACGCTGCCGACGTCGCGCTGGATGACCTCGACGCGACGGGTCGTCTCGACGCGGCGGGCGAGCGACGGCCGCACCGCCTCCAGCGCCGCGGCCACCATCGTCCCCACGTCGGCCAGAGCCAGCGTGACCGTGTCCTGATCGCGGTCGAACACGGCGCGGTGCACATCCCGCACACCGGCGCGGAACGCACCCGTGAACGCTTGGCCGCCGACGACCGAGGAGACGACCGACTGAATCAGCGGCCGGGCTGCGATCAGGTCGGCCTTGTTCTCGAGCACCACCTGGTCGGTCACGCGCTCGGCGATCAGCGATCTCACGCTCTCGGCGCTCACGGCCACCGTCGCACGGTTGGCGAACTGGTCGGAGTCCACCGCGGCCCGCCGCACATACCCCACCATCAGCGCGAGCACCATCGCGACGACGGCGAGGACGACCAGCGCGCCGACGGCGACGCGGCGACGCGCGCTCGCGGGAGCGTCTCGCGACGCCGCCGGCCTGGGCTCGGTCGTGGCGGCCACGGCTGCGCTCCTAACGCGGGCCGACGATCGTCGTGGAGAGGACGTCACTCCCGACCTCAGCGGCCGGGAGTGACGGCGACGCGAAAGCGGCGCCGTGCGGCTCCGCCGAACGAGTCGACATTGCGCACGACTCTGCTCGCCCGCTTAGACGCGCGCCAACGCTCTGATGAGTTGATCGGCCGCTCGAGCCGTGCGAGTGGTCGTCGACCTCTTTCACGTCTCGCCGTCTCGGACTGCCGGAGTCGGCCGGTCGAGTTGCTCCACCAAGCCAGGCGTGATCTCGCCTACGACGGTCACCGTGGCCGCCGCGAGCGCGAGCGCCTCCGGGTCGGGCGGGTAGTGACGATTGGGAACGGCGATCACGGTCATGCGCGCCGCGGCGGCCGCGCGCACGCCGTTGCTCGAGTCCTCGATCGCCACGCACTCAGCGGCGTCCACGCCAAGCCGACGCGCGGCGGCGAGGTAGACGTCCGGCGCGGGCTTGCCGCGCTCGACCTCCTCGGACGACACGGTGACCTCAAAGGCGTCGTCAAAGCCGGCCAGGTCGAGCACGAGATCGATGACCTCCCGGTTCGATGACGAGGCGAGCCCGAGCGGCCACCTCGCAGCGAGGGCGCGCACGGCGGTGTCGGCTCCGGGCAGCAGCGGCAGCTCGCGCCGGTAGCCCTCCTGCATGCGCCGCACGACCTCGCGGCTGATCTCCTCGGAGTCGATGGGCACGCCGAGGTCCTCGCGCAAGTACGTCGACCACTCGGGCGAGCTCATGCCCATCATCACCGTGGGCGCGTCGTCGCGCCAGCGGCCACCGCTCTCGCGGACGAGCGCCTCCTTGGCCTCGTTCCAGCGCTGCTCAGAGTCCATGAGGACTCCGTCGAGATCGAAGATCACCGCGGACGGCATCGCGCGAGTTCAGGGTGCAACTTGGGCGTCGTCAGGCGAGGATCTTCAGCGCGCTGGAGAAGCCGGTCCCGAGCGAGTTCTGGAGCGTCATGTGGACCAGCCCCATGGCTTCGAGCTGCCGCGCCTGCTTCAAGGGCCCGGCGTCGATCGGGTTCAGGCCTCCGTCCTCCGCGAGCTTCGCGACCGTCGCTTTCGCGTCCTCGTCGTCGCCGGCGATGAAGACGTCGAGCGGCTGCCCGGCCACCCGGCCCTCGGTCAACGTGCCCGCGAAGGTGGTGTTGAACGCCTTGACGACGCGCGCTCCGGCTGCGCTGCTGGCGAGCTCCTGCGCCGCAGAGCCGTCAGGAGGGGTGACGAGCCCGTCAAAGGCTTCGTTGACCGGGTTCGTGATGTCCACGACGACCTTGCCCGAGAGGCCGTCGCCGTACTGCTCCACCGCTGCCTGGGCGTCGGGGTAGTACATCGCGAGCACGACGACCTCGTCGTCGATCGCGTCGCCCGAGCGGCCTGCCCGAGCCTCGCCGTCCGCGCCGATATCGCTCACTACGGCTTCGGCCGCAGCGGTCTCCTTGCCGAGCACCGTGACCGTGTGGCCGCCGGCCGTCAGCCGTCTGCCGATCCCTCGCGCCATGTTCCCGGTGCCGATGATCGTCACGTTCATGGGTCCCCCTTATGTGACGTGCCGCGTCGGTCCTGCCCAGCGTCAATGAACGCTAACGCGTCAATGCGAAGCTTGTCCGACGATGGCCGAGCGCGGCGAGATAGGCATGGCGGCGCCGGCTAGTACATCTCGTGCGATTGCGCAGCCTCGATTGCCCGATCGCCCGCGCGGGCACCACGCCCGGGGCGAAGGCGCCCGACGATACGTCGCGCGCGCCGGCTGACCTCGGCGCTGTCGATACGCAATGCGCCCGCGATGGAGTCCAGGGGCTCACCGTCGAGAAGCATCGCGAAGACGGGCAGATCGTCATCGTCGAGCCTCGCGACCGCTGCCTCGAATGCGTCGCGAGGCACCGGTGACATCGCGACCTCGCCCACCGCGACGCTGCGTAGCGCCGCCAGCAGCGTGGACACCGGCTCGGCCTTGTCCACGACCCCGTCAGCCTGCGCGGCACGGGCCGCCAACGTCAGGGCCGGGCCCGCGTACGCCGAGTAGATGATCACCGCCGGGGGGTGCGGGCGACTCTTGATCCGCCGGCAATGCGAGAGCCCATCGTCGCCCGCGAGATCGTGATCGAGCACAAGCACGTCGGGACGCAAGCCGTCGAGCTCGCATGCGAGCTCGTGGGCGGTCGAAGCGACGGCCGCGACGGTCAGATCCGGCTCGGATTCGATGAGTCGGCAGAAACCGGCGAGCACGGCAGGGTGATCGTCCAAGAGCGCGACGCGAAGCATTGGTTGAAGTGTGCGCGCCTGCCTCGCCGTCGGCGATGGGGTGCCGACCGCACGTCGCCGTCGTGCGAGGTGCAGTTGACGGCGACTCGTCCTGCCCGCGGTCAGGGTTGCACGAGGCCGCGGCGGATCGCGTAACGGGTGAGCTCGACACGGTCGCGCATGCCGAGCTTCTCGAGGATGTTCGCCCGGTGGCGCTCCACCGTCTTCTTAGAGATGAAGAGCATCTCGCCGATCTCCTCGTTGGTGTGCGCCTCGGCGACGAGCTTGACGATCTCCTCCTCGCGCGGTGTCAGCAGCTCCTTGTGCAAGGCCTCGCCGGCGCGCGCGCGGTCGAGGTACTCGCGCATGAGCGCGCGTACGGCGCCCGGGTAGAGGAACGGCTCGCCGCGCATTGCGGCGCGGCAGGCCTCGACGAGGTCGCGGTCGACGGCGCTCTTGAGCACGTAACCGGAGGCGCCGGCGCGGATCGCCTCGAACAGGTACTGCTCACTGTCATGCATCGAGAGCATGAGCACGCGCACCTCTGGCTTGCGGTGCGTGATCTCACGCGCGGCCTGCAGTCCCGTCTTGCGCGGCATCGAGATGTCGAGGATCGCCAGGTGGATCTCTTCCGAGACGGCCCGCTCGACGGCCTGGTCGCCGTCGGTGGCCTCCGCGACCACCGCGAGGTCGGGTTGGGCGTCGAGCACCATTCGCAGTCCGCGCAGGACGATCGGGTGGTCGTCCGCGACAAGGATGTTGGTCGTGAGTGGGGTTGTCATTCGGTTCTCGGTTCGAGAGGCATCGACAGCTGCACCTCAGTGCCGCCGGCCGCCGGTTCCCCGATCGTGAGCTGGCCTCCGATGAGCATGGCGCGTTCGCGCATGCCGCGGATGCCGTGGGAGGACCGGAAGGCGCCCGGTGGGAGTCCGCCGCCGTCATCGCGAACGGTCAGGACGACGTGCTGGTTCGTCTGCGCGAGGTGGAGCTGCACCTCAGTGGCGTTGGCGTGCCGGGCGACGTTCGTGAGCGCCTCCTGTGCGATGCGGTAGACGACCAGTTCTTGCTCCTGCGAGAGCGGCAGCGCAGGCTCCAGGCGCCTCTCGATCCGTAGTTCTGCCTGCTCGCCGATGGCAGCCGCCAATGCAGCGAGCGCGCTTTCCAGCCCGAGATCCTCGAGCGCTTCGGGGCGGAGACGGCGTGCGATCCGGCGCACCTCCTCGGTGCCGTGGCGAGCGGTCTCGCGGAGCTCGTCGAGTTGGTCTCGGAGTTCGTCCGGGATCATGCCGGCCAGTCCTTCGACCTGGAGCATGACCCCGGTGAGTGTCTGGCCGACCTCGTCGTGCAGCTCGCGCGCGATCCGCTGGCGCTCGCCCTCCTGAACGAGCAGCGCGCGGCGCGCGCTGTCGCGCCGCTCGGACTCCAGGCGGTCGAGCATCTCGTTGAAGGTCTGCGCCAGGGCGACGATGACAGGCCCGCCGCTGACGCGTACGCGCTTGCCGGGCGAGAGCGGGTCGTGCCCGCGCATCGTCTCAACGAGCTCGTCGAGCGGCCGGAACGCCGGTCGCAGCATCCCGAGATTGAGTGCGAGCAGGCACGCGAGCCCCACCGCGAGCACGGCCAGCTCGATCGCGGTCGGTGGCACCGACACCGTCACCGGCGCGAGCGCCAGGGCCAGGAATGCCAGCACCAGCACCGCTGCGTTGGTGCCGAACACCCGCCAGAACAGCGGCAGCGAGTTCAGTCGCGTACGCATGGATCAAGCTTCCCACGCCCGCGGCGGGCAGCGAGGGTGTCCTGATCGCGCTGGCTTGCAGTCTCGCCCCCATAGAGGTCGGGTCCCTGCGCGACCAGGCTTGGTGCCATGGACGATCCCCGCATCCGGCTCGCACACAACTCGTTCGCGCTGCTGTCGGCGGCCGAGCGTCTCCAGCAGGGCGCCGGCGATCGAGCATGCGCCGCGTTCCTTCCGGCCGCCCTCGAGGCCATCGAGCAGTCGCTGCACGCCCTCAGTCGCGGCTGCCATGGCGCCGCGCACGCCCTCATCCCGCCCGGCGACCTCCACGAGAGCATCTCACGGCGGTACGCACGGGCTGCGGCCGATTGGCCCGGAGCCCTCGACGGGGCCGGACCGTCACACGAGAAGCAGGCCCAATTGCTGGCCTCGATCCACGACACTGCCGCGGTCCTGCGAACCGCAGCCGCGAGTTGCGCGCGCACGAGCCATCTCGTGGCCGAGACGATGGAGGCACCCGCGAGCATGCCCGGGCTGGAACACCGAACCGCGACGCGCGCCGGACAACGAGCTCTGGCTATGCACACCTTCAGACCGCTCTCGCCGATGCCGCGTAACCCGCGCTGCCGCTGACGCCGAGCACGGTCAGGCTGCGCTGGCGGCCGTTCGGGAGCTTGAAGTGCACGACGTCGCCGGTGCGGGCGCCGGCGAGCGCCTTCCCGACAGGCGACCCGAGGGACACCTCCTGGGCCGGGGAGTCGGACGTGCGGCGTCCGATCAGCCGGTAGGTCGTCGTACGGCCGGCCTCGTCGGCGACCTCGACCGTCGAACCGAGCCCGGCTGCGCCGTCGAACACGGCGCCGTCGTCGAGCACGGTGGCGCAACGGACGAGATCCTCGAGCTGAGCGATTCGCGCTTGCTCGATCGCGGCCTCCTCCAGCACGGCGAGCCGGTCGTCGTCGTCGCTCGTGGTGCCGTAGGCCCGCACGTCATGAAGTCCCTGGGCCAGCTCGCTGCGATGCGCAGCGCGCAGGCTCTCGAGCTCGCGCACGAGCGACGTGTACTCGTCGCTTGACATGACGACGCCGGTCGCGACGTCGCGCGAGATGGGCATGGCTACGGGATGTGCGTCCATGCCGGACACCATGGCTCCGCCGTGCCGCGCCGGCGATGAGGCCACGACCGCATTTTGTCGAGTGCGGCGCTCCACGGCCAGCGCGATCGACTAGCGCATGGGCCCGTGGCGAGCGGCGAATGGACTGCGCACCCAATGGAGCGTGCCGGGCGCTGGCGACAGGCTGTCCCTTCAGCTATGGAACGTCTTTGGCTTGATTGCGACGCAGCAGCGCCCCGCTCCGGGGTCGAGCACAGCCTGCGCCCCGCTGTCGAGGCCGGCGACGAGCCCCCCGAGCAGCGCGAGGTTCATGTCGCACACGACTTCGGGATGGCTCCGGGCGACGGCGTGGAAGGGGCAGTTGCGCAGGCGCACGACGCCGGCGTCGTCCTCGTACGGCTCGTAGCCGCGCTCGCGCAGCAGTTGGTCGAGGTCGCGCGGGTCGGTGGCCGTGGCGGCGACCTCGCGGCCGAGCGACTCGGCCGCGTCGCGCAGGGCGCTCCGGGTACCGCCGTGCTCGTCCTGCGCTGCGGCGTGGGCGAGCAGCCGCGCCGCGAGGCCGTAGTCGCGCGGGGGGACGCTGACGGCGAGCTCGGTGGCCGCGCGCTCGTAGAGCTTGGCGGGCCGTCCCGCGCCCGGGCCCGTGCGCCCCGATCGCCTCGCATACGCGACCGACAGCAACCCCTCCTTCGCGAGACGGTCGAGGTGGTAGGCGGCGAGCGTGCGCCCGATGCCGAGCGCCGTCGCCACTTCGTCACGACCGGCGGGTCCCCCTTGGGCCGAGACGTAGTCGTACGCGCGCCGGCGAGTGGGATCGCCGAGCGCACTCAGCGCACCGACGGGCTTCAGCGGATCGACCATATGGTCAGTCTATCGACAAGATCGGTTGACAAAAGGGTCGGGGCCATGACATCTTCCACCTACATCCATTGTCGATAGAAGGGAACGGCACCATGCGAGCCTCCGCCCTGCACGACGCGACCGCGAGTCGCTCGATCCCCACCTTCGCCGCTCTGCGGAACCGCGAGGCCGGCTACCAGGCGTACCTGCTGCTGCGGATGGCCTTCGCGGTCGCTCCGATCGCCTTCGGGCTGGACAAGTTCTTCAACGTCCTGGTCGACTGGCCGCTCTACCTGGCCCCGTGGATCAACGACATCGCACCCGGGTCGGGGCAGGACTTCATGTATCTCGTCGGCGGCGTCGAGATCCTCGCCGGCGTCCTCGTGGCGCTGAAGCCGCGCTACGGCGCACCGGTGGTCGCGGCCTGGCTGGCCGGGATCATCTTCAACCTGCTGACCGTCCCGGGGTTCTACGACATCGCCCTGCGCGACTTCGGACTGCTGCTGGGCGCGCTCACGCTGGCGCGACTGGCGCTCTCGTACGACCCGCCGCTGAAGCGCGCGCGGTCCTGACCGGCGCGATGTCCGTCCCTGCGGCCCAGCCGGGGCTCGCCCTCGTCGACGACGGCGCAGGCCGTGCGCGACGGATCGACCACGAGGCGCTGGAGCGCGCCGTCGGCGACATGCTGCGGGCGCTCGGCGCCGACACAGCTGCCGAAGGCCTGCGCGAGACGCCGCGCCGGGTCACCGAGGCCTACGCGGAGCTGCTGACGCCGCCGAGCTTCCGGGCGACCACGTTCCCGAACGAGGACGGCTACGAGGGCCTGATCGTCGCGCAGGCGATCCCCTTCCACTCGCTGTGCATGCATCACCTGTTGCCCTTCCGCGGGCTGGCGCACGTCGGCTATCTGCCAGGGGAGCGGATCATCGGGCTGAGCAAGCTCGCGCGCGTGGTCGAGCGGTTCGCGCGGGACCTGCAGATCCAGGAGCGCCTGACCGTGCAGATCGCCGACTGGCTCCAGGACGAGCTGGCGCCCGTCGGCGCCGGCGTCGTCCTCGAGGCCGAGCACATGTGCATGTCGCTGCGCGGCGTCCAGCAACCGGGCGCTCGAACCGTCACGTCGGCGCTGCGCGGCGCGATCCGCGACAACGCCGAGACCCGCCAGGAGTTCCTGGCCCTGATCGGGAGGACAACCCATGACCGGTAAGCAGACATTCGTGATCGTCGGCGCCAGCCTGGCGGGAGCAAAGGCCGCCGAGACCCTGCGCCACGAAGGGTTCGAGGGGCGCGTGGTGCTCGTCGGCGCCGAGGAGGAGCGGCCGTACGAGCGCCCACCGCTGTCGAAGGACTATCTGCGCGGGGAGGCTGGGCGCGAGCGGGTGTACGTCCACGACGAGGACTTCTACGCCGAGCACGACATCGAGCTGTGTCTTGGCCGCGCCGCCGTGGACATGAACGCGTCGCTGAGGGAGGTGGCGCTCGACGACGGCGAGCGGCTGCGCTACGACCGGTTGCTGCTGGCCACCGGCGCCGAGCCGCGCCGGCTCGCGATCCCCGGTGGCGACCTCGACGGTGTGCATTACCTGCGCAGCGTCGAGGACGCCGACGGGCTGCGCGAACGGCTCGACCGCGGCGGCGCCGTGGTCGTGGTCGGAGCGGGCTGGATCGGCGCCGAGGTCGCCGCCTCGGCGAGGCAGCGCGGGCTCGAGGTCACCCTCGTCGCCCCCGAAGCGGTCCCGCTGGAGCGGGTCTTGGGGCGCGAGGTGGGGGGCGTGTACCGCGACATCCACACCGATCACGGCGTGCGCATGCTGCTAGGAACCAGGGTCGAGGCCTTCGAGGGCGACGGGGCCGTCGAACGCGTCCGGACGAGCGACGGGCGCCATCTGGACTGCGACTTCGTGGTCGCCGGAATCGGCGTCCAGCCGCGCACGCAGCTCGCCGCCCGGGCCGGCCTTTCCATCGGCGACGGCGTCCTCGTCGACGAGCATCTGCAGACCAGCGCGCCCGGCGTGTTCGCCGCCGGCGACGTCGCCGGCGCCCAGCACCCGTTCTACCGGGAGCGGATCCGCGTCGAGCACTGGGCCAATGCCCTGCGCCAGGGGCCGGCGGCCGCGCGCAACATGCTCGGCGCAGCCGAGCCCTACGACGGCCTGCCGTACTTCTTCTCCGACCAGTACGAGGTCGGGATGGAGTACTCGGGCTTCGCCCGCACCTGGGACCGGGTCGTCTTTCGCGGCGACGCCACCGGCCGCGAGTTCATCGCCTTCTGGCTCGCCGGTGACCGCGTGCAGGCCGGCATGAACGTCGGTGTCTGGGACGTCGTGGACCCCATCCAGCGGCTCATCCGTGACCGCGTGGCTGTCGACGACTGGCGCCTGTCAGACCCCGACGTGCCGCTCGAGCAGCTGGTCCCCGTCGAGGGAGGCACAGCCGCATGAATCGCCTCGAGCAACTTCAGAACGCGGGCGTCTCGATCTGGCTCGACACGCTCTCACGCGACCTGCTCGACACCGGCGCCTTCGCGGAGCTGATCGCCGAGAGTGCTGTGACAGGCGCGACGTCGAACCCGACGATCTTCGCCAAGGCGATCACCCGCTCGGACCGCTATGACGACCAGCTTCGCGCGGCTATCGCCGCCGGTGTCCGTGACCCTCAGGAGCTGTTCTTCGCGCTCGCGCTCGAGGACGTCCGCCGCGCCGCCGATCTCCTGCGCCCGGCGTATGACGCGAGCGGCGGGCGCGACGGGTTCGTGTCCTTCGAGTGCACTCCCGACCTCGCGGACGACACGGCCGCGACCGTCGCACAGGCGGTCGAGCTGTGGCATCGGCTCGCACGTCCGAACGTGATGATCAAGGTCCCCGCGACCGAGTCCGGGCTGCCGGCGATCGAGGAGCTGACCGCCCGCGGGATCAATGTCAACGTCACGCTGCTGTTCTCGGTCGCGCGCTACGAGCGGGTCATCGACGCGTACCTCATGGGCCTGGAACGACGCGCGCGCCAGGGCGACCCGATCGACGCGATCGCGTCGGTGGCTTCGTTCTTCGTCTCGCGCGTCGATGCGAAGACCGACGCCATGCTCCGGGCCGCCTCGGACCTGCGCGGCCGCGTCGCGATCGCCAACGCCCGTCTTGCGTACGCCCGCTACTGCGACCGTTTCTCCGACCAGCGCTGGCTCGCGCTGCGGGAAGCCGGCGGGCAGCCTCAGCGACCGCTGTGGGCGAGCACCGCCACCAAGGACCCGGCCTATTCCGATGTGCTCTACGTCGAAGAGCTGATCACCGCCGATGTCATCAACACCATGCCCGAAGCCACCCTGCGCGCCTTCGCCGACCACGGCGACGCCACGCTCGCGTTCGACCCGAGCTCCACTGCGGCCGAGGAGACATTCCGCCGCGTCGCGGACGCGGGCATAGACCTGACCGCCGTCACGACCGAGCTCGAGCGCGAAGGCGTCCGCTCTTTCTGTGACTCCTACCGCGACCTGCTCGACTGCATCGCGACCAAGCTGCAGGCCACCGTCGACCGCTCTGCACGCGTCGCCGAGCGCCGCTGAACGCGCTGCGCTCGAAATGCGGCGCGGACCCCATGGCTCAGAGCCGCCATGGCGAGCACCGTGTCAGCCATGACCGACGGACGACGACGCGGTCGTGCGCGCCCGCGCGTGCTGATCGCCGGCGGTGGGGTCGCGGGGCTCGAGACGCTGCTCGCGTTACGCGCCCTGGCCGGCGATCGCGTTGACATCACGCTCGTCACGCCCGAGCCGCGGTTCGTCAACCGCTCGATGACCGTCGCCCGGCCGTTCGGGCCGCCGGGCGCGCGTGGCGTGAGGATGCAGGACGTCACCGCTCAATACGGTGCCCGCTGGCATCGCGGCAGCGTCGATCGCGTCGAGCACGAACGGCGGGTCGTCGTCATGGACGCTGGCGACGAGCTGGCCTATGACGTGCTCGTGCTCGCCCTCGGGGCTCGCCCCGGACGGGAATCGCACGAGCCGGAGGTGCTGACGTTTCACGACGGCCGCTACGGCGCCGGCTATCGGCACCTCCTCGGTGAGCTCCGCGAAGGGCGGATCGGCAAGCTCGCGTTCATCAGGCCTGCCGGGGCGACCTGGCCGCTGCCGCTGTATGACCTGACGTTGATGACGGCGGCCGACTGTGCCGCACACGACCGGCCCGAGATCAAGCTGAGCCTGATCACCCCGGAGGCCGAGCCGCTCGCGATCTTCGGCGCTCAGGCCAGCGCCGCAGTCCGTGAACTCCTCGAGCAAGCCGGCGTGGCCCTGCGCACGAGCAGCCTCCTGGTAGGCAGGCACCCGGGATGGCTGGACCTCGCCCCGGGCGACCGGGGCATGCCCGCCGATCGCATCGTCATCGAGCCACGCCTGGTGGGGCCGCCCATTCGCGGCATTCCCTGCGGACGCGACGGGTTTCTCCCGACCGACCGTCACGGCAGGCTGCCCGGGTGCAGCGGCGTGTTCGCCGCCGGCGATGCGACTGCCTTTCCGATCAAGCAGGGCGGCCTCGCCGCCCAACAGGCCGACGCGGTCGCCGAGGCGATCGCTGCCACGGTCGGCGTCGACATCGATCCGCAGCCCTTCCGGCCCGTCCTGCGCGGCGTGCTGCTGACCGGCGCCGCGGCGCGCTATCTGCGCGCAGACATCAGCGGCGGCGCCGGCGATGACTCCACCATCTCGACCGAGCCCTTGTGGTGGCCGCCCAACAAGCTCTGCGGCCGCTACCTCGCGCCCTACCTCAGCCGCCAGACCGGCGACGGCGCCAAGGTCATGCCTCAGCAGCGGGACGGCGTCAGTGCAGAGGCTTGCCTCCGGTCGCGCCGATGACCTCTCCGCTGATGTAGCGCGAGTCGTCGGAGGCCAGGAAGACGTAGAGCGGGGCCAGTTCACCGGGCTGCCCAGGCCGGCCGAGCGGCGTGTCGGCGCCGAACTGCGCGTTCTTCTCGGCCGGGAAGCTCATGACCACCAGCGGTGTCCAGATCGGGCCCGGGGCGACGGCGTTCACGCGGATGCCACGTCCGGCCATCTCCTGGGCAAGGCCCTTGGTGAACGTGCTGATCGCACCCTTGGTCGCGGCGTAGTGGAGCAACTCCGGGCTCGGCTGGGCGGCCTGGATCGACGTGGTGTTGACGATGGTGGAGCCCTCGGGCATGTGCGGGACCGCCGCCTGGCAGAGGTGGAACATCGCCAGCACGTTGGTGCGGAACACGAACTCGATCTCATCGGGCGGGATGTCGAGGAACGAGTCGTAGGCCATCTGGTACGCGGCGTTGTTGATCAGGACATCGAGGCCTCCCAGCTCGTCCACCGCGCGCTCGACCAGCGCCCGGCAGTGCTGACGATCGCCGATGTCGCCCGGAACGGTTACGCACCGCCGGCCGGCGGCCTCGACGAGCTTTCGCGTGTCCGCGGCGTCCTCGTCCTCCTTCCAGTACGAGCACAACACGTCCGCTCCCTCGCGCGCGAATGCGATGGCGACGGCGCGGCCGATGCCGGAGTCGGCGCCCGTGATGAGCGCGACCTTGTCCTTCAGCCGCCCGTGCCCCACATAGCTGTCTTCGCCGTGATCTGCGAGCGGTCGCATCTGGGCTTCGATTCCGGGCGGCTCCTGCTCCTGCTCGGGAAACGGCGGAGTCGGCTGCGCCTGCGTCGGGTTCTGGTCTGACATAGGCGTGGGCCTACCCGGGTAGGGCTGTTGCTGATACGCACTGAAGGAGGCCACCATGCCGCCGCGTGGAGTCAAGAAGGGCACGAAGCGAGCCCGGCAGTACGAGCACATCAAGGACAGCGCCAAGGATCAGGGCGCGTCCGAGAGCCGCGCCGAGGAGATCGCAGCGCGCACCGTCAACAAGGAACGAGCGCGCAGCGGCGAGGCTCGCCAACGATCGCGGACGTCGACGCAGGACATGTCGTCCTCACGGCGTGGCGGGCAGCGGTCGGGTACCAATCGCCCGAAGGGCCGTACGCGCGACCAGCTGTACGAGGAGGCCAAGAACCTCGGGGTCGAAGGCCGCTCGTCGATGAACAAGGCCGAGCTCGAGCGCGCCGTGTCGCGCGCCTCATAGAGGCGCCGAGTTCACAACCGTCCGCTCCGCCACGAGCGCGAGCTTGCGGACCCTCCCCTCGTCGAGCCACTCGACCCACAGCCGGTGGGCAGCGAGCAACTCGTCGAGCGCCCGGCGGCCGACGTGCGCGGCGATGTTCCCGGCGTCCGCGACGAACGCGCCCACCAGTGCCTGCGCCATCGCGCCGTGTGCGCGGCTGTGGTTCGCCTGCCACATGACGTCAAGTCCCGCCCGCTCCAGCAACGTGGTCATTTCGTCGAGCTGGGTGAGCCAGACCGTGTCGGCGTCGGGCATCGCCGCCCGCTCGGCCGTCGTGAGCGGCCGCCCCTCCTCGAGCGTGAAGGCGAAGCGCCCGCCGGGCCGCAGCGTCGCGGCGATCTCGCGTACCAACGCGTCCTTGTCCTCAAACGCGAGCATCGTCTCGAGCAGGAGCACCGCGTCGAAGGAGCCGGCTCGCAGGGGCGGGACGTGCGCGGTCGCAAAGCGGCACGGCAGGTCACGTGCACGCTGCCGGGCGATGGCGACGGCGCTCGCGCTGGCGTCCATGCCCAGGTAATCGCAGCCCAGCTCCCGCACGAGGAGACGCCCGGGTCCGGCGGTGCCGCAGCAGAGGTCCAGCACCGTGACCCCGGGGCCGATGCCGGCCGCGACCGCGAGGGCTCGGATCTCGGCGGCGGTCATGAAGCTCTCCTGACCGACGAACTCGCCGGGAGCGTACGCCGACACGCGCGCGCGGTGCAGTGCCCGGTCGAACGGCGCGCGATCGTCCTGCCTCACGAGCCGAACGCGGTGAGGAAGCGGTCACGGAACGCGGACATCGGCCAGACCGGCGCCTGCGCGCTCGGCGACATGCCGTCCTGCCACCGCCATCCGGCGATCCGGTCGATCACCTCCGGGTCGTGGGCGATGACGGAGATCGGCACGTCGTGGCCCGCGCCCTGGCCGGTGACGACCCTCGCGGGCTGATGGTCGCCCACGGCGATCACCACGAGCTTCTCGTCGCCGTAGCGCCGCACGAACGAGAAGATCGTGTTCAGCGTGTACTCGATCGAGCGGCCGTAGGCGGCGCGCACCCGGTCGGGGTCGCTGAACAGCGCGTCCCGCGTGGACGTCTGCGCCGGGAGGCGGTGGAAGATCGCGCCGTCGCCGACATCGTCCCAGGGAATGAGCGCCGGGATGCTCGTCCACGGCGCGTGGCTCGAGAGGAGGTCCACCTCGGCGAAGAGCGGAGGTCGCTGGCGCCGGGCGAGCTCGAGGCGGCGCAGGGCTCCGAGCACGTACTGGTCGGGCATCGGCGGCAGGCCGAAGGCCGGGCCGCGGTAGCCGAGGTTGCGGCGGTCGTAGATCTCGTCGAAGCGGTAGAAGGTCGAGCCCTCCCTCCACGTGCGCTTGTTGGCCGGCATGGCGCCGACCGCCCGCCACCCGGCGCGCTTGAACGCCGAAGTGAGGGTGAGGCGGTCGCTGTCGACGAGCTGGTCGTAGCGTCGCTGGCCGTCGATGCGGACGCCCGACTGGAGGGTGGCGTGTGCCAGCCAGCTGAGGCCGCCGAAGGTCGGCGACGTGAGGAAGGCGCTGCGAGAGGAGAAGCCGGCGGCCCGCAGCTCCGCGGTTCCCCGGTCCAGCGCGGCGTTGATCCGCGGCGAGAGGGACGCGTTCTGGACTGCGACCCTCCCGTAGCTCTCGACGAAGAGCAGCAGGACGTCCTTGCCGCGCAGGCCCGCCAGCAGCCGGTCGCCGGGCGTGGCGCGGAAGCGGTCGTGGGCGATCGCGCGGGCGAGCGTCGCGCGATCCTGCAAGCCGGTCCGCACGGCATGCACCTGGTCGACGGCGAGGGCGGCGGCGCTCGTGGAGGCGACCGGCGCGCCGAGGACGCGGAGGACCACCCAGACCACGCCGATCGTCGCCGCCGCCCCAAGCGCCCAGTCGCGATGGCCCGCCGCGACCCGCGTCACGCGAAGCAGCGCCAGCGCCAACACGACGAGAACCGCGATGCAGACCACCACCGCGCCGGCCACGACGAGGTTCGCGGTCGACCTGCCGACCGCGTCGCGCAGCGTCTCGACGCCGATCCCCGCGTAGCCCAGGTCATCGACCGGGTCGAACGGCCGGTCGAAGGCCGTGAAGAACCCGAAGTTGAGGATCTTCACGAGCACGACCACGCCCAGCACCGCTCCCACGACCACGGCCAGCACGCGGCGCGGGATGGCGGGCAGCAGGGCGGCGACCCCGACGACGACGAGGAGCTCGAGCGGGAGCCGAGCGAACGCGCCGAGGGTGATGCGGCCGGGCTCATCCGGCGCGACGAGCGCGGCCCAGACGAGCACCAGGGCGACCACCGTGAGCGCCCCGGCGATGCCCCTGCGCAGCGGCTCACCGCCGTGCCGGCGGCGCCACAGCCACCATGCGCACTGGCCGAACGACGCCGCGAGCAGGGCGAGCGCGGCCACCAGGAGGGCTTGCGTGAGCGCCCGGGGCAGGACCCCGGCGGCCGCAACCGTCAGCACGACGCCCTGCGTCGCCGCGACGAGCCTGCGCCAGCGGCGCGGCGGCAGCGGAGCGCGCATCCACGGCAGCAGCCACTCGCCGGCGAGGAACAGGTAGCGCGCGGTGCCGATCGCGAGCACCCACGGGCCGAGCATGTGGGCGACGTAGACGCTGAGGGCGAGGATCAGGAACGCGTCGACCTCGCCGTCGAAGCGCGCGCCCATCGCGGTCGCCGTCCCGGTGCGCCGCGCGACCGCTCCGTCGACAGCGTCGAGCACGAGCGCGACAGCGGCGAGCGTCACGAGCAGCGCGACCGGTGTGTCGTGCGTGAGCGAGTCCACGGCGAGCGCGGCGACGCCGACGGCGAGCGTGGCGCGGGCGAGCGTGACCCAGGACGCCGGCCCGATCGCCGGAGCCGTCCGGCGCAGTCGCCGCGCCCGTGTCGCGCTCATTCGTCCCGGAACCGGGTCGAGAACGCGTAGCGCAGCAGCACGACGTCGCCGATCTGCCGCACCTCGGCGAGCTTCGCGCGCCGCCCCGCGTTCCACGGGAAGCGCCCGTCGCTGACGAAGCGCGGGGCACTCGAGTCGCCGACGAAGAGCGGCGCCACGACGAGCTGGAGCTCGTCGACGAGGTCGTCGGCCAGGAACTGGGTGTGCACGACACCACCGCCCTCGACCATGAGCCTCCCCACGCCGCGGTCGGCGAGGTCCTCACTGAGTCGGCGCATCCGCACGCGACGACCGCCGTCGACGATCGTTGCCACCGGCCCGAGCCGCGCGCGGGCATCCCTCACGCGCCCGCTCGAGGTGTAGATGAGCTTCTCGGTCTCGCCGACGGTGAAGAAGTTCGAGTCGGCGTCGAGGTCCACGCTCTCGCTCACGGTGATCTTCATCGGCGACGGCGGGAGCCCGCGGGCCGTGCGCTCGTCGCGGCGCGCCCGCGACCGTACGAGCAGCCGCGGGTTGTCGGTGCGCACCGTGACCGCGCCGACCATGATCGCGTCGCAGGAGGCGCGCACCTCGTCGACCCGGTCGAAGTCAGCCTCGTTGGACAGCGCGAGTCGCGGCGTATGGTCGCCCAGGTAGCCGTCGAGCGACACGCTGCAGCTCAGCAGGGTGTACGGGCGGTCAGGCATGCGCGGCTCCGTCCCGGCGGGCGCGCACGACCCAGACCGCCACGAGGACGGCGGCGCCCGGCAGGCTGGCGACGAACACCATCACGCCATACACGACAGCGGTGGCGACCCCGAGCGACGCGCCCAGGCCGGCGGCGGCGAACGCCCAAGCGGTCACGCCCTCGCGCGGCCCCCAGCCGCCGACGTTGGGCAGCGCCGCGGCCAGCAACACGAGCATCGCCAGCGGCAGCACCTGAGACGGCGGCGCGGTTACCCCCGCGGTCCGCGCGGCGATGAGGAACGTGACCGCGTGGCCCGCGACGACCAGCGCCGACGCGAGTGCGATGACCGGCCACGCCCGCGCGGCGAGCAGCCCGTCGCGCACGTCGCGGGCCGCGGCACCGCGCAGCCGCGAAATCCGGGACCCGCCCACCCGGCCGACGGCCGGTCCCACGCGCGTCGCCAGCGCGACGCCGGCCGCGGCCACGAGGAGCGCGAGCGCGACGAGCGGCACGATCGCCCGCACGGGCGACGGCAGGAGGAGGAGGATCGCGACGGTGAGGACGACCTGCACGGCCTGCCCGGCCGAGCGCTCCCACACCACGGCGCGCAGCCCGCGACCGACGTCGCTCGTGTCCCGGCCGTGGCTGATCCCGCGATGGACGTCGCCCACGACCCCGCCGGGCAGCGTGACGTTGAGGAAGATCGAGCGGTAGTACGCCGCCACCGCCGTGCCGAGCGGGAGCTCGATACCGAGGCCGCGCGCCACGATCCTCCAGCGCCAGGCGCAGCATGTGGTCGTCGCGAAGGCGAGGCTCGCCCCGGCCGCCAGCGCCCCGCCGTCGACCGCGCGCAGGCCGTCGAGGAACGGGCCCGTGCCCACGCTCCAAACCAGGACGGCGAGCGTCGCGGCGGCAGCGGCGACGCGGATCGTCACGGCAGCACCAGCAGGTCGGCGTGGTCGACGGTGACGGCGAGCTGCCCGGCGGCCGCCTGCGCCAGGCGCCGGTCCCGGTAGGCGGCTGCCTGGGCGGTAAGAGCCGGCTCCTGCTCGCAGGCCGCGGCGACCCACCCGCCGAGCCACTCGACCATCAGGTCGGCGTGGCCCGCATCGAGGCGCCAGGGGCTCGGCCGGACGATGACCTCGGCTCCCATTGCATCGACGGCGGCGACGGCGTCCGGGCCGAGCAGGCCTCCGCGGCGCTGGTGGTCGTTGAAGGCTGCGCCGATCCGCGCGTCGAGCGGCTCCGCCGGGGTCAGGCTGATGCGGCCGACGACGGTCAGAGTGAGAAGCATCGGTAGCCCGGTGCAGGCGCCGAGCATCCGGTGAAGCTCGTCGCGTGTCAGCAGGTCGAGCAGCGCCGCGGCGGTGACGAGGCTCGCGCCGGCGAGGTCGTCCCGCGTCAGCCGCGTGATGTCGGACCGCCGCGTCTCGAATGAGACCGCGGCGAGCTCCAGCAGGCGCTCGTCACGGTCGTGCACCACCCAATGCTGCGGCCCCGGCAGCCGCGGCGCGAGCCAGCGGCCCCTCGCGCCGCTGCCGCCGCCCAGATCGTGGATCACGAGGTGGCCGGCCGCGCGAAGGTACCGCCCGAGACGCTCCGCGAGCTCGTCCGAGCGCGCCGCCGCGTCGGCCGGCTCGCGGAGGTCGAGCCACTCCGGGGTGACCGGGACGGCCGCCGCGCTCATCGCGCCGCTCCTGCGAGGACTCCGGCGAGAACGGACGTCGTGGCCGGCCACCCGCGCAGCGACGCGCGCCGCTCTCGGGCGGCCCGACGCAGGCGCGCGCGCAGCTCGGCGTCCCACAGCCAGCTTCGCAGCGCGGTGCCGAGGGCCGCCGGGTCGCCGGGCGGGACCAGCAGCCCCGGCCGCGTGCCGTCCTCTCCGTGCCCGAGCGCCTCGGTCACCCCGCCGACCTCGGCGGCGAGGACCGGCACGCCGCGGGCCAGAGCCTCGGTGACGACCATGCCGTAGGTCTCGGCGCGTGACGCGAGCACGAGCAGGTCCGCGGAGGCGTACGCGCGATCGAGCTCCGAGTCGATGCGCGGCCCGAGGAACCGCACGCGGTCGCGCAGCCCGCTGCCGCGCGCGCGGCGCCGCACTTCCTCGGCGAAGGCCGGGTCCCGGTCGAGGCTGCCCACGCACGCGCAGCGCCAGGACAGGTCGGCCGCCGTCGCGAGCCCGTCGAGCAGGACGTCGTGCCCCTTGTCGGGCGTGACCGCCGCGACGCAGAGCAGCGCGTCGCCCGCTGCGGACCCGGGCGCCAAGCCGGCGGCGTCGACGCCAGGCTCGGCCACATGCACCCGGTCGGCCGGCAGCCCGTACAGCTCCCCCAGCCGCCGCCGAGCCCATGCACTGGTCGTGACGACGGCGACGGCCGCGCCGAGGACCTCGCGCTCGCGCGCCCTGACCACGCCGTCCTCGTCGCGGGGCGGGCGGTGGCCGAGCGGCATGTGCACGAGCACGACCTGCCGCAGCCGGCGCGCCTGAGGCACGAGCGTCTCGGGGGCGCCGGACGCGATCAGCCCGTCGAGGAGCACCACCGCGCCGTCCGGGATCCGCCCGACGGCGCCCGCGAGGGCGGCGGCGCCGGACACGGTGTGCTCGTGCACCGTCCAGCCCAGGGCGACGAGCGCCTCGCAGACCCGGCGGTCGTACGTGTTCCCGCCGCTCGGCCGCGCCGGGTCGTCGATGTCCTCCGGGACGATGACGTGGACCTCGGTCACAGCGGCCGCTCGTAGCTCGCCCTCGCGACGTGGGATTCGTGCAACGTCACCATCAGCCCGTCGAGCCCGTGGCCGCCCATCCGCTCGGCGAGCCGGTCGGCGACGACCCGGGCGAGCGCCTCGGTGGTGGTGTTAATGCCCGCGAGGTCCGGCTCGTCGTCGAGGTTGCGGTAGCCGAGCTCGGCGACCACGGCGCGGAGCGCCTCGGCGGCACGGCCGATGTCAACCACGATGCCGTCGGCGTCGAGGGTCGCCCGACGGAAGGTCGCGTCGACGACGTACGTCGCCCCGTGCAGCCGCTGCGCAGGCCCGAACACCTCGCCGCGCAGGCTGTGGGCGATCAGCATGTGGTCGCGAACGGTCACGCTGAACACGGGCTACGCCTCGTCGTAGGTGACGGTGTGGCAGAGCGCCGGCAGGCTGCCCGCGGCGAGGCGCGCCATGACGCCGGGCAGCTCTTCGAAGCGTGACGCGCCGGTGACGACCACGTCGAAGACGGGGTCGCGCAGGAGCTCGAGCGCCAAGGCCAGCCGGTCGGCCGTCGTGCGGCGCGCGCTCCGGGCCGGCGACACCGTCCCGACCTGGCTCGCGCGCAGGCCGAGGCGACCCGTATGGAACGAGCCGCCCAGCGAGAGCCGCACCTCGGCGTCGCCGTACCAGCTGAGATCGAGCACGGTGCCCTCGGGCGCGAGCAGGTCGAGCGAGCATTGGAGCCCGGCGGATGTCGCGCTCGCGTGCACGACCAGGTCGCATCCGCCGGCGGCATCCTCCGGCCGCGCGAAGCCGGTGCCGAGCGCGGCCGCGACCTCGGCCCGGGACTCGTCGACGTCGACGAGCGTGACCTCGAGCGCCGGGAAGCGGGCGAGCAGGCGAGCGACGCAGCAGCCGACCATCCCGGCGCCGACGACGGCGACGCGATCGCCGAGCAGCGGAGCCGCGTCCCAGAGGGCGTTGACGGCGGTCTCTACGGTGCCGGCGAGTACCGCGCGCGCGGGCGGCACGTCGTCCGGCACGACGGTCACGGCGGCGGCGGGCACGACGTACGCCGTCTGATGCGGATACAGGCAGAAGACGGTGCGGCCGCGCAACTCCCGCGGCCCCTGCTCGACGGCGCCGACGCTCAGGTAGCCGTACTTCACCGGGCCTGGGAAATCCCCCTCCTGGAACGGCGCGCGCATCGCCGCGTACTGGCTCGGCGGCACGCCGCCCCGGAACACCAACGTCTCGGTGCCGCGGCTGACGCCGGACCGCAGCGTGCGGACCACGACATCGGCGCGCCCCGGCTCGGGCAGCGCGACCGGCCGGATCTCTCCGTGCCCGGGCGCGCGGAGCCAGAACGCGTGCGCGTCGTCGAGCACGTCTTATGCGTCCGCTTCGTACGGCATCTCTCTTGGGGCGACCGCGGGGGAGGTGGTGCAGGAGGTACGCGTGAGGATCGAGATGGGTTCGGCCTGCTCGCGCGTCACAGCTCGCGCTCATAGAAGTAGTTCACGGGACCGCTCGCCTGACCGCCTCGGTGACTGAAGCCGAGGCCCTCGTACAACGCTCGCGCGCCGACGGCCTCCTCGCCGGTTCCGAGGTAGGCATAGCCGGCACCACGGTCACGGGCGTGCCTGAGGGCAGCCTTCATCAGCGCGGTCCCGATCCCGCACCGGCGGCGTGCGGGCACGACGTAGACCTCCTCGAGATAGCAGTCCAGCGACTCGCTGAGCAGCGAGGGCTGGAATCGCAAGACGACCAGCCCCTCCCCCTCCGCGAGCAGCACCGTGACCGCCGCGCTCTCGAGCAGACCGCGCAGGTGCCTCATCAGTTCGCCGGGCTCCGCCACCGGCTCGTCGAACTCCCTCTTGAAGTCGTGCAGCAGGAGGGCGACCGATGGAGCATCGCGCGGGCCGGCCAGCCGTACGGCGGGCCAACGTATCGACTTCACGGGCCACTCCCCATTCACCTGCCTAGCCGACCAGCGTACCCTGCCGCCCCGATGGTCGGCATCGGAATCCTGCGGGACCAGACGCAAGCGGGGCGCCGGGTGCTGTTGGCCCAGCTCGCGGCGCCCGCGCGGCGCTTCTTGGAGACGGAGACCGGCAGCGCCGGCGTGCTGCTGGCCGCGGCGATCGTGGGGCTGGTGTGGGCGAACTCGCCGGGGTCGGACGCGTATGAGTCGCTGTGGGGCACGGAGGTGGCCATCCAGGTGGGCGGCGCTGAGCTGGGGATGGACCTCGGCCACTGGGTCAACGACGGGTTGCTGGCCGTGTTCTTCCTTGTCGTCGGCCTCGAGGTGCGACGCGAGCTATCGATCGGAGAGCTGACGGAGCGACGCCGGATCGTCGTACCGGCCGTCGCCGCGCTGTGCGGCATCGTCGTACCCGCGCTCCTCTACCTGCTGGTCAACCCGTCTGGCGAGGCGGCGCGCGGCTGGGGCGTGGTGATCGGCACGGATACGGCGTTCCTGCTCGGCGCGCTGGCGATCGTCGGGCCGCGCTGCCCTACGCAGCTTCGCGTGTTCCTGCTGACGCTGACGGTGTTCGACGACATCGTCGCGGTGGCGATCATCGGCGTCGTCTACTCCGAGTCGCTGGACCTCGTGGCACTGGCCGTGGCCGCCGCCTCCATGCTCGCGCTCGCGGGATTGTCCGCGGTCGGCGAGTGGCGCGCCGCGCCGTACGTGCTCATCGGCTTGGTGCTCTGGGTGGCGACGTACGAGTCCGGCCTGCACCCGTCGATCGCCGGGATGCTCGCCGGCCTGCTGATCGCCTCGCGCGCGCCGGCGCGCCGCGACGTCGAGCGCGCGACGTCGCTGTTCCGCGCATTCCGCCAGTCACCGCTGCCCGACGTCGGCTACACGGCCGCGCGCGGTCTGCGCCGTGCGGTCTCGGTTGGCGAACGGCTCCAGACCGTGCTGCACCCGTGGACGAGCTACGGGATCGTGCCGCTGTTCGCGCTCGCGAACGCGGGCGTCGACCTACGCGGCGGCGTGCTGGGCGATGCGCTCGCCTCGCCGGTCACCTGGGGGGTCGTCCTCGGTCTCGTCGGCGGCAAGCTGATCGGTGTCGGCGGCGGCTCGCTGCTCGCGCTGCGGCTGCGGCTCGGGGCGCTCCCGCGCGGCGTCGGCGAGGGTCAGGTGGTCGGCGGCGCGGCACTCTCGGGCATCGGGTTCACGGTCTCGCTGCTGATCGCGGGGCTCGCGTTCGACGACGAGGTCGTGCGCGACGAGGCGACCGTCGGCGTCCTGCTCGCAGCGGTCCTGGCCACGCTCACGGGTCTGGCCGCGTTCCGGCTCGCTGCGATCCTGCGCGGTGAGCGCACCGCGAGCCTGCCGATGGTGCTCGACCGGCCGGTCGACTCCGCACGCGACCACATCCGCGGACCAGTCGACGCGCCGCTGACGCTGCTCGAGTACGGCGACTTCGAGTGCTCGTTCTGCGGCAGGGCGACGGGTGTGATCCGCGAGCTGCAGAAGCGCTTCGGCGACGACCTGCGCTACGTCTTCCGCCACCTGCCACTGAGCGACGTCCACGAGCACGCCGAGCTGGCCGCCCAGGCGGCCGAGGCGGCCGGCGCTCAAGGCCGCTTCTGGGAGATGCACGACGCGCTCTTCCGCCACCAGGACGAGCTCGAGTTCGCCGACCTCGTCGGCTACGCCGACGAGGTGGGCCTCGATGTCGAACGCTTCATCCGGGACCTGCAGGACGAGCGCTACGCCGCGCGCGTCCGCGAGGACGTCGCGAGCGCCGAGGCGAGCGGGGCGCGCGGGACGCCGACGTTCTTCGTCGGTGAGCTTCGCCACGTCGGCCCCTATGACGCCGAGACGCTCGCCGGCGAGCTCCGCGCGCCCGCTCAGCCGGGGCGCAGCACTTAGGCGGCTCAGTCGGCGATGGCGTACCCGGCGGTGTCGACGACGTCGGCACCTGCGCTGGCGCGCGCTCACGGTGGCGGCCTGGCCGCGTCTCGCGTCACGGGAGCGGCGGACACGGGACGCCGGCGGTACTGCGCCCGCTCTGTGACGAGGTCCCGATCGCCGCACGCAGCTCCGGCTCGTGCGCCGCAATCCAGCGGTGGCTGCGTACTGCGCGGCCCCGCCCGCCCTCACGCCACATGCGAGCGAAGGTCTCGTGCCCGCGGTTCACCGCCGCGGACACGATGTCGTAGCACCAATCGTGTGCGTGGAGCAGGGCGTCGACGACGCGCGGGCGGTCGCGTTGAGGCATGCCGTAGGCATCGAGGAATAGGCGAAGCCGGTCGGCCCCACGACCCCTGAGCACGGGCGCGACGTCGACTTGGTCGCGAAGCGGCGCCCACAGCCGCCCGCCGCAGGCGACGTCCCAGGCAGCCGAGCCAGGGGCGGCGAGGTCGAAGTCGATGAGCGCGACCGCACGGCCCTGCGTGAAGACGACGTTGTCGAGGTTCGGATCGTTGTGGCACATCAGCCCGTCTCGGAACGCGGCCGGTACGGGCCTGTGCCATCGCCGGTCGGATGGGTCGAAGGACGCGGCGGCATCGTGATAGCGGCGGAGCAGCTCGGCGACGCTGATCAAGGCCTCGTCGGTAAGCGCCCAGGGCTGGTGGGGAGCGATCGCCGCCTCGCCCTCGATGTACGAGAGCACCTCGCGGCCCCGCTCGTCGACGCCCAGCACGCGCGGGGCTCCGTCGAAGCCCACTCGCTCGAGATGGTGCAGCAGCGCATGGACGGCCGGGCTGCTCGGGCGCATCGGGCGCCGCACGGTGTCGCCGACGCGGCTCACGAGGCCCGCGTTGGTGTAGCCGCCGGGCAGCAAAACCTCGTCGCCGTTGCCGGACATCAGGTCACGAATCGTCCATCAGGGCGCGGGCGATCGCGGTATGGGTCACGAGGCTGTTGACGTAGCCGCCTCGCACCGCCGCTCGGACGGCTCCGGCCTTCGCCGTGCCGTACACGATTGCGATCACGTCGGGGACCGCGCGGAGCCGCGCGGCGTCGATGCCGATGAGCCGTTCGGTGAGCGAGGTCACGACGGGGTTCCCGTCGGCGCCGAACTGGAGGCCGCATGTCTCGGCCCGGACCCCGGCGAGATAGTGCTCCCGGCGCTCACCGTCGCTCAATGCGTCGGCCACCGTCGACTGGCCCTTCTCCCATGAGCCGAGCCCGACAAGCGCCTTGGTGACGTCCGGAAAGCGGCTGTACGCGCGTGCCACCTCCGGTTGCGTTTTCAGCGCCTGCGCGGTGGCCGCATCCGGCACGATCATTGGAGCGTAGAAAAACGAAGCCGGCCCGCCCGAGATGCGGGCCACGTCACGCACGAGTTCGACCGCGCTGTCCTCTGCATCCGGTCGCGAGAGAGCGCCAGTGAGTTGTACGACGGGGCACGCCGCGACGCGGTCGAGGGCGCTCCGCATCGCCATCAACGATCGTCCCCAGGCCACGCCAAGGACGTCGTCTGCCGTGACGATTTCGCTCAGCAGCTCCGCGGCCGCACGACCGACGTGCCGCCGCAACAGCACGAGGTCATCCTCCGCTGATTCGATGACGACGCAGTGACGCAGTCCGTAGGCGCTGCTGAGCCGCGACGAGAGATCGAGGTTGATCTCGCCCTGGTAGTCGAGCTCGATCCGGACCAGGCCGCTCGCGCGCGCCTGTTCGAGGATCCGCGCGACCTTGAACCGGCTGATGCTGAGGTCCGCGGCGATCTCGCTCTTGCTCGCGCCGTCGAAGTAGTAGCGACGGGCCACGGTCGCGGTGAGTACGAGGGAGGCTGGGCCGGGCTGCTGAAGGCTGGTCACGACGCTCATATGAGCGACTATTGCACCTTTTGTCAACTGAGTTCTTGACATGCCTCACCTCTCCGGTAGGTTTCGACTCGTAGGAGCGAGAGACTGCTCATATGAGCAGGTGCACGAAGCAGCACGTGAGAGGCGACCTCGCGCGTGCGAAGAGGAGGAGATGAGATGAGGGGCGCTCTACGCCATGGGTGGGTCGCGGCCATGCTGGTCCTGGGCGGTGTCGTCGCCGTGGGCTGTGGAGGCGGCGATTCCGATTCGAGCGATGGCGAGAGTGGCGGTGGCTCGATCAACGTCGCCATCGTCGACAACCCGCAGATGAAGGACATCGCGGACCTCACGCCCGAGCTGTTCACCAAGGAGTCCGGCATCAAGGTCAACTACACGGTGCTCGACGAGGGCACCCTTCGCCAGGTCACGACGCGCGACGTCGCCGCCGGCGGCCGGCAGTTCGACGTCGCGATGATCGGGATGTACGAGGCGCCGCAGTTCGGCCAGAACGGGAGCCTCGTCGACCTCACCCCGTTCGCCAGCAAGGACGCGGCGTACGCCCTCGACGACATCATCCCGAGCGTCCGCACCGGCCTCTCGGTCGACGACAAGCTCTACGCCTCGCCGTTCTACGCCGAGTCGTCCTTCCTCATGTACCGCAAGGACCTGCTCAAGAAGGCCGGCGTCGAGATGCCGGCGCAGCCGACCTGGCAGCAGGTGGCGGACATCGCTGCCAAGGTCGACTCGTCGGACACGGCCGGCATCTGCCTGCGCGGCAAGCCCGGCTGGGGCGACCTCGGGGCGGCGTTCACCACCGTGCTCAACACGTTCGGGGGCACGTGGTGGAGCGCGAACGACGACGGCACGGTGGGCCAGGCGCAGGTCAACCAGCCCGAGTTCAAGCAGGCGCTCGAGTTCTACACAGGTCTGATCGCCTCCGCTGGAGAGGACGACGCCGCGAACGCGAGCTTCAACGAGTGTCTCGCGCAGTACCGGGACGGCAAGGTGGCCATGTGGTACGACGCCACCGTCGCCGCCGGCCTGCTGGAGGCGTCCGACAGCCCGGTGAAGGGCAAGAACGGCTACGCCGCCGCCCCGGTCGTCGAGACCGACGCCTCGGGCTGGCTGTGGGCGTGGGCGCTCGCGATCCCGGTGACTACCGAGAAGCAGGACCTGGCCTGGAAGTACATCTCCTGGGCGACAGGGCCCGAGTATCTGAAGGAGGCGGGGCCGAGGGTCGAGGGCGGCTGGGCGGCGATCCCGCCGGGCACCCGCGAGTCGACCTACGAGATTCCCGAGTACAAGAAGGCCGCCGCCGCGTTCGCCGACCCGACGCTGGACGCGATGGCCTCGGCGCCGATCGACAACCCGGGGACGACCCCGCGGCCGGGCCTGCCCGGCGTGCAGTTCGTCGGCATCCCTGAGTTCCAAGACGTCGGCAACCAGTGCACGCAGCAGTTCTCGGCCGTGATCGCCAAGCGGACCTCGATCGACGCAGCCTTGGCGGCCTGCCAGCAGGTCGCCGCGGGGGTGGGCGGCGGTTGACGCTCACGCCATGACCGCCACCGAAAGCGTGACCGCTCCCAGCGTGAAGCGGTCACGCAACCTCCTGCCCAACCGCTCCAGCGACGCCTGGCGCCGGCGGCTCCCCCTGCTGCCGGCGCTGCTCTTCACGATCGTCCTCACGCAGGTCCCGTTCGTGATGAGCATCTGGTACAGCCTCACGGACTGGAAGGTCGTGCCGCCGGGGCCGAGCAAGTTCGTCGGCCTCGACAACTACGTCGACCTCGTCAAGGACAACTTCTTCCGGGACGCGGTGTGGGTGAGCGTCCAGCTGACCGTCTTCCCGGTCCTGGGCGCGATCGCGCTCGGGACGGCGTTCGCGGTCCTGCTCGACCGCAAGTTCTTCGGTCAGGGCGCGGTGCGAACCCTGATCATCACGCCGTTCCTCCTCATGCCCGTCGTCGTGGGGCTGATCTGGAAGAACCAGATGTTCCACGGGCTCTACGGCGTCATCAACTGGGTGATCGAGCAGCTCGGCTTCTCGTCGGTCGAGTTCGTGTCCCGGTATCCGACGCTCTCGATCGGACTCGTGCTGATCTGGCAGTGGACGCCATTCATGATGCTGATCATGCTGGCCGGGCTGCAGAGCCAGCCATCCGACGTCCTGGAGGCCGCCAAGGTCGACGGGACGACGCCGTGGGGGACCTTCCGCCAGCTGACGATCCCTCACCTGCGACCGTACATGGAGCTCGGCATCCTGCTCGGCACCATCTACCTGATCCAGGTCTACGACCAGATCGCCGTCATGACCGGCGGCGGGCCGGGCTCGACCAACGTGCCGTACTTCGTGTTCCAGCGCTCGATCGGCGGCGGCTGGGAGTTCGGCCAGGCCTCGTCCTACAGCATCGTGGTCGTCATCGCCTCGATCGTCATCGCGACGATCGCGCTGAGGGTCCTGTCCAACCTCCTGAAAGGTGAGGAGGCCGCATGAGTGCCGAGGCGTCCGCCGTCGCGGTCGGCGAGAGCCGCTGGGTCAATCGCGCCTTCGGGCTGCTCGCGTGGGTCGTCGGGCTCATCTTCTTCTTCCCCGTCTTCTGGATGGTGATCAACGCGTTCAAGGACGAGCAGGACGCGAACACCGCCCCGAAGCTCGTCTTCGACCCGACGCTGGATCGATTCGACGAGGTGACGGCGAGCGCCAGCGGACTGCTCTCCTTCGGCGAGGCGTTCGCGAACTCGGCGGTCATCGTGTTGATCTCGACGGTGATCGTGCTCGCGCTGGCGATCCCGGCCGCCTACGCGCTCGCCATCCGCCCCGTGCACAAGTGGCGCGACGTGCTGTTCTTCTTCATCTCCACCAAGTTCCTTCCGGTGGTCGCCTCGATCCTGCCGATCTGGATCCTGGCCCGGGAGCTCGAGCTGCTCAACACGCGGCTGGTCCTGATCGTCCTCTACACGGGCATCAACCTGCCGCTGGCCGTGTGGATGCTGCGCTCGTTCTTCCAGGAGATCCCGCGCGAGCTGATCGAGGCGGCCGAGATCGACGGCGCCGGCCTGCGCGGCCAGCTGACGTCGATCATCCTGCCGATGGCGGCGCCAGGGATCGCGGCCACAGCGCTGCTGTGCGTGATCTTCGCCTGGAACGAGTTCTTCTACGCGGTGCAGCTGAACCCGGTGGACGGCTCGACCGTCCCGATCTGGGTGACGACCAACATCAGCACCCGCGGCGACTTCCTCGCGAAGCTGTCGGCGGCGTCGGTGCTGGCGTGCATCCCGGTCGTGCTGGCCGGCTGGATCGCCCAGAAGCGGATGATCCGCGGGCTGGCCATGGGAGCGATCAAGTGAGGAGGCCCGGATGACGTCAGTGACGTACGACCAGGCGACCCGGACCTACGAGGGAACGGACGTCGCGGCGGTCGACAGGCTGAGCCTGGACGTCGGCGACGGCGAGCTGCTCGTGCTCGTCGGGCCGTCGGGGTCTGGGAAATCGACGGCGCTGCGAATGCTCGCCGGGCTCGAGCCGCTCGACGGCGGCGTGATCCGGATCGGCGAGCGCGACGTCAGCAACGTGCGCCCACGCGACCGCGACATCGCGATGGTATTCCAGAACTACGCCCTGTATCCGCAGCTGTCGGTGGCGGAGAACATGGGCTTCGCCCTCAAGCAGCAGGGGGTGCCGAAGGAGGAGCGTCGCGCGCGCGTGCAGGAGACGGCGCGCATCCTGGATCTGGAGCCGTACCTCGATCGCAAGCCCAAGCACCTGTCCGGCGGTCAGCGGCAGCGCGTGGCGATGGGACGGGCGATCGTCCGCCAGCCGGCCGTCTACCTGATGGACGAGCCGCTCTCGAACCTCGACGCCAAGCTGCGCGTGCAGACGCGGACCGAGGTGGTCGAGCTACAGGCGCGGCTCGGCGTGACGACGGTGTACGTGACCCATGACCAGGTCGAGGCCATGACCATGGGGCACCGGGTGGCGGTGCTCAAGGACGGGGTGCTCCAGCAGTGCGACGCCCCCGGGACGCTCTACCACGAGCCGGTCAACCTGTTCGTGGCGGGCTTCATCGGCTCGCCGGCGATGAACCTCGTGGAGCTCGGCGAAGAGCGTCCGCTGCGGCTGGGGTCGTCGGAGCTGTCGCTCGACTCCGGGGCGCAGTCCGCCGTGTCCAACGGCGCGGGGAACATCACGCTCGGCTTCCGGCCGGAAGCGCTGCGGCTCGGCGAGGGCCCGCTACGCGCGACGATCCGGACCGTCGAGGATCTGGGATCCGAGGTGTTCGTCCACATGGCGCTCGACCACCGGGGCGACGCGGTCAGCCTCGTGTCGCGGATGCCGCCGCCCTTCCACGGCGACCCGGGCGACAGCATCGGGCTCGAGCTCGACGGGACGACGCACCTGTTCGGCGGCGACGGCGGCCGCGTGACTTCCGCAAGGGCAAGCCTCACATGAGCACCCTGTCGCTCGGCGGCGCGATGCGGTCGCGGCTTCGCGAACGGGTGCCGGCGCCCGACTACGACCGACGCCAGGCAGTGCCCGGCGTCGTCCACGTCGGGGTCGGAGGATTTCACCGAGCGCACCAGGCGATGTACCACGACCGGCTGATGAACCAGGGCAAGGCGCTGGACTGGGCGATCTGCGGGGTCGGGCTTCTGCCCGGCGACCGCCGGATGAAGGAGGCGCTCGCCGCCCAGGATCACCTCTACACGCTGATCGTCAAGCACAGCGATGGCACGTACGAGCCGCGCGTCATCGGGTCGATCGTGGACTACCTGTTCGCCCCCGACGACCCGGAGGCCGTGATCGAGCGAATGTGCGCCGAGACCACCCGGATCGTCTCGCTGACCATCACCGAAGGCGGCTACAACCGGCATCACGTCACCGGCGAATTCGACGCGAGCGATCCGGCGGTCCAGCACGACCTGCGGGCGACAGGCCCCACTCGGACGGCGTTCGGGTTCGTCGTCGAGTCGCTGCGGCGGCGCAGGCAGCGTGGAGTCGCGCCATTCACGGTGATGTCGTGTGACAACTTGCAGGGCAACGGCACGGTCGCCGGCCAGGCCTTCGTCGCCTTCGCGCGCTTGCGCGACGCCGAGCTCGGCGACTGGATCGAGCGGGAGGTGCGCTTCCCGAGCTCGATGGTCGACCGCATCACGCCGCAGACCACCGCTGCCGACCGCACCGAGGTCCGCGAGCGCTTCGGCTTCGACGACCGCTGGCCGGTGGTCTGCGAGCCCTTCGCGCAATGGGTCCTCGAGGACAACTTCACGCTTGGACGCCCTCCGTACCAGGAGGCCGGCGTGCAGTTGGTCGACGACGTCGAGCCCTACGAGCTGATGAAGCTGCGCCTGCTCAACGCTGGTCACCAGGCGCTTTGCTACTTCGCCTACCTCTGCGGCTACCGGCTCGTCCACGAAGCTGCACAGGACCCGCTCTTCCGGCGTCTGCTGCTCGGCTATATGGACGAGGAGGCGACGCCCACGCTCCCGCCCGTGCCGGGCATCGACTTGGACGACTACAAGCGCACGCTCATCGAGCGCTTCTCGAACCCGCAGGTCCGCGACACGATCGCGCGGCTGTGCGCCGAGAGCTCGGATCGCATCCCCAAGTGGGTGTTGCCGGTGGTCCGATGGCAGCTCGACGCGGGCGGCGAGCTCCGCCGGTCAGCGGCGATCGTCGCCAGCTGGGCGCGGTATGCGGAGGGCGTCGACGAGCAGGGCCGGCCGATTGCGGTCGACGACCGGATGGCGGACACGCTCGTCCCGCTGGCGCAGCGGCAGCGCGCGGATCCCGACGCGTTCGTCGCCAACCGTGAGGTGTTCGGCGACCTCGTCGACAACGCGCGGTTCATGGCGGCCTACCGCTCGACGCTCGAGTCACTGCACGCGCGTGGCGCTCGTGCCACGCTGGCCGACATCACGAGCTGAGCGAAACTCGGTCTACGGCTGGACAACGGCCATGGCCAGCTCGGACTCGGAGCTCGGCAACGCGCTGGAAAGCTCGTGGCGAGAGTGGATCTCGAGCTTGGTGAACACCTTGCGTAGGTGCCACTCGACGGTGCGCGGGCTGAGGAAGAGCCGCGCACCGATCTCCGGGTTCGACAGCCCGTCGCGGGCCAGCTGCGCGATGTGCCGCTCCTGCGAAGTCAGCTCGTCCCGCATCTCGACGGTCCTCTTACGCGCGTTGCCGCCCGTGGCCGAGAGCTCGGTATGTGCGCGCTCGGCGAACGCATCCATCCCCATCGACGTGAATTGGTCGTGCGCGGCGCGGAGCTGGGCGCGCGCGTCGACTCGGCGGTGCTCGCGGCGGAGCCACTCGCCGTAGAGAAGATGCGAGCGGGCGAGATCCGCACGCAGCTTCGTGCGTCGCAGGCGCTCGACCGCCTCCCGGTAGAACCCCTCCGCGACGGGGCCGTCGCTCACCAGCGCTCGCGACCGTGCCTCGACGCCGAGGCCCCAGTCGGTGCCCGCGGGTCGCGTCGTCTCCGTCAGTCGCTCGACCGCATCGCGCGCGACGTCGGCCGCCTTGGTACGTGCGGCCGACTCGACCAGCTCCGGCAGCGCCCACATCGCGGCGAACATGTCGAGCGGGGCGGAGATGGCTGCCTCCGCCGCCGCGCGCGCGTCCTCGTAGCGGCCGAGGCCGTTGTAGAGGATCGCGGCCGCCCAGTGCGCGGTCGTCGCCGCGAGGCCCTGCCGCACATCGTCGGCCCGCTCGATCGTACGCTCGATCAGGCTTACAGCTTCGGCCTCGCGGCCGCGCAGCGCCAGGACCAGCACCTCCGTGTACGGCGGGAGGCGGGTGCCGGTCGCCTCGGTGATCGCGCTTCCCTCCGCCATGTGCGAGGCGGTGGCGACGAAGTCGCCGCCACGGGCGGCCGCGTTGCCGAGGGCGAGCAGGACCGGGGGCACTTGACCCAAGGCGCCGGCGTCGCGCGCGATCTGGAGCTGACGGGCGCACACCGCGCGCACTCCTTCGTCGTCCCAGAGGGCGTTGCCTGCCGCCGTCGCGAGAGGGCCCCAGCGAAGGCACTCGTCGACGGAAACATCGTCTCGGGAGAAGGCGCTCGTGGCGCGAAGCAGCGTCGGAGCGGCGGCGGCGCGGCCGTCCGTGACCAGCAGCGCGATGCCGTCGAGCAGCGTGTCCACGGCACGCGGCGGTCCCGTCGGACGGGGCAACGCTCTGACGGCGCGGCTCGCCCCGAGCAGGTCGCCGGCGCTCTGCGGTCCTCCGAACATGGCGGCGCCGCAGACGTCCAGATAGGTCTCGCGAGCCAGCGCGAGGTCGAGCCGCTCGAGCCGCTGCGCCGCGGCCAGCAGGAGCGATGCTGCGTCAGCGGCCGATCCCTGGGCGAACGCGATCTGCCCGCGCAGCAGGTCCAAGCGAGCGCGCTGGAGAGCTTCAAGTGGCGCGCCTTCGACGATCGCCAGCATCTCGAGAGCGGCATCGAACACGCCGGCCTGCGAGCTCGCCTGCGCGGCCGCCAAGCCGCGCTGGACTCGTCGGTCGCGGTCAGGCGTCAACGCGACCGAGCGCCGGAGGAACGCCGCGGCGGCGGCGAGTCCACCGCGTGCTCTCGCACGATCCGCGGAGCGCTCGAGCTCGGAGGCGACGTCCTCGTCGAGCCCTTCCGCGGCCGCAGCACGATGCCAGGCGAGACGATCGGCGTCACTGTGCGCATCGGTTGCCTCGGCGAGCGCCCGGTGGACCGCTCGCCGGTCCGCCGCCGACGCCGCTCGATAGACGGCCGAGCGCACCAGCGGATGGCGGAACCGGGCCCGCGCTTCAATCGTCAGCAGCTCAGCGTCCTCCGCGGGCCGGAGCTCGTCGGCACCGATCCCGAGGTGGCCGGCCGCACGCCAGACGAGCGCCGCGTCGCCGACAGGGTCGGCCGCCGCCAGCAGCAGCAACCGCTGCGACGCTTCCGGCAGTGCTTCGATCCGCACCCGGTAATGGCTCTCCAGACGCCCGGCGAGGTCCGCCACCGGCGGAACCTCGTAGCCGCCCGCAAGGTCCATGGCGCTGATCCCGCGTGGCAGCTCCAGCAGGGCGAGGGGATTGCCGCGCGCCTCGGCGACGATCCGGTCGCGGACGCGAGCATCGATCCGGCCGGGGATGGCCCGCGAGAGCAGGGCGTGAGCGGCACCCTCGTCGAGCCCTTGCATCCGCAGCTGCGGCAGGGCCTCGAAATGCCGCGCCGTAGCCGGCTCGCGAACCGCGAACACCATCGCGATGGACTCGGCCACCAGCCGCCGGGCCACGAACGTCAGGATCTGGGCGGAGGCGTCGTCGAGCCACTGCGCGTCGTCCACCAGGCACAGCAGCGGGCGCTCCTCGGCGACAGCGGACAGCAGGCTGAGCGTCGCGAGCGAGATCAGGAACCGGTCGGGAGGGTTCCCCGTCGCCACGCCGAGCGCGACCCGCAGAGCCTCCTGCTGCGGCGCGGGAAGCGCGTCGAGCCTGCCGAGCATCGGCGCGCACAGCTGGTGCATCCCCGCGAACGCCAGCTCCATCTCAGCCTCCACACCGGCGATCTTTGCGGCCCGGAAACCGGAAGCCTGCTGCGCGGCGTGCCGCAGCAACGCGGTCTTGCCGACGCCGGCCTCCCCTCGGAGCACCAGGGCGGCGCTCTGGCCCGCACGCACGTCCGCCAAGAGCGTGTCGAGGTGCTCCCGCTCGCTGTTCCGGTTCAGAAACTCGGGCGCGAGGGTGGCAGCGGCCATGGCGCCGCAACGCTAACCGACGGGCGATGCTCCGTGGGCGCTCCGAGCGACTACCCGAACGTGAACGCGTACGCCTCGGCGCCGGGCTCGAGGAACGTGATCTTCAGCGTCCGGGGGCGGACGGCGTCGTGCTGGCGCACGAGCTGGTACATGCGGCCGTCCACCAGCAGGCCGGTCCCGTCCTCGTCGACGTCGACGCCGTGCGAGGGGCCCGGCGGCTCACCGTCGAGACGCACGTGGAAGGGAATCGGCCCTCGCGTTCCGGGCGACAGCACGAGGTGCGCGTCGCGCGCGTGGAACCGGCAGGTGATGCTCCCGCCCGCCCGCTCGAGCACGACGTTCTCGGGCTCGATCGTCCACTCGCCGTCGAGCATCCAGTGGTTCGAGCGCCCGCTGCGACCGTAGCCCAGGTACGTCTCGGGCGTGTAGAGGTGGTCCCAATCGGCTGCCGCCTCCACGCCGACTCCTTCGACCGAGACCAGCTCGCGCTCGACGCCGAGCAGCCGTTGGATGACCCGCTCCGACTGCTCGTAGCGTCCTTCGCCGAAGTGCTCGTCGCGGATGATGCCGTCGGTATCGACGAAGTAGAGCGCCGGCCAGTAGCGGTTCGCGAAGGCACTCCAGATCTCGTAGTCGTTGTCGACCGCGACCGGGTAGTCGATCGCGCGCTCGTTCGTCGCGCGCCGCACGCCGTCGATGTCGTGCTCGAACGAGAACTCTGGCGTGTGGACGCCGATGACGACCAACCCGTCGTCCCGGTAGGCCCGCGACCAGGCTCGCACGTACGGCTCCTGGCGCAGCCAGTTGATGCATGTCCACGTCCAGAAGTTGACGAGGACGACATGGCCCCGCAGCTCGGCGGGCCCGAGCGGCTCGGTATTGAGCCACCCGGTCGCCCCGCCGAGCGAGGGCAGGTGCACGTGCGGGGACACGTCCTCAGCGCAGCGAGCTGAATGCAGCCCGCATCTCGGTGGAGAAGAGCTCCGGCTCTTCCCAGGCGGCGAAGTGGCCGCCCGTCTCGACCTCGTTGAAGTAGGCGAGGTCGGGGTAGACCGCCTCGACCCAGCTGCGCGGGGAAGCCCAGATCTCGCCGGGGAACGTCGTGAAGCCGACCGGCACGGTGACCGCCGGAGGAGCCTGGCCGCTCGCAAGCGCTACGGCCAGCGCTCGTCCGTCCTCCCAGTACGACCGGGCCGCCGACGGTGCGGTGCCGGTCAGCCAGTACAGCGTGATGTTGTCGACGATGCTCTCCCGGGTGAGACTGCCCACGGGCTCGCCGTCGACGAACGCGCGGGAGATCTTGTAGTAGCTGTCCGTGTCGTGGTCGAGCAACCAGGCCGCCAGCCCGACGGGGGAATCCAACAGGGAGTAGCCGATTGTCTGTGGCCGGGTGGCCATCTCGAGGAAGTAGCCGAAGCCGTCCTGCCTGAACGTCGCAACCGCCTCGGCCGCTGCGCGTTCCTGTTCGGATTCCTTGGGCAGTTGATCGCCGATTGCGAGCACCGCAGTCAGCAGGTTCAGGTGGTAGCCGACCAAACCCTCGAGCGCCTGGCGGCCCATCAGGTCCGTGACGAGGGCACCCACGTCGCCGCCCTGGGCGACATAGCGGGTGTAGCCGAGGCGGTGCATCAGCTCCGCCCACGCGCGTGCGGTGCGGCTGGCGTCCCAGCCGAGCTCGGCCGGCTCTCCGGAGAACCCGTAGCCAGGCAGGGACGGCAGCACCAGGTGGAATGCGTCGTCGGCGGTGCCGCCGTGGGCGGTCGGGTCGGTCAGCGGGCCGACGGTCTCGAGCAGCTCGATGACCGAGCCGGGCCAGCCGTGCGTCATGATCAGCGGCAGCGCATTCTCATGCCGCGACCTGACGTGGATGAAGTGGATCTCGACCCCGTCGATCTCGGTCGTGAACTGGGGCAGCGCGTTCAGGCGCGCCTCGCACTTGCGCCAGTCGTACTCGGTCGTCCAGTAGCGGGCGAGCGCCTGAAGTGTCGCCAGCTGCACGCCCTGGGAGCGGTCTGCAACGAGCTCTTTAGAGGGCCAGCGCGTCGCCTCGATCCGGCGTCGCAGCTCAGCGAGCGCCGCTTCGGGGATGTCGACCTGGAAAGGACGTACGTCGGTGCCCACCTCGCCTTGGAGGATGCTCATGAGGGTCTCCTTTCGAGTCCTTGCTGGGATGGTTCCGATGACGCCCTCAAGCCTGCTGGGCTCGTCTGCGCGTCGCGCCCGTGGGTCACGGGTCAACTCCCTGGTCGTTCCGGACGACCAGGGTGTGTGCCCGGTTCATGGCCTGGGTTTCGAAAAACGTCATGAGCGCTCGTTCGACCGGAACGCGTTGTCGAACGCCTCGATGGCCCTTCTCGCTGGCGTAGACGGGTGCGTCGCTCACCTGCACCTGACGCATCTCGACCCGCCTGGCGACGGTCGCGAACGCTGGCTGTCGCTGGTCATCGCGGGTGGCCTCTATCTGACGATGACGACCTGGCATCGGGGGAGCGAGATCGTGCGCGCGAACCGGGTCCGCCAAGAGGGTCCGCTGCGTGAGTTCGTGGCCGAGCTGCACGCGCTGGATCCGCCGCTCCAGCGCGTGTCCGGCACGGCGGTGTTCCTCAATCCGTCCAAGGAGACGACGCCGCTCGCGCTACGGGCGAACGTCGAGCACAACCATGTGCTGCACGAGCGCGTCGTCATCGTCACCGTGCAGTCGGAGACGGTGCCGCGCGTGCAGCCCGGCGATCGCGTCAGGATCGACGACCTCGGCTTCAACGACGACAACATCGCGCATGTGACGGCGCGCTTCGGCTTCCAGGAGGAGCCGAACGTCCCGCAAGCCCTCCGCCTGGCGAACGAGAATGGGCTCGAGTGCGACATCGACGTGGAGGGCCCCACGTACTTCCTCTCGCGTGCGACCATCCGCGTGACCGACGCCCCCGGCATGCGCCGGTTGCGCAAGCGGCTGTTCGCGCTATCCCACAACGCCGCCAACCCGATCGAGTACTTCGGCCTCCCGCCCGAGCGCACGATCACGATGGGGTCGCAGATCCCGCTGTAGTCGAAGGAGACGATCGCGCCATGACCAAGCCCATCCTCGTCGGATACCACCCCGGGCGCGGCGATCGAGCCCCGCTCGAGTTCGGTCTCGCCGCCGCGAGCTTCACGGGCGCTCGCCTGATCGTCGCCGCCGTGCACAGCGGCGCGGCGGGACTTGGTCGCGCGGGTGCGGAGGTCATCGAGGAGCAGCTCGACGAGGGTTGGGGCGAGATCTTGGATCGCCTCGCCGAGGAGCTTCGGGAACAGGGCGTCGACGCCGACTGCCGCTCGCTCCCCGGTACGAGCCCGGCCCGCGCACTGCACGAAGCCGCCGAGGAGCTCGGAGCCGGGCTGCTCGTAGTCGGCTCGACCGAGCGCGGAGGGATCGGACGCGTGGTGCCCGGTTCGACCGCCCAGCGCCTCATGCACGGCGCGCCCTGCCCGATCGCGGTTGTCCCACGCTCCTGGCAGCGGGGGGACGGGCTGCGCACGATCGGCGTGGGATACGTCGACACGGCCGAGGGCCGCGACGCGCTCGACAACGCCCTCGCGCTGGCACGGCGCTCGGGAGCGAAGCTGCGGGTGCTCAGCGCGGCGAAGGAGCGCCCCGCGACTGAGACGTACGGCGGCGGCGATGCTCTGACGCCGGCGACGCGCTACGAGGAGTTCACGAGCGCGCTCCGCGTCTCGGCAGAGCAGGCCGTGGAGGCGGCGACGAGCGGCGTGAGCGACATCGAGATCGAGCCAGACGTAAGCGTGGGCGACCCGGGCGACTTCCTGATCGCCGCGTCGGAACAGCTCGATCTGCTGATCTGCGGCTCACGGGGATATGGCCCGGCCCGGGCCGTGCTGCTCGGCGGCGTCTCGCACCGGGTCGTGAGCGAGGCGCGCTGCCCGGTGATCGTGCTCGCGCGGGGCGTCGACACCGGCCTCGAGGCGCTCGTGGACGAGGGTGCCGGCGCGAGCGGCTGAACCGCAGCCCTGGATGCCGCTTCAATGACTGATCCCATCTCAATCACGCGCGTCTTCGAAGCGCCGCGCGAGCGCGTCTGGCGCGAATGGACCGAGCCAGACCGGTTCGCGGACTGGTTCGGTGGCGCCGAGGGTGAGGTGCCGCCGTCGTCGGTGGCGATGGACGTGCCCGTCGGCGGCGCGTGGCGGCTGACGATGCGCATGCGCGGGGGCGAGGTCGCGTGGCACGGGGAGTACCGAGAGCTCGTCGAGCCCGAGCGGGTCGTCTTCACGATGAGCGACCTACCGCCGCCAGATGCGGGGCACGCGCTCGTGATCGTCGAGCTGGCGGAGGTAGGCGAAAGCCGGACGGAGATGCGGTTCGAGCAGCGCGGCTCGCTTTCGCCCGCCCAGACCAGCGCCGCCCGCTACGGATGGTCGCGCTTCTTCGATCGTCTCGCCGCGCGGCTCGCTGCCGGTTGAGGACATGAGCCTCGCGTAGCTCGCAGCTGCAGGACGCCCGGCGGATCGCCCGACGAGACTCGGGCTCCAGATAAGACGCGTGTCGATGTAGTGCGTCTGAGCGACACGACGGCCGCACGGTTCGCTTTCGAGCCCGGCGCGCAGCTAGAGCTCGACGGCGATGACCCGAGCGGCCGAGCGCGCGCTGCGGGCATGAGCCGTAGCCTGTGTGCCGCCCGAGCGGTACGTTCAGCGATGCGGTGGACGACGAAACAGTCCTCCTTTCACGCCTGCGAGCCGGAG
>DASTIC010000017.1:0-3611 GCA_035717845.1 Solirubrobacteraceae bacterium
CGCGGGGGAGCGGGCTGCGGGGCCTGACGGACCGGATCGCGGCGCTCGACGGCTCGCTCGACGTCGTGTCACCCGTCGGCGAGGGGACGCGCGTGCGGGCGGAGCTGCCGGCCGACCTCGTCGACCGTCGCGACTCCGAGCGCGGGGTCGTGTTCGACGACCGCGCGGCGGCGATCCTGCGGCTGCGGCGGCGGCGCGGGCTGATCACGCACGCGGCCGTCTTCGCCGTCTTCCAGGTCGGGATGCTCGTGATCTGGTTCGTTACCGGGTTCGGCGACTACTTCTGGCCCGGCTGGACGATCTTCGTGTGGGGGATCTTCCTGCTGCTGCACGCGTCGCTGGCGCTGCTGCGCCAGCCGATCACGGACTCCGCGGTCGCCGACGTGGCGGCACGCCACCCGCGTGGACGCTGATGCGGGCGCAGCCGGGCTAGCGTGCCGAGAGCGACTGCTCGAGCTCCTCGGCCGTGCGCGCGATCTGGCGCGCGACGTGCCGGCGGTGCTCGGCGCTCGGCTGTTCCTCGGCGAGCGCGGTGGCGAGCGTGCGGATCAGCCACAGCGGCGTGCGGTGCGGCTCGTCCACCTGACCGACCGGAGGCCAAGCCCAATTGGGTTCGGGGCTCATGTTGCCCACGGTCATCGACCGAACGGCTGAGAACTGAACCCCCAACACCGGAAAGCTGAGCGATGAGAATCGATCTGGACGGAAAGACCGCGTTCGTGAGCGGGTCCACCCAGGGCATCGGGCGCGCGATCGCGGCGCGGCTCGCGGAGTGCGGGGCCGTGGTGCACGTCAACGGGCGCTCGCGCGAGCGGGTGGAGGCGGCGGTCGCCGAGCTGCGGGGCGAGCAGCCGGACGCGCGCTTCGAGGCCGCCGCCGTGGACGTCGTCAGCGACGCCGACGCGCTGTTCGCGGCGCTGCCCGAGGTCGACATCCTGGTCAACAACCTCGGGATCTTCGGCCCGAAGCCGCTGCTCGAGGTCGACGACGACGAGTGGCAGCGCTACTGGGACGTCAACGTCATGTCCGGCATCCGCCTCACGCGGCACTACATCCGCGGGATGGCGGCGCGCGGCTGGGGCCGCGTGCAGTTCATGGCCTCGGACTCCGCGGTGGTGATCCCGGAGGAGATGGTCCACTACGGCGTCACCAAGACGGCGCTGCTCGGCGTCTCGCGCGGGTTCGCGAAGGTCGTGGCCGGCACGGGCGTGACCGTCAACGCCGTGATCGCCGGGCCGACGCACACCGAGGGCGTCGAGGACTTCGTGCGCGAGCTCGTCGGGACCGACCTGCCCTGGGACGAGGCGTCGGCGAAGTTCGTGCGCGAGCACCGCCCGACGTCGCTGATCGGGCGGCTGATCGAGCCCGCCGAGATCGCCAACCTGTGCGCCTACCTGGCCTCGGAGGAGGCGTCGGCGACCACCGGCGGGGCGATCCGCGTCGACGGCGGGTTCGTGGACAACATCGTGCTCTAGAAGAAATCTCGCCGGGCTGTCCAAACGGCCCACCGTGCCGCGACGTGTTGATGAGGCCGCCGATTCGGGCGGCGACATCGACACGGAGGCGGTATGTCCGAACAACCTGATCCTCGCCGGTGGAAGGCCTTGGCACTGCTGTGCACGGCGTTCTTCATGGTCATCCTGGATTCCGCGATCGTGGTCGTCGCCCTGCCCTCGATCGACGCGGACCTGGCGTTCTCGTCCGGGGACCTGCAGTGGGTCCTGAGCGCGTACCTGCTCAGCTTCGGCGGGCTGCTCCTGCTCGGCGGGCGCGCGTCGGACCTGTTGGGCCGGCGCCGGATGTTCGTCGCCGGCACCGGCCTGTTCGCGCTCGCTTCACTCGCCGCCGGCCTGGCCGGCACGAGTGAGACGCTGCTCGTCGCCCGCGCCGTGCAGGGCGTGGCGGCGGCGATCATGACGCCGACCGCGCTCTCGATCGTGATGACGACGTTCCCGGAGGGCGCCGAGCGCAACAAGGCGCTCGGGCTCTGGGGCTCGACCGGCGCCGTCGGCGGGACCGCGGCCTGGCTGATCGGCGGCCCGATCACCGACGGCCTGGGCTGGGAGTGGATCTTCTTCATCAACGTGCCCGTCGCCGCCGCCGTGGCCGCGCTGAGCCCGGTGCTCCTGCGCGACAGCCGCGGGACGGCCGGGCGCTTCGACGTCGCCGGCGCGGTGACGATCACGGCCGCGCTGGTGGCGCTGGTCTATGCCGTCGTCGAGGCTCCCGAGGCCGGGTGGGGCAGCGCCCGGACGCTCGGCCTGCTGGCGCTGGCGGCGGTGCTGACCGCGGCGTTCGCCGGCATCGAGGCGCGCTCGGCGGCGCCGCTGGCGCCGCCGGCCGTGTTCCGCTCGCGCGCGCTGGTGGGCGGCAACCTCGTGCTGCTCGCGCTGGGCACGATGGCGTTCGGCGTCCCGTTCGTCCTCACCCAGTACGCCCAGGAGGTGCTCGGCTGGTCGCCGGTCCAGTTCGGCCTCGCCTCGGTCGTGATGCCGCTGACCGCGGGGGTCGGCACCTTCACCGCCCAGGCGATGGCGACCAAGGGCGGCGTGCGGCGCGTCGCGGTCGCCGCCGTCGGGCTGACCGGCCTGGGCAGCCTGCTGCTCACGCAGGTGTCGGTCGGCGGCAGCTACTTCGGCGACCTGTTCTTCGCCCTCGTGCCGCTTGGGCTGGGCACCGGCGCGGCCTACGTCGCCGGCTCGATCGCCTCGCTGACCGGCGTGCCCGAGTCCGAGGCCGGGCTGGCCTCGGGCCTGAACAACGCCTCCTTCCAGATCGGCGGCGCGGTCGGCGTGGCGCTGCTGTCCACGGCCGCCGTGTCCGGCGCGCAGGGCGCCGACCTGGCCGCGCTCACCGAGGGCTATCGGTCCGCCTTCGCGGTGGCGATCGCCGTCGCGGTGCTCGGGATGGTGGCGGCGGGCCTGCTGCTCGGCCGCACCCGTGAGCCCGTCGCCGTCGGCGACGCCGAGCCGGCGACCGCGTAATCACCACACAAAGGAGACAGACGATGCAGACCCCGACGATCGTTTCGCCGCAGGAGTGGACCGCCGAGCGCGAGAAGCTGCTCGTGAAGGAGAAGGCGCTGCTCCGCGCCCGTGACGCCCTGGCCGCCGAGCGGCGCCGGATGCCCTGGATGGCCGTCGAGAAGGACTACCGCTTCGAGGGCCCCGACGGCCCGGTCAGCCTGCTCGACCTGTTCGAGGGGCGCCGGCAGCTGATCGTCTACCGCGCCTTCTACGGGCCGGAGGTCACCACCTACGCGAACCCGGAGCGTGGCGACGCGTACCCCGAGCGGGCGTGCGTGGGCTGCTCGATGGTCGCCGACCAGGTCGCCCACCCCGGCCACCTGAACGCGCGCGACACGACGCTCGCGTACGTCTCGCGCGCGCCCCAGGAGGCGATCCGGAGCCTCAAGCAGCGCATGGGCTGGGAGCTCATCCCGTGGTACTCGCTCACCGACGACTTCGACAAGGACTTCGACGTCGACGAGTGGCACGGGACCAACGCTTTCATTCGCCGCGACGGCCGCATCTTCCGCACCTACTTCATCGACGCCCGTGGTGACGAGCAAATGGGAGGCGTCTGGAACTACCTCGACATGACCGCCCTCG
>DASTIC010000018.1:0-6209 GCA_035717845.1 Solirubrobacteraceae bacterium
CCGCGGAAGCGGTAGACGATGAACAGGGCGTAGTCGATCCCGAGCGCGAGCGCGAACATCAGGGCGAAGTTCATCGCCCAGATCGAGATGTCCATCACCTGGGCGCCGAGATACAGGGACCCGGCCGCGGCGACGAGTCCGATGATCGTGAGCATCAGCGGCAGCCCGGCGGCGACCAGCGACCCGAAGGCGAGCACGAGGATGCCCAGCGTCACCGGCCAGGAGATCAGCTCGGACTTCATCATCGACGTCTTGTTGGCCTCGTTGAAGTCCGACCACATTCCGGGCGCGCCCGTGAGGCTCACCTGCACGCCCTGCCCGCCGGCGCCGGCCAGCTCGCCCTTGAGGTCGTCCGCCGCGCGGACCATGTCGTTGGCGTTGTTCGCGGCCCCGGCCTGCACGACGGCGGTGTGGCCGTCCTCGGAGATCGTCAAGCCCGGGCGCGGCGGCACGACGGTCGTCACGGCGTCGCTGGAGCGCAGGATGCCTTCGACCTTGGTCAGCGAGGACGCGAACCGGGGGTCGCCGACCTTCGCCTCCTGCGAGTGCACGACCACCATCAGCCCGTAGGAGCCGAGGCCGTTGAAGTTGCGGTCGATCAGCTCGCGCGCCTTGACGGACTCGGAGCCGGTGGCCTCCCAGCCGGCGCCCGAGAGCGCGTGCTCTACCTTCGGGGCGAAGACGCCGAGCCCGACGGCCACGACGACCCAGGCGGTGGCGACGAGGGCGAAGTGCTGCGCCATGAAGCGGCCCAGCCGCCCGATCGGTCCGACATCGGTCATCGGCCCTGTGCCTCCGTATCGGTGTAGATCGCGGAACGAAGGTGGCCGACCCGCTCGACGATGAGCGACGCCGGGCAGACGCCGACGGCGGCGTACAGCCACTGGCTTGCGCCGGCGAAGGCGGTGAGGAGAAGGAACCACTCCGAGACGGTGGCCGCCAGCACCGCACTGGCCAGCGCCACCGTGCCCGCCATGGCGAACAGTGCGCGCTCCAGCGGCCAGCCGGCTCCGCGCGTGCGGCAGATCGAGGGCATCACTCGGAGACGGTCCCCTGCAGGAGCGCGTCGAGCTCGACGGCCTGCCGGCGGATGCCGCCGCACACCTGCTCGCAGAGAGCGAAGACGTCTGGATCGGCGATCGCGTAGCGCGCCGAGGTGCCCTGCTTGGTGCGACTCACCATGCCGGCCTGCAGAAGGACGCCGAGGTGCTTGGAGACGTTCTGCTGGGAGGCGCCGAGCGCCTCGGTGAGTTCGTGCACCGTTGCCGCGCCGTCGCGCAGCCGGTCGAGCAGCTTGATCCGCATCGGCTCCGAGAGGACCTTGAAGCGCTGGGCGATCAGGTCGGCCAGGAGGTCCGGCAGCGGGTGCGGCACGAGAGGAGTCGTTGACATCGAGGGCCACTGTATCACAACTTAACGGTTGTACAAGCGTAGACTATATACAACTCAACGAGTGTCGAGTTGCATCGTCATCGACTTCCGGGCCGCGTGGCTGGGCTGTTCGCGGTCGAGCTCGTCGCGCGAATGCCGATACAGCGGGCGCGCGAGTTCGAGACCGCCGTCGATACCGGCGCTTCGCGTGGACGTCGGGATCACGCCTACCGCGCCGGGTTCCGACGGGGCAGTACGGCGTCGCCATGCGGCGGGGTGTGCGATCCGTCGTCGCGGGGCTGGGTCCGGCCGCGCCGCGCCGGAGCCGTCGTGTCGCGGAGCGGCGGCTCGCGCCGGGGGCGGAGCCGGTCAACCGTTCGCGCGCGCCGTCGGCCGGCGTCGACGCTGCTGTTGGTCGCGGTCGCGTTCATCGTGATCCCGACGCTATTCCGGCTGCGGCGCGGCGCCATCGGGGTCGCTCCGCAGGTCGGGAACGTAGTTCCCCCGGTTCGCGGAGTCACAGGACGAGCCCGCATTTCGTGCGCTGGTCACCAAGGGCCGTGGGCGCGAGCGTTGGCGGTTCGCAGCGCGCGGACGTAGCCCGTGCGCTCGTATGTCGCCGGGTCGACGTCGTGTGGCACGGAGAGCATGCCGCGCACGTCGTCGACCGATCGGAATCCCTTGCGCGCCATCCAGCCGGACAGCCCGTCGAGCAGTGCGCCCGCGTACTCGGTTCCGTGTCGCAGCAGGGCCGAGGCGGTCATCACGACATCGGCGCCTGCGAGCAGGTACTTGGCGACGTCGGCGGGCGCTTCGACGCCCCCGGTGGCCGCGAGCGCGGCGCGGACCTGTCCGCGCAGCAGCGCGATCCAGGTCCGCGGCAGTCGCGCGTCGGCGGTGCTCGAGAGCGCGACGCTGGACGAGAGCGCTAGCTCCTCCGGGTCGATGTCGGGCTGGAGGAACCGGTTGAACAGCACGAGCGCGTCCACCCCCGCCTCGTCGAGTCGCAGCGCCATCTCGCCGATCGAGCTGAAGTACGGGCTGAGCTTCACGGCCACCGGCACGGTGACCGCGGACTTCACGCGCTGCAGGACGTCGACGTGGCGCTGCTCGACCTCGCGGGCAGCAGTGCGGGGGTCGCCCGGGAGGTGGTAGATGTTGAGCTCGATGGCCGCGGCGCCGGCGTTCTGCATCGCCCGCGCGTAGTCGGTCCAGCCTTCGGGCGTGACGCCGTTGAGGCTCGCGATCACCGGAACCTCGACGGCGGCGGCGGAGCGCTCGAGCAGGCTCAGGTAGCCGCGCGGGCCGGCGTCCTGCTTGACCACCTGCGGAACGTAGTCCAGCGCCTCGGGAAAGCTCTCGGCGGGTCCGTCGACGAGCCCCGCGTTGCGCGCGGCCTCCTCACGCAACTGCTCCTCGAACAGCGAGAACAGGACGACCGCGCCGACGCCCGCGTCCGCCAGGCGCCGGACGCCGTCGACGGTGTACGACAGCGGCGACGCCGACGCCACGAGCGGGTTACGCAGGGCGAGCCCCATGTAGGTGGTGGAGAGCTCCATCAGCGATCCCTGCGGGCGTCGGCCGGGAACTGGCTCGCGCTGCGGGTGGCCATCTCCTCGTAGGTCTGCCAGCGCCGGTTGGCCGCCTGCTGGGCGAGTGCGAGCAGGCGCTCGGCCTCTTCGGGGTCGGCGTTGGCGAGGGCGCGGAAGCGCAGCTCGCCCTTGCGGTAGTCGGCCAGCGGCATCCGCGGGCGGGGTGAGTCGAGCAGGAACGGGTTGCCGTCGGCCGCTCTGACCACCGGGTCGTAGCGGATCAGCGGCCAGTGGCCGCTGGCGACAGCGCGATATTGCTGGTCGAGCCCGTCCTGCATCTCGTAGCCGTGGGCGATGCAGTGGCTGTAGGCGATGACGAGCGACGGGCCGTCGTACGCCTCGGCCTCGCGGAAGGCGGTGAGCGTCTGCTGGGGATCGGCGCCCATCGCCACTCGGGCGACGTAGACGTTGGCGAGCGCGATCGCCTGCAGCGCGAGGTCCTTCGTCGGCATGGTCTTGCCGGCCGCCGCGAACTTGGCCACCGCCCCGAGCGGCGTGGCCTTGGACATCTGCCCGCCCGTGTTCGAGTAGACCTCCGTGTCGAGCACCAGCACGTTGACGTTCTGTCCGCTGGCCAGCACGTGATCGAGGCCTCCGGAGCCGATGTCGTAGGCCCAGCCGTCGCCGCCGACGATCCACACGCTGCGCTGGATGAGGTGGTCGATCACGCTGCGCAGGTCGGCCACCAGCTCGTCGTCGAGCCCGTCGAGCCGGCGCTCGAGCTCGGCGATGCGCTCGCGCTGCGCGCGCAGCTCCGACTCGCGCAGCTGCGGGGCCTGCAGGATCTCGTCCACGAGGTCGGCGCCGATCTGCTCGCGCACGTCGGCCAGGCGGCGGCGGGCGAGGTCGGTGTGGCGGTCGGCCGCGAGGCGCAGGCCCAGGCCGAACTCGGCGTTGTCCTCGAACAGCGAGTTCGACCAGGCCGGGCCACGGCCGTTGGCATCGACCGCCCACGGCGTGGTGGGCAGGTTGCCACCGTAGATCGATGAGCAGCCGGTGGCGTTGGCCACGGTCAACCGGTCGCCGAACAGCTGCGTGAGCAGCTTGAGGTACGGGGTCTCGCCGCAGCCCGCGCACGCGCCGGAGAACTCGAACAGCGGCTCGAGGAACTGCGTGCCGCGGACCGTGCCGAAGTCCACGCGCGAGCGGTCGTTGGGCGTCAGCTGCTCGAAGAACGCGATGTTCTCGCGCTCGGCCTCCACGCGCGGCGCGCGCGCCTCGAGGTTGATCGCCTTGTGCACGGGATCGCCGCCGCCCGAGACCGGGCAGGCCTCGACGCACAGCCGGCAGCCGGTGCAGTCCTCCACGTAGACCTGCAGCGTGTAGCGGCGGTCGGGCAGCCCGGGCGCGTTGAGCGGCGCGGACTGGAACGAGTCGGGAGCCCTGTCGAGCTCCGATGGCTCGAACAGGCGCGAGCGGATGACACTGTGCGGGCACACGAAGCTGCAGTTGCCGCACTGGATGCACAGGTCGGGGTCCCAGACGGCGACGAGTTCGGAGATGTTGCGCTTCTCGTACTTGGTCGTCCCGCTCGGGTAGGTGCCGTCCACCGGAAGCGCGCTCACCGGCAGCTCGTCACCGCGGCCGGCCATCATGGCGGAGGTGACCGTGCGCACGAACTCGGGCGCGTGCTCGGGCACGATCGGCTGCTCGTCGTGGGTCGACGTGGCCTCGTCGGGGAGCGTGATCCGCTGGAGCCCATCGAGCGCGCTGTCCACCGCGGCGAGGTTGCGTTCCACCACCTCGGCGCCGCGGTGACCGTAGGTCTTGGCGATCGAGGACTTGATGCGGTCGATCGCCTGCTCGCGCTCGAGCACGCCGGAGATCGCGAAGAAGCAGGTCTGGAGCACCGTGTTGGTCCGCCCGGCGAGCCCGGCCTGGCGCGCGATGCGCCCGGCGTCGATCACGTAGAGCTCGAGCCGCTTGGCCAGGATCTGCTCCTGGATCGGGCGCGCGAGGACGTCCCAGACCTCGTCCGCCGGGTGACGGGTGTTGAGCAGCAGGGTGGCTCCCGGGGCGGCGCGGCCGAGCACCTCGGGGCGCTCGAGCAGCCCGAACTGGTGGCACCCGACGAAGCTGGCCTGCCCCACCAGGTACGGCGCATGGATCGGCACGGGACCGAAGCGCAGGTGCGAGACCGTCTGCGAGCCCGACTTCTTGGAGTCGTAGACGAAGTAGCCCTGCGCGTGCAGACCCTCGTCACCGAGGATCTTGATCGTGTTCTTGTTGGCGCCCACGGTCCCGTCGGACCCGAGGCCGAAGAACACCGCCTGCACGGTGCCCGGCGGCGCGATGTCGAGGGTGGGGTCGTGGGGCAGGCTCGTGCCCGACACGTCGTCGTCGATCCCGATCGTGAATCGCCGCTTGGGACGCTCGCGCTCGAGCTCGGCGAAGATCGCGGCCACCATGCCCGGGCTGAACTCCTTCGAGGACAGCCCGTAGCGCCCGCCGATCACCCGGGGCATCAACGGTCGCTCGCCCTCGGCGGAGGCCTCGCTGAGCGCGGCCAGCACGTCGAGGAAGAGCGGCTCGCCGCGCGAGCCGGGCTCCTTCGTCCGGTCGAGGACCGCAACCTGCCGCACGGAGGGCGGCAGCGCCTGCGCCAGCTCGCGGGCCGGGAACGGCCGGTAGAGCCTGATCTGCGCCACCCCGACGCGCTCGCCGCGCGCCTGCAGGTAGGCGGCCGTCTCGCGCGCGGTTTCCGCACCCGAGCCCATCACGACGATCGCGCGCTCGGCGTCGCGGTCCCCGCTGTAGTCCACGAGCCGGTAGTGCCGGCCGCTGCGCTCGCCGAGCCGGTCCATCGCGTCCTGCACGACCCCGGGCACGCGGGCGTAGAACGGGTTCACGGTTTCGCGCGCCTGGAAGTAGACGTCCGGGTTCTGCGCGGTGCCGCGGATGAACGGCCGCTCGGGCGACAGGGCGCGGTCGCGATGCGCGCGCACGAGCTCCTCCGGTACCAGCGCGCGCAGGTCGTCGTCCTCGAGCAGCTCCAGCGTGTTCAGCTCGTGCGACGTGCGGAATCCGTCGAAGAAGTGCACGAACGGCACGCGAGTCCGGAGGGTCGCGGCCTGCGCCACGAGGGCCAGGTCGTGGGCCTCCTGCACCGACGCGGACGCCAGCAGCGCAAACCCGGTCTGGCGCACCGCCATCACGTCGGAGTGGTCGCCGAAGATCGACAGGGCCTGCGCCGCCAGCGAGCGTGCGGCGACGTGCAGCACCGCGGCCGTGAGCTCGCCGGCGATC
>DASTIC010000019.1:0-27550 GCA_035717845.1 Solirubrobacteraceae bacterium
GTGCACGAGCTCGACCTCGCCGCGATCCGCGCGGCGCGCATCTTCTGGGTCACGGTCACCGGCCTCTCGCAGGAGCCCAGCCGCGCCGCCACGCTGGCCGCGCTCGAAGCTCGCGACAAGGCGGGCATCACGATCCTCGACCTCGACTACCGGCCGATGTTCTGGCCCTCCCGCGAGGAGGCGCGCACCTGGGTGGACCGGGCGCTGGAGCACGTCACCGTGGCGGCCGGCAACCTCGACGAGTGGGAGACCGCGGTCGGCACGCGCGACCCGGAGGCGGCCGCGGCCGCCGCCCACGAGCGCGGGGTGGAGCTGGCCATCGTCAAGCAGGGCCCGAAGGGCGTGCTGGCCGCCGACGGCGAGCAGGTCGTCGAGGTTCCGCCGGTGCCGGTCGAGGTCGTCAACGGCCTCGGGGCCGGCGACGCGTTCGGGGGAGCGCTGTGCCACGGGCTGCTGGCGGGCTGGGACCTCGAGCGGGTCATGCGCTTCTGCAACGCGGCGGGCGCGATCGTCGCCTCCCGCCTCGCGTGCGCCGACGACATGCCGACCGAGGCCGAGGTCGACGCGCTGCTGATGGAGGCCGTCGATGCCTGAGCTCGAGATCACGCCCGAGCAGGCCGGCTGGGCGTTCTGCGGCCTCCGGGTGGTCGAGCTCGAGCCGGGAGCCTCGCGGCGGATCGAGACCGGCGACGACGAGCTGATCGTGCTTCCCCTCCAGGGCGGCGCAGCCGTGACGGTCGATGGCGAGGGCTTCGCGCTCGAGGGCCGCGAGAGCGTGTTCGCGGCGGTCACCGACTTCGTCTACGCGCCGCGCGCCGCCGAGCTCGAGATCGCGTCGGAGGCCGGCGGGCGCTTCGCGCTGCCCTCGGCCCGCGCCCAGCGGCGGCTCGAGCCCCGCCACGTCGCGGCCGCCTCGATCGCCGTCGAGCTGCGCGGCGCCGGCCAGGCCAGCCGCCAGATCAACAACTTCTGCGGCCCCGACACGAGCTTCGCCGACCGCCTGATCGCCGTCGAGGTGCTCACGCCGGAGGGCAACTGGTCGTCGTACCCGCCGCACAAGCACGACGAGGACGTGCCCGGCGTCGAGACCGCGCTGGAGGAGATCTACTACTTCGAGGTCGCCGGAGGCGGGTTCGGGTACCAGCGCGCGTACGGCCCGGAGATCGACATCTGCGAGGAGGTCCGCACGGGCGACACCGTGCTGCTGCCGAGCGGGTACCACGGTCCGTCGATGGCGGCCCCGGGCTACGACCTCTACTACCTGAACGTGATGGCCGGACCCGGGGAGCGCGCGTGGCGGTTCACCGACGATCCGGCCCACGCCTGGATCCGCGATTCGTGGGCCGGGAAGGAGCTCGACCCACGCCTTCCCATGACCCGAGCGAGGGGGCACGCATGAGGTTGACCGTGGCGCAGGCGCTCGTCCGCTTCCTCGCCAACCAGTACACCGAGCGCGACGGCGCCGAGCAGCGCCTTATTGCGGGCTGCTTCGGGATCTTCGGCCACGGCAACGTGGCGGGCGTCGGCCAGGCGCTCCTCCAGGAGGCGGGCGTCCCGTACCGCCACGCGCGCAACGAGCAGGGGATGGTGCATGCCGCCGTCGCCTACGCGCGGATGAAGAACCGGCTGTCGACCCTCGCCTGCACGTCGTCGATCGGCCCGGGCGCCACCAACATGGTGACGGGCGCCGCGCTGGCGACCGTCAACCGGCTGCCCGTGCTCCTGCTGCCCGGCGACATCTTCGCCACCCGCGTGGCCAGCCCGGTCCTCCAGGAGCTCGAGGACCCGACCTCGTACGACGTCTCGGTCAACGACTGCTTCAAGCCGGTCTCGCGCTTCTGGGACCGGATCAACCGGTCCGAGCAGCTGCCGTCCGCGCTGCTGGCCGCGATGCGCGTGCTCACCGACCCGGTCGACACCGGCGCGGTCACGCTCTCGCTCCCGCAGGACGTGCAGGCTGAGTCGTTCGACTGGCCCGAGGAGCTGTTCGAGAAGCGCGTCTGGCACGTGCGCCGCCCCCTGCCCGAGCCCGCGGTGCTGGCGCGCGCCAACGAGCTGCTGCGCGGCGCCCAGCGGCCGCTGGTGGTGGCCGGCGGCGGGACCATCTACGCCGAGGCGACCGATGCCCTGCGGGCGTTCGCCGAGGCCACCGGCGTGCCGGTCGCCGAGACCCAGGCCGGCAAGGGATCGCTCCCCTACGACCACCCGCAGGCGGTCGGCGCCATCGGCGCGACCGGCACCACGGCCGCCAACGCCCTGGCCCGCGAGGCCGACGTCGTGCTCGGCGTCGGCACCCGCTGGAGCGACTTCACGACCGCCTCCCGCAGCGCATTCGGCGACGCGACCTTCATCAACCTCAACGTCGCGCCGGTCGACGCGTTCAAGCACGCCGGCCTGCCGCTGGTGGCCGACGCCCGCGCCGGGCTCGAGGCGCTCGGCGGCTTCACGGTCGCCGACGAGTACCGCGAGCGCGCGCGCGAGCTGGCGGCCGAGTGGGACGAGACGGTGGAGCGCGCGTACACCGCCGGCCACGAGCCGCTGCCCGCCCAGAGCGAGGTGATCGGCGTCGTCAACCGCGTCAGCGGCCCGCGCGACGTCGTCGTGTGCGCCGCCGGCAGCATGCCGGGCGACCTGCACAAGCTCTGGCGCACGCGCGACCCGAAGGGCTACCACGTCGAGTACGGGTACTCGTGCATGGGCTACGAGATCGCCGGCGGGCTCGGCGTGAAGATGGCCGCCCCCGACCGCGAGGTGTTCGTGATGGTCGGCGACGGGTCGTTCCTGATGATGGCCCAGGAGATCGTCACCGCGGTGGCGGAGCACCTCAAGCTGACGATCGTGCTGGTCCAGAACCACGGCTACGCGTCGATCGGGGCGCTGTCGGAGAGCGTCGGCTCCCAGCGCTTCGGCACGAAGTACCGCTACCGCGATCCCGAGTCCGGCGAGCTCGACGGCGACGTGCTGCCGGTCGACCTCGCGGCCAGCGCCGCCGGCTTCGGCGCCCGCGTGCTGCGGGCGGGCACGATCGCGGAGTTCGAGGCCGCGCTGCGCGAGGCCGCCGCCGCCGACGTCACGACCGTGGTCGAGGTCCAGACCGACCCGCTGGCCGGCGCGCCGAGCTCGGAGTCCTGGTGGGACGTGCCGGTGTCCGAGGTCTCGGAGCTCGAGAGCACCCGCGCCGCGCGCGAGGTCTACGAGGCGGGCAAGCGCACCCAACGCACCTATCTGAGCACGCGAGAGAGAGTGGAGATCCCGTGAGCACGACGACGACGAGGACGATCCAGCACCGCATCGGCGGAGCCGAGACGCCGGGCAGCTCCGGCCGCACGGCGCCCGTCTACGACCCCTCGACCGGCGAGGTCCAGGCGGAGGTGGTGCTCGCCGAGCGCGAGGATGTCGACCGCGCCGTGCAGACGGCCGCGGCCGCGTTCGAGACGTGGGGCGACGTCTCGCTCACCCGCCGCGCGCGCGTGATGTTCGCGTTCCGCAACCTGGTCGAGAAGCACGTCGACGACCTGGCGCGGATCATCGCCTCCGAGCACGGCAAGGTGCTCGACGACGCCAGGGGCGAGGTGATCCGCGGGCTCGAGGTGGTCGAGTACGCGTGCGGCCTGCCGCAGCTGCTCAAGGGCGAGTACTCCGACCAGGTGTCGACCGACATCGACGCCTACTCGTTCCGCCAGCCGCTCGGCGTGTGCGCCGGGATCACGCCGTTCAACTTCCCGGCCATGGTCCCGATGTGGATGCACCCGATGGCGATCGCATGCGGCAACACCTTCGTGCTCAAGCCGTCCGAACGCGACCCCTCGGCGTCCAACCTCGTCGCCGAGCTGTACGCCGAGGCCGGCCTCCCCGACGGCGTGTTCAACGTGGTGCACGGCGACAAGGTGGCGGTCGACGCGCTGCTCGAGCATCCGGACGTCGCGGCCGTCTCGTTCGTCGGCTCGACGCCGATCGCGCGGTACGTCTACGAGACCGCGATCGCCAGCGGCAAGCGCGTGCAGGCGCTCGGCGGCGCGAAGAACCACGCGGTGGTGATGCCGGACGCGGACCTCGACTTCGCCGCCAACCACCTGACCGCCGCCGGCTTCGGCTCGGCCGGCCAGCGCTGCATGGCGATCGCCGTCACGGTCGCGGTCGGCGACGCCGCCGATCCGCTGATCGAACTGCTCGCGCAGAAGGCGCGCGAGATCAAGGTCGGGCCGGGCCTCGAGCCCGGCTCCGACATGGGCCCGGTCGTCACCGCGCAGGCCCGCGAGCGGATCCTCGGCTACATCGACCAGGGGGTCGAGGCCGGGGCCCGCCCGGTCGTGGACGGCCGCGAGCTGGAGATGGACGGCGACGGCTTCTGGGTCGGCCCGACGCTGTTCGACGGCGTCACCGCCGACATGTCGATCTACCGCGACGAGATCTTCGGCCCGGTCCTCGGTGTCGTCCGGGTGCCGGACCTCGAGGCGGCGATCGAGCTCATCAACGCGAACCCGTACGCCAACGGCACCGCGATCTTCACCGGCTCCGGCCAGGCGGCGCGCATCTTCAAGCGCAAGGTCAAGGTGGGGATGATCGGCATCAACATCCCGATCCCGGTCCCCATGGCCTTCTACTCGTTCGGCGGCTGGAAGGACTCGCTGTTCGGCGACCACCACATCCACGGGCCCGAGGGGATCCGCTTCTACACGCGCGGGAAGGCGATCACCAGCCGCTGGCCCGAGGAGGCGCAGGACGCCGCCCACCACCGCGGCCACATGCACTTCCCGACCGCCGTCTGAGCCATGGGCGTGCGCGTCGGCGTCATCGGAGCGGGGCTGATGGGGAGCACCCACGTGCGGCTGCTGAGCGCGTCCGTGGCCGGCGCCGAGGTCGCGGCCGTGTCGGACGCCCTCCCCGGCCAGGCCGAGCGCGTGGCCGCCGAGTGCGGTGTGCCGGTCGTGCATCCCGGAGGCGAGGATCTGATCCACGACCCCGGGGTGGACGCCGTGGTGGTCGCCTCGCCGGCCGCCACGCACGCGGCGTTCGTGCACGCCTGCCTGGACGCCGGGAAGCCGGTGCTGTGCGAGAAGCCGCTGGCGGAGACGGCCGAGGCGTGCCGGGAGCTGGTCGAGGCCGAGGTCGCCGCCGGCCGGCGCCTGGTGCAGGTCGGCTTCATGCGGCGCTACGACCCGGGCTTCGCCGACCTCAAGCTGCGGCTCGACGACGGGGTGGTGGGGCCTCCGGTGCTCGTCCGCTGCGTGCATCGCAACGCGCAGGTCGGCCCCGGCTACTCGTCGGAGATGCTGATCACGGAGTCCGTGGTCCACGAGATCGACGTCGTGCGCTGGCTGCTGGGGGAGGAGCTCGCGCGTGTCACGGTCCATGCCCCGCGCCCGACGAGCCTCGCGGCCGAGGGCGTGCGCGATCCGCAGCTCGTGGTGCTCGAGACCGAGAGCGGCGTCCTCGTCGACGTCGAGATCTCCGTCAACGCGCGCTACGGGTACGACATCCGCTGCGAGGTCGTCGGGGAGACCGGCACGCTCGCGCTCGCCCCGCCCGTCACCGTCGAGGTCCGGCGCGACGGCCGGCACGAGGTCGACGTCCCGGGCTTCTACCGCGACCGCTTCGCGACCGCCTACGTGGAGGAGCTGCGGTCCTGGGCGGCGTCGGTCGCCGACGGCCGGCCGGGCGGCCCGTCGGCGTGGGACGGCTACGCGGCGGCTGCGGTCTGCGAGGCGGGCGTCGCCTCGCTGCACGGCGGCGCGCCGGTCGACGTCGTCCTGCGGCCGCGACCGGACCTGTACGCGCCCGGCGAGCTGATCGGCCAGCGATGAGCGTGCTCGACGCGTTCAGGCTCGACGACCGCGTGGCCGTCGTCACCGGCGGCAACCGCGGCATCGGCTACGCGCTCGCCCGGGCGCTGACGGAGGCCGGCGCGCGCGTGGCGATCGCGGCGCGCGACGAGGAGCGCACGGCGGCCGCGGCCGAGGAGCTCGGGGCGCTCCCCGTGCGGGCCGACATCACCGACCCCGACGACGTGCGGGCCATGCTCGAGCGGGTCACGGAGGCGCTCGGCCCGGTCGACGTGCTCGTCAACAACGCCGGGGCATGCGTGCACCGGCCGGCGCTCGAGGTCACCGACGAGGAGTGGCGGCAGGTCTGGGAGGTCAACGTCGACGGGCTCTGGCACGCCAGCCGGATCGTGGGCGCGCAGATGGTCGCGCGCCGGCGCGGGGTGATCGTCAACGTCGGCTCGATCTCGGCCATGATCGTCAACCGCCCGCAGATGCAGCCCGCTTACAACGCCTCCAAGGCGGCGGTCCACCAGCTCACCAAGTCGCTCGCCGCCGAGTGGGCGCCGTACGGGGTGCGCGTCAACGCGCTCGCGCCGGGCTACGTGAAGACCGACATGGCGCCCGTCGACGACCCGGGCTTCAAGCGCTACTGGATCGAGGACGCGCCGATGCAGCGGTTCGCGATGCCGGAGGAGCTCGGCCCCTCCCTGATCTACCTGGCCAGCGACGCCTCCACCTTCACGACCGGCTCGGTGCTCGTCGCCGACGGCGGCTACACCCTCTGGTAGCGCGGACGAACGTCAACGGCCGCTGGGTAGGGAAGGTGAGGGGAATCGGGGGGGCGGGCGGTCATCGTCGCGGTCATGACGGGGAAGTTCGTGCATCTCGATGACGAGTCCGACGTCGAGATTCACGTTCTTCCTCCATACGGGGAACTTCGTGCATCTCGTCGCCGCGGCCGCCACTGACTTGCACGTTCTTCCCGGCGCACCGGCCGGGTCCCAGTCGCCCTACCCAGCCGCAGTTGACGTTTCCGGGCCCGGGCTAAGCCCGCTGGTAGCGATTCCGGCCGGCGCGCTTCCCGCGCCCGCCTAGGACTTGACGGTGAGGGTGCGGCGCACGATGCGCGAGGGGTTGCCGCCGAAGTCGCGGGCGCGGAGCGCGACCGCGTAGCGCCCCGGCCGCAGGCCGCGCACGAGAAGCGTCCCGCGCCGGCCGCGGACGGCCCGCCGCCAGACCAGCCGCCCGCCGCGCTTGACGCGCACGACCGTGCGGGCGCGCTCGGACAGGCGGTAGCGGATCCGTACGCCGCCCGGTCGCCGGCGCAGCCGGACGCGCTCGAAGCTCGGCGGCCGGACATCGACCCCGGGCGCTCCCGAGCGGTTCGGCAGCGGGCGCTCGCCCGGCTCGGGCTCCGGCCCGCGGGCGCCGACCTTCACGAGCCCGTTCATCGTGAACGCGTGCGCCTGGCAGACGAACCGGTACGTCCCCGGCGCCGAGAACGTGAACGTCGCGGGCTGCCCGTCGAACGGCGTCTGGAAGCTCCAGTTCGTGCCGGTCGAGGCGACGTTGTGGGCGAGCGACGTGCCGTCGAACCGCCAGGTCACGCTGTCCCCGACCTCGATGTTCACCGTCGAAGGCGACCACCGCTGCGGCAGGTCGCTCGCGTGCACGTCGACGTTGGCGGGCGCCAGGGCGAGGGCGGCGAGCAGCAGCCTCACCGCTCGACCTCCATCTGGAGCATCATCCCGAAGTCGCCGTGCTCGAGCGCGTGGCAGTGGAACACGTAGCGGCCCGGGTAGGGCGAGAACCACGGCTGCACGGTGACCGACTCTCCCGGCCGCACGGGGACCGTGTCCTTCCAGCCGCGCTCCGAGCGCGGGACCGGCCCGCTGCTGCGGGCCAGCACGCGGAACAGGAACCCGTGCGTGTGCATGGGGTGCACGCGGGCCGACGTGTTGGCGAACGTCCAGCGCTCGGAGGTCCCGAGGCGCGGCCGCACGTCGATCCTGTCCATGTCGAACGAACGCCCGCCGATCTGCCACGCGATGCCGCCCGCGGTCGACAGCGAGAGCTCGAAGCGCCGGTCGACGGCCGGCGCCGGCAGCGCCCCCAACTCGCGCAGCCGCCGGGGCACGAGCGCCTCCTCGGCGCCGCCGCCGCGCTCGACGTCGAAGCGCATGACGGCGACCGTGCTGCGCCGGCCGAGCTCGTTGTGGAGCACCAGCTCGGTCCCCGGCGGGTAGTCGCGGAAGTCGACCACGACGTCGACGCGCTCGGCCGGCGCCAGCGTGATCGCGCGGCGCTTGAGCGGCCGCTCGAGAAGGCCCCCGTCGCTCGCGATCTGGAGCATTGGCCGCCCACCGCCGAGCACCAGGCGGTACTCGCGCGCGTTGGATGCGTTCAGGAGCCGCAGCCGGTAGCGCCGCCGCCGCACCCGCATGCGCGGCGCCACGGCGCCGTTGACGAGGATCGTGTCGCCGAGGAAGCCCGGCTCGGGGCTCGACGCGTAGCGCAGCGACCCGTCGCGGTTGAAGGCGCGGTCCTGGATCATCAGCGGGACGTCGAACGCGCCGCGCGGCAGCTCGAGCTCCACCTCGAACCGGTCCTCGAGCAGGTAGAAGCCGGCCAGGCCCCGGTGCACCGAGCGGGCCGTGCGCCCGTGGGCGTGGTCGTGGTACCAGAGCGTCGCCGCCGCCTGGCGGTTCGGGTACCGGTACGTCTTCGTCGTGCCGGGCGCGATCAGGTCCATCGGGTGCCCGTCGTGGGCGGCGGGCACGGTGCCGCCGTGCAGGTGGACGTTGACGTCGACGTTGAGCGCGTTGCGCTGGCGGACGACGACCTCGCGCCCGCGCCGCGCCCGGATCGTCGGCCCCGGGTAGTGCCCGTCGTAGCCGAGGATCGGCGTCTCGTAGCCGCGCAGGATCTCGGCCGTCCCGCGCCGGATCGTGAGGTCGTAGACGTCGCGGTCGCGGGTGCGCCGGGTCGGGCGCAGCTCAGGGATGCGCGGGAGCTCGGCGCGGAACGGACGGAACGGCGCCCGGTCCTGGGCCCGCAGCGCGGCGGAGGTGACCGCCCGGGGACGCCGGCTCGCCGCCGTCACGCCGCCGATCGAGCACAGCAGCGCGAACGAGCTCAGCTGGCGCAGGGCGTCCCGCCGCGTGATGTCGTCGTCCTGACTCCTCATACCGGTCCGGCCCGCCGTGACGGGACGGACCGTTTTATAGCGATCAGCCGACGGGCGCGACAGGCCCGCAGGCCTCGACGTCGCGCACGAGCGCGTCGGCGCGCTCGGCGGTCCAGCGGCCGCTCGACGAGAGATGGTCGGCGAGCGCCTCGACGTCCGCCAGCGCCGCGACCGCCTCGGAGGGCTCGGCGGCGAAGATCAGGATGTCGGCGGCCTCGCGGATGCGCTCCTGCTCGGCGGGCTGGAGCTTCGCCGGCCCGATGTCCTCGAGGGTCTTGACGACGCGTCCGTAGGCCTGGGTGCGCTCTGAGGTCATGTCTCTAGTCACGGTCATCGTCAGGATAGGAGGCACCTGTAGCCCGTATTCGCCGCCGGGCGTGACGTCGATCACATAGGGGACGGATCCGGGTGCGCTGAGGGTCATTCCCAATAGGCGCGGAGGCGCTCTCCCGGCACGCTGCTCCCATGACCAACGAGCCACACATCGAACCCACGCCTCCGGAGCCCGCACCCGAGCCGAAGAAGCTCACCCGCTCGGGGTCCGACGCCCTGATCGGCGGCGTCGCCTCAGGCCTCGGCCGCTACTTCAACCTCGACCCGCTGCTCTTCCGCGTCGCCTTCGTCGCGCTCTCGTTCGCCGGTGGCATCGGCATCGTCGCCTACCTGCTGCTGCTCGTGTTCGTGCCGTCGGACGGCGGCGAGCGCCAGGGTGGCACGAGCAAGGCGGCGACGGTGGCCGGCGCGATCGTGCTCGGGGTCGCGCTGGTGGCGTTTCTCGGCACTCCTTTCTTCTTCTTCGGCCCCGGGCTGCTCGTCATCGCCGTTGTCGGCCTGGCGGGTTACCTGCTCTGGCGAGCCTTCGGCGGGAGCGGCGACGCCGATCCGGCGCGGACGGCCGGGCGCATCGTCCTCTTCGGCCTCCTCGCCTTCGCGATCGCCGGCGCTGCCGTGGGCGTCGGGCTGGCCGCCGCTCTCGGCGGCGGCGTGGTCATCGCGTCGCTGGGGGTCGTCACCGGGCTCGTCCTCATCGGCACCGCGTTCGCCGGCGGGGCACGGTGGCTGATCGTCCCCGCCCTCGTGCTCGTGCTGCCGCTCGGCGTGGTGGCGGCGGCCGACATCGACCTCGACGGCGGCGTCGGCGAGCGCGAGTATCGGCCGACGAGCATGACCGAGCTGCGCGACCGCTACCAGATCGGGCTCGGCGAGCTCGACGTCGACCTGCGCGGGCTGGACCTGCCGAACGGCCGTACCGAGATGGCGGTCGACGTCGGCATCGGCGGCGCGGTCGTGTATGTGCCAGAGGAAGCCTGCGTGACCTCGGACGTGCGGCTCGGCGCCGGGGTGGCCGACATCTTCGACGACGACAACGAGGGCGTCGACGTGGCGGTCGCCGCGGAGGCGAACGAGCCGGTCGGCCGGCCGACCCTGCACATCGACGCCGACGTCGGCCTCGGCGCGCTCGAAGTCGTGCGCGAGGGCTCGCTCCCGGACGAGTTCCGCAACGACCGCTTCCGGTTCCTCGACGAAGGGGCCTCGGGGTTCGAGGGCGGGATGAACTGCGCGTGAGACGGATCGACCGCACGTCGCTCGTCGCCGGGCTGGCGATCACCGTGACTGGTGTCCTCCTCCTGCTCGACCGCCTGGACGCGATCGACGTGCGGTTCGGCTACGGGCTCCCGCTGCTGATCGCCGTCGTGGGGGTGATCCTCCTGGCCGCCGGCCTGGAGGGTCGCCGGGACCGTGGCTGACGGTGCCAAGATGGCGGCCATGAGCGCCTCCACCGCCGCTCCGCTGCGCCGCGATCCGGCGCACGGCGTGATCGCCGGTGTGGCCGCCGGGATCGCGCGCCGGTTCGGCGTCGACCCGATCGTCGTCCGCGTGCTCTTCGTCGCCACCTCGGCGGCCGGCGGCGCGGGCCTAGCGCTCTACATGCTCGCCTGGGCGATCATGGGCGGCGAGGACGGCAAGCTGGCCCCGATCGAGCGTCTCGCCGGCCGGCGCGAGACGCTGATGGTCGTCGCCGGGATGGTGCTCCTGGCGATCGCCGCGCTGCTGCTCCTGCGCAAGTGGGGCTTCTGGCTGAGCGACGCGGTCGTGTGGCCGGTGCTGCTGGCCGCCGCCGGAGGGGCGCTGATCTGGCACCAGTCGACGGCCGCCGAGGAGCCCGCTCCGGCCGCTCCGCTCACGGCGCCGGCGGAGCGCGTCGCGCCGCGCACGCTGCGCCTGCCCGCCGACGTGGCCAGCCGCGCGCTGGTCGGCGCCGCGCTCGTCGTCGGCGCCGCGCTGGTCTTCCTGTGGCTCAACGACGCGCTGCGTCCGGCGCGCGACGTGCTGCTCGCCGTCGTCGTCGTCCTCGTCGCCGCCACGCTGATCTTGGCCCCGTGGTGGCTGCGGCTCGTGCGCGGGCTCTCCACCGAGCGCGCCGAGCGCATCCGCTCGCAGGAGCGCGCCGAGGTTGCGGCGCACCTCCACGACTCGGTGCTCCAGACGCTCGCGCTGATGCAGCGGCGCGTCGACGACCCGCGCGAGGTTGCGGCCCTCGCGCGCCGGCAGGAGCGCGAGCTGCGCGCCTGGCTCAACGGCCGCCGCGCGGCCGGCGACGACACGGTGGCGAGCGCGCTCGAAGGCGCCGCGGCCGAGGTCGAGGAGGCGCACGGCGTGCCGGTCGAGGTCGTCGCCGTCGGCGACGCTCCGCTCGACCCCCGCGCCGAGGCCCTCGTGGCCGCCGCCCGCGAGGCGCTGGTGAACGCCGCCAAGTTCGCCGGCGACGGCCCGGTCTCGCTCTACGCCGAGGTCGCTCCGGGCCGCATCGAGGTGTTCGTGCGCGATCGCGGCCCGGGCTTCGACCCCGCCGCCGTGCCGGACGACCGGCGCGGCGTGCGCGAGTCGATCGTGGGGCGGATGGAGCGGCACGGCGGCCACGCCACCGTGCACACCGCGCCCGGCGGTGGCACCGAGGTCGAGCTGGTGCTCGAGCGATGACCTCGGTCGTCATCGTCGACGACCACCACCTGTTCCGGGCCGGCGTCCGCGCCGAGCTCGACGGCCTCGTCGACGTGCTCGGCGACGCCCCGTCGGTGGAGGAGGCCGTGCAGCTCGTGCTCGACGCCGAGCCGGACGTCGTCCTGCTCGACGTGCAGATGCCCGGCGGCGGTGGGGTGGAGGTCATCCGCCAGGTCACCCTCCGCCGCCCCGCCCAGCGCTTCCTCGCGCTCTCGGTCAGCGATGCGCCGGAGGACGTGATCGCGGTCATCCGCGCCGGTGCGCGGGGCTACGTGACCAAGACGATCTCCGGCGACGAGCTCGCCGACGCGGTGCGCCGGGTGGCCACCGGCGACGCGGTCTTCTCTCCCCGCCTGGCCGGCTTCGTGCTCGACGCGTTCGCGGGCGGCCTGCCCGAGCGCGAGGTCGACCCGCAGCTCGACCAGCTGTCGCCGCGCGAGCGCGAGGTGCTGCGGCACATCGCGCGCGGCTACATGTACAAGGAGATCGCCCAGCGGCTCTCGATCTCCGCGAAGACCGTCGAGGCGCACGTGTCGGCGGTGCTGCGCAAGCTCCAGCTGTCCAACCGGCACGAGCTGAGCCGCTGGGCGGTCGAGCGTCGGCTTATCGACTGACCCTCACGACGTCGTAGGTCGTGTCCGGTGTCGCGGGCGTGGTGAAGCGCGCGTTCACGGCCCACAGATAGCGGTGGCTGCGCCCCTCGGCGATCGTGGTCGGCACGTCGAAGTCGTCGTCGGTCAGGACGTCGACGATGCGACCGTGGTCGAGGCCGCGGTCAAGCCGCACGACGGCGATCTGGTTGAGGAAGTTCTGGACGACGTACAGCGTGCGGCCGTCGAGTAGGAGCCCGTCGCCGTTGGGCACGTCGACGCCCTCGATCTCCTCGGTGTCGCCGGAGCGCGGGTCGATCAGGAAGAGCTTGCCGAGGCGGCTCTGGACCGCGATCAGCCGCCGGCCGTCGCGCGTCGCGGCGATGCCGTTGAGCTCGAACGTGGCCGGATCGTTGTCGTACTCGAGGTCGCCGCTCAGCGGCAGCGGGCGGGCCTCGCGGGGCAGCCGGTTGCCGCACAGGTCGAGCACGTAGAGGTTCTGCGGGGGCTGGGAGTCGGTGAAGTACGCGGCCTTCCTGGTGACCGTGACGTCGTTGATGAACGTGGGTGCCGAGGTGAGCGCGTACTCGCGCAGCAGCTCGCCGTCGCCGGCGTCGTACACGCGCGCCGTGCCGGTGCCGCCGCCGGCCACGAACAGGCGGTCGCGCTTGTCGACCTTCATGCCGAGCGCCGCTCCACCGGTCCGCGTAACGAGCGGCTCGGTGCGGCCAGTCTTGAGGTTCCCGCGCACGATCGAGCCGGTGGCCCGCGAGCCGGAGTAGAACGTGTCGCCGTCGGTGGCGATCCCCTCGGGCTGCCAGCCTGGCGGCAGCGGGATCGTCTCCGGGTAGCTGCCGTGCCCGGCCACGGCCGCCGGCGCCTGGAGGGCGCAGAGCACGATGGCCATCGTCAGGATGCGCTTCATGGCGGGTCCTCCCCTGTCGTTCGACGGTCTCCGTCAGGAGATACGCACGCACGGCGGCTGCGGTTTTCAGCCGTGCGAGACGTGCACGAACATGGTGCCAGGGGAAGGGAGCGCGACCGCGGACGTGATGCTCGTCGGCGAGGCTCCCGGCGCCACTGAGGACGCGCTGGGGCGGCCGTTCGTGGGCCGGGCCGGACAGCTGCTCGACGAGCTTCTCGGCGCGGCGGGACTCGAGCGTGCGGGCGTCTACATCACCAACGTCGTCAAGGCGCGGCCGCCCGGCAACCGGGATCCCCGCCCCGAAGAGGTCGCCCACCACATGCCGTGGCTCGAGGCCGAGCTGGCGCTCGTGCAGCCACGGCTCGTCGTGCCGCTGGGTCGCCACGCGCTCGCCCACTTCGCCCGCGGCGTGCGGATCTCCGACGTGCACGGCAGCGTGCGGATAGAGCGCGGGCGCACGCTGTTCCCGCTCTACCACCCCGCCGCCGGGCTCCGCAGCCCCGCGCTGCGGGCGACGCTGTTCGAGGACGCGCGGGCGCTCGGGGCGGCGCTCTCAGAGAGGTAGCATCGCGCGCACGACGGTGCCCGCCCCGGGTGGGCTCTCCACCTCGAGCGAGCCGTCGAGCGCGCCGAGACGGTCGGCGAGGCCGCTCAGCCCCGAGCCGGGCGCGGCCGCCGCGCCCCCCTTTCCGTCGTCGCGGACCTCGATCTCGAGCGCGCCGTTCTCGCGCGCCAGCCGCACGCTGGCATAGGTCGCGTCGGCGTACTTGGCGACGTTGGTCAGCGCCTCGGCGACCGTGAAGTACGCGGTCGCCTCGGTCGCGGCCGGCAGCCGCTCCTCCGGCAGCTCGACGACCTCGACCGGCACCGGCGCGCGCGAGGCGAGCGCCGTGATCGCCGGCGCCAGGCCCCGCTCGGTGAGCAGCGCGGGGTGGATGCCGCGTGCCAGCTCGCGCAGCTCCTCCGAGGCCTCGGCGAGCGCCTGGGCGACGTGATCGAGGAACGGGCCGGCGGACGCCGGCTCCTTCTCCACGCGGCTCCGGGCCATCCGGACCTCGAGCGCGAGGCCGACCAGGCGCTGCTGCGCGCCGTCGTGCAGGTCGCGCTCGATCCGGCGCCGCGCGTTGTCGGCCGCTTCGACGATCCGGGCCCGCGACGCGCGCAGCTCGTCGGTGCGGGCTTGCTCGATCTCGCGCCGCCGCAGCGCCTCCTCGGCCGCGCGCCGCTCGGTGATGTCGAAGATCGCGCCGTCGCACCAGACCCGGCCGCCGGCGCTCGACACCAGCTGGCCGCGGTCGAGCACCCAGCGGATCTCGCCGTCGGCGCGCATGATCCGGTACTCGAACGAGAACGGCTCCCCGTCGGCGTGGGCCTGCGAGACGGTGTTGAGGACGTGCTCGTGGTCGTCCGGATGGATGATGCTCATCAGCGTGCGGCGCCGGCTGGCGAGGAAGTTGGCGGCCGGATAGCCGGAGATGCGCTCGATCTCGTCGCTGATCAGCTCGAGTGCGTAGTCGGCGTGCCAGGCCGAGCGGTAGATGGCGCCCGGCACGTTCTCCATCATCGCCCGCATCAGCGCGTCGTCCGCGCGCTGCTGCGCGGCGCGCAGGCCGGCGCGGGCGCGCGCGAGCAGCTCGGCGCGGGTGAACGGGCGGTGCAGGTAGTCGTCGGCGCCGGCGTCGAGCACCGCGTCGGCCATCCGGCCCTGGGCCTGCACGGTGATCGCCAGCAGCCACGCCTCCTCGAGCCGCGCGTCCTCGCGGAGGGCACGGCAGACATCGGCGGCGTCGAGCGCTCCGGCGCGGTCCACGATCACGAGGTCGGCGGGCGTCTCGTCGAGCGCCCGGCTTGCCTCGGCGACGTCGCGAACGGCGGTGATCGCGTGCCGGCCGGCCCGCAGCCAGGGCGACACCTCGGGCTCGACGTTGCCGACGACGAGCACGCACGACTGGCGCCGACGGACGCTGTCCCCAGAAGCTGCCACTCCGGAATTATCCCGATTCGAGCAACCCGAGCTCGAGGGTGCCTGGTTTGGCGGACGAAGCGGCCGGCTATCCCAACCCCGATGGCCGCCGCTCCCCTGCAGTCGCGCCGGTCGCGATCCGACGACCGCCCCCCGGAACGCCAGCCGGTGCTGTGGAAGGGCGACGACGCGGTGCCGCGTGGTCTCGCGGTGGCATCGGCCGTCACGCTGCGCGTGGGCATCGTGGTCGGCGGCCTCGTACTGGTGGCGCTCGGCGCCGGGCGGATGATGCTGGTGGTGCTGCCGGTCATCATCGCCGTGCTGCTCACGGCGCTGCTGCTGCCCATCCACAGCTGGCTGCTCCGCCACCGCTGGCGGCCGGCGCCGGCGGCCTCGGCCACGACGGTGATCGCCGTCGTCGCGTTCTTCGGGCTGTGGGCGCTGATCATCCCGGGGGTGCTCTCCCAGGTCGACGAGCTGGTGACCAACGTGCAAGAGGGCGCGCGGCAGGCGGTCGGCGTGCTCGAGCCGCTCGGTGTCGGGCGGAACGACCTCGACCGGGCGATCGACGACGCGCTCTCCTCCGTCCAGGGCAGCGCGGTGGCCAACGAGGTGCTCACCGGCGCCGTGCTACTGACCCAGTGGGCCGCGGCGGTGGTCCTCATCGTCGTGCTGACGTTCTTCTTCCTCAAGGACGGCCCGCGGCTGTGGGACTGGGTCCTCGAGCTGTTCCACGAGGATCACCAGCCGATGCTGCGCGAGGTGGGCGCGCGCTCGTGGGAGGCGCTGAGCGCGTACGTGCAGGGCGTCGTCCTCGTCGCCACCATCGACGCGATGCTGATCGGCGCGGCATTGCTGATCGTCGGCGTCCCGGTCGCCATCCCGCTGATCGTCCTCACCTTCGTCGGCGCCTTCTTCCCGGTGGTGGGCGCGTTCGTGGCCGGGGCGGCCGCGGTGCTCGTCGCGCTCGTCGCCAACGGGCTCGGGGCGGCGCTCGTCATCCTCGCCGTGATCGTCGGCGTGCAGCAGCTCGAAGGGAACGTCTTCTATCCGATCGTCGTCGGCCGCAAGCTGTCGCTGCACCCGGTCGGCCTCCTGCTGGCGCTGGCCGCGGGTGGTGTGCTGGCCGGCGTCGTCGGCGCCTTCCTGGCTGTGCCGGTCGCGGCGGTGACCGCCGCCGTGCTCCACTACACGCGCGAGCGGCGCGAGGCCCGTCAGTCCGGCGCGGTGCTGGCGCCGTAGGGGGTGCCCAACGGGACATCGCTCTGAACGGAATGGCCCGTTGGGTGGGGCCCCCTCTGCATCGAGCCCGCGGTCCGGAAGCCGCGCGCCGGACGGCGCTCGCCGAGCGCGAACCACTCCGGGAGCGGCGGCCCGCCGGCGAGCGCGGCCGCGACGCGCTCGGCCATCGCCGGGCCGTGCTTGAAGCCGTGGCCGGAGCCGCCGCCGAGCAGCCAGACGTCCTCGTGGTCGGGATGGCGGGCGGCCACGAAGTGCGAGTCGGGGGAGAGCTCGTAGCGGCACGCCCGCGCCTCCGCGAGCGGCGCGTTCACCAGCGCCGGGAAGCGCTCGCCCAGATACGCGCGGACAGCAGGCTCGGTCGTCGCGTCGTCGGCGAGCTCGTCGTCGGGGTCGAGCGGCGGCCCGTCGAGGTCGATGGCCGCCTTGACGCCGAGCCCGTCCAGGTCGCCGGTGCCGTACATCGCGCGGTCGTAGTCCACCCAGGCCGGCACGTCGCGCCACGCCGGGCCGCCGTCGAGGAACAGCAGCTCCTGGCGGGTGACCCGGATCGTCACGAGGTCGGCGAACAGGCGGGCGTGCCAGCCGCCGCAGGCCCACACGACGACGTCGCCCGCCAGCCGTGTGCCGTCCTCGAGCGCGACGACGCGCGGGTCGCCGGCCGCCGCGCGACCGCGCAGCACGCGGGCGCCGTGGGCCGCCGCCCGGGCCGCGAGCGCGCGCACGGCACGCTGGGCGCGGACCACGCCGGCCTCCGGTTCGAGCAGGACGAACGCGAGGTCGGCGGTGCCGAGGCTCGGGTACAGCCGCGCGGCGGCGTCGGGATCGAGGCGCTCGGCCGGGATGCCCTGGGCGGCGAGCGTGCGCGCCGACGCGGCCTCCCAGCCGTCCTCGCCGTGGGCGAACCAGGCCAGGCCGGGCTCGAGCACGAGCGTCTCGCCGGACTCGGTCTCGAGCTCCCGCCACAGCGCGCGGGCGCGGCGGGCCATGGCCGTGTAATCGGCGTCGGCGCCGTGCGAGCACCGCAGCAGCCGCGTCTCGCCCCCCGAGCTGGCCCGGCGGTCGCCCGGCTCGAACTGGTCCACCAGCGTCACCCGCTCGCCGGCCCGCGCCAGGTGCCAGGCCAGCGAGGCGCCGAAGGTCCCGGCGCCCACGATCACGACGTCCATCAGGCCAAGATACGGCGCGCGGCGTACTGCGCCATGCCCATCACCGTGAGCTGCGGGTTGACGTGCACGCTGGTCGGGAACACGCTGGCGTCGCACAGATAGAGGTTCTCGAAGCCATGCACGCGGAAGCTCTCGTCGACGACCTTGCCGATTGCGTTGCCGCCCTGCGGGTGCGCGCTCGTGAGCAGGAGGTCGCCGGACTCGCGGATGTGGTCGGGCAGCTGGTCGAGCGAGGCCGGCGTGCGGTACTCGCGATACGCGAACGTGGCCGGCATCACCCGCATGGCGCCCGCCTTCATGAAGATCCGCCCGGCGGTCTGGAGCCCGGCGACGACGCTCGCGCGGTCGCGCTTGGACTCGCTGTACTCGATCAGCGGCCCCGAGCGCGAGGGCTTCACCCGCCCCGGCGTCGTCGTGCCCACGAGCACGCCGCCGCAGGCCATGTGGCGGTACCGGAGCATGTTCTCGAAGTGGCGGTCGAACCAGCCCGGCATGGCCAGCGCCTGCGTGGCCGGAGGGTTGAACCACGTCTCGACGAGGTAGCGGGGCGCGCCGCCGTCCGACACGTACGCGTGCGACATCTGGATGCCGGCGAACGAGTTCATGACCTGCGGGAAGTCTGCCGTGAGCGGCGAATTGATGTTGAAGTGCAGACCCTCGCCGACCGCGTCGCCGCCGAGGCCGCTGCGCTGCAAGAGCCAACTCGAGCCGATCGGGCCGGCCGCGACGACGATCTCGTCCGCGGCCACGGTCACCTCCTCGCCGCTGGTGTGGCGTCCCTGCACCGCGCGGGCGCGCCCGTTGCCGGCCACGATGCGCTCGACCTCGACGTCGGCCAGCACGTCGAGCCGGTGCGCCTGCTGGGCCCACGGGAGCACGGCGTCGAGCGTGGTGACCTTGGCGCCGTAGGCACAGCCGATGTTGCAGTAGCCGGTACCGCGGCAGGCGCCCGAGATGTTGGCCGACATCACCTCGAGGTGGCCGGGGAGGTCGAGGGCCTCGACCGCCTCGCCGAACCGCTGCGCCGCCTTCGTGGTCGTCTCCTTCCGGATCTCGTGCACGTGGAGCCATTTCTTGACGCAGTCGATCCCCTTGCGCAGCTCCTGCGGGTCGACGCCGCTCGCCCTCCAGTGCTCGAGCACCTCGGCGGGCGGGTCGAGGCAGAGCGCGTTGTTGATCGTCGTGCCGCCGCCCACGCACATCCCCTGGAGCACCTGGAGCGAGAAGCTCGTCGACAGCTGGAGCGCGCCCTCGTTGTAGAGCCGCAGGTACTGGACGACCTCGTCGTCGGTGAAGTCCCGCGGGTCCATGTGCGGCCCGCGCTCGATCACGAGGACGCGCCGGCCCGTCTCGGCGAACCGATGGGCAAGGATGCCGCCGGCGGCGCCCGAGCCGACCACCACGGTGTCGTAGCGCTCGCGCGGCATCCCGCCGAGCGTGCGCAGCGGGGGCGCGATCGCGTCGCTGGGGAGCGGGAGGCGCCCGTCGGGACGGCGCTCCCTGTAGCGCAGGTACTTGATCGAGTCCCATGAGGCCGAGTCGCCGTAGTAGCCGAGGTAGGCCATCTGCGAGGCGTTGCGGATCATGATCTGGAGCAGCGGGCGCAGCGGCTTGAACACACGTCGCCCACCGATGTCCTCGACGAACCGCCGCTTCAGGAACGACTTGCGCGCCTCCGGCGAGAGCACCGGCAGGGGCGGGCGCAGCGTCAGCATCGGCCACAGGGCGAGCACGATCAGCGCGAGCTGCACGCGGCCCTTGGCCTTCGCCTGCAGCGAGGCCAGGTAGCCGTCGACGTTGCAGGCGATCTTCTCGGGTGGGATCACCTCGTCGTCGCCCTGGACCAGCACCTCGGCGAGCGACGCGAGTGCCAGGAAGCCGATCGGATGGAGGTAGCGCAGCCCATGGCGGGCGCGCACGGCGGACACCCACCACGCCATGAACAGCGCGGCGAGAGCGATGTCGATGACCATCCAGCCGACGAGCGCCGCGGTACCGGAGACCTCGCCGATCACCGGCATGTCCACCGGGTCGGTGCCGCCCCTGACGAGCGTCGCGATCTGCCCGAGGACCAGCGCCGCGTAGCCCGCGGCGATGACCAGGGCCGCCCAGCCGCGGCGGCGGACGTCGGCGGCGCCGATGGCCGAGAGCGCGACGAAGAGGACGTCCTTGGCGAACGAGTTCGGCAGCGAGCCGAACCACTCGGTGTCGCCGCTGAAGAGGTAGTTGATCGCCAGCAGCGCGCTCCACACCGCGTGGACGATGAGGAGGAGGCGCAGCCGCCGCTCCTGACCGGTCAGCCTTCCCCGCACGGCCCGACCGTATCCGCTGACCGCCGGGTTTGTCGAGCACCTGCGTAGGCTCCGGCCGATGCGCAGGCACGCCCAGACGCTCGTGCTCGTCCGCCACGGGGAGACGGAGTGGAGCGCCACGGGCCGCCACACGAGCGTCACGGACGTGCCGCTCATCGACGAGGGGCGCCGCGCGGCGGCACGCGTGCGTCCCCGCCTCGCGGGCTTCGGGTTCGCGCTCGTGCTCTCCTCACCCCGGGCGCGGGCCCGCGAGACCGCCGAGCTGGCCGGGCTCGCGGAGCACGCGGAGGTCGACGAGGACCTCGCCGAGTTCGCCTACGGCGAGTACGAGGGCCGCACGACCGCCGACATCCGCGAGGAGCGCCCGGGGTGGAGCGTGTGGGAGGACGGCGCCCCGGGAGGGGAGACCGCCGCGCAGGTCGGCGCCCGTGCGGATCGGGCGATCGAGCGGGCGACGGCGGTCGACGGCGACGTGGCGGTGTTCGCCCACGGCCACCTGCTGCGCGTGCTCGGCGCCCGCTGGATCGGGCTCGACGCCGCCTCCGGCGGGAACCTCGCGCTCGACACCGGAGCGGTGTGCGAGCTCAGCTACGAGCGCGAGCGGCGGGCGATCTGGGTCTGGAACGACACGTCACACCTGGGCTGATGCGGAGGGCACGCGGGCGAGCCGCTTGCGGGTGAGCAGACGCTGATCGGCCCGGTCGAGCAGCTCGGCGGCCGTCAGCGCGTCGAGCGGCGCCAGCGCCGAGGCGAAGCTCGCGCCGAGGCCCGACACACCGGGCGGCAGGTCGGCCTCCATGGCCGCCGCCTCGAGCGCAGCGACGAGGCGCATCGCTCCGGCCGTCCCGGCGCCGGGCGCCACGACCGCGAACTCGTCGCCGCCGATCCGGGCCAGGCAGTCGCCCTCGCGGACCACGCCCGCGCACGCGGTGGCCACGGCGCGCAGGACCTCGTCCCCCACCGGATGGCCGAGCTCGTCGTTGACCGCCTTGAAGCCGTCGAGGTCGAAGAGGACGAGGGCGGCACCGCGCGGCCCGGCGACGGCGCGCGCGAGCTCGGCGTCGAACGTGCGCCGGTTGGCGAGCCCGGTCAGCGGGTCCTGCTCGGCCATCACCCGCTGCCGCGCCTCCGCCCGTAGCAGGCGGCGCTTGAGCAGGTCGATCGCGATGTTCATGCCGGCCACGGAGGCGGCGAAGGTGAGCACGCGCGACGGGTAGCCGGCGACCGGCTCGTACGCGAGCGGCGACGCGTAGGTGGCGACGAACAGCGCGGTCAGCGGCCAGCCGAGGCGGGGCGGGAAGAAGTACGCCAGGAAGAGGGCGGTGAAGAGCATGAACGGCTGGACGAAGCTGCCCGGCCCGCCGGTCGCCCACAGGGCGAGCGCCACCCCCGGCAGCGTGGCGGCGGTCACCGCGGCGCGCGTGCCGATGCTCATCGTGATTCGCCGCCGCCAGAGGAGCAGCGACACGAGGCCCCAGCCGGTCGAGAGCGCCGCGATGCCGAGCGCCCACGGCACGTGCGCGCGATCGGCGCCGGGAAGCATGAGGGCGAGGGTGCCGACGAGGCCCGCGACCGTCCACAACGCCCCCGACGTGAGATCGGCGAGCGGCCCCTCGTCGCGGGGATCCTCTTCTGCCAGGCGCGGCGACATGGATGATCAGCACCGCAATCGACAGGCAGCGCCGCGCCTTGAGCCGCTAGTAGGCGCGCACGTCGGGCCACGCGAGCTCGACGCCCGCGCGGACGAGCTCGCGCTGGAGCTCGGCGAGGGCCGGCGGGTCGGCGCGCACGGCGCGCGGGACGGTGCCGCGCTCGGCGCAGACGGCGGCGACGTGGCCCGCGGCCTCGCCGATGTTCCACTCGACCGGATGCAGCCGGTACGCGCCGTTGGTGATGTGCGTGGTGGCGATGTTCTTGGCGCCGGCGAGCAGGTTGTCGAGCCGCACCGGGATGAGCGCGCCGAGCGGGATCCGGAACGGGCAGCACGCGATGTCGATGTAGGGGTCGCCTCCGGTCGACGGATGCAGGTCGATCCGGTAGGCCCCGATGCCCACGCTGTCCGGGTAGGGCACGGCGCCGCGGTCACCGCGCACCGCGTGGGCGATGTCCTGCTCGACGACGGTCAGCTCGCCCTGGATGCGGCGCGACTCGCGGATGTAGAGCTCCTCGGCGAGGCCGTCGGGCGTGTCGCCGACGACGTCGCCGCGAAGCCGCAGCCCGGGCAGGCCCGCCTCCGTCTGGAGCCAGTGCAGGAGGCTGAGGCTGAGCTGCCGGGCGGCCGCCTCGTGGCGCGCGGCGTCGTCCCCGATCACGTTGCCGCCCAGGTAGTCGTTCTGCGGCCAGTTGACGAGCGTGATGTCGCTCGCGTAGGCGCCGGGGGCGAAGTTGCCGCGGGCGGCGATGCGGCGGAACAGCCACAGGTCGCGGTCCAGCTCCGGGTTCGCGAGGTCGGGGCCGACCTCGGCCGGGTCGCCGGCTGGGTTCGGGTGCAGCGTGCGGGGGACGAGCCGGTTCGTGCGCGGGTCGGGCGCCTCGAGGGCGAACGGGCGGTAGCCCTCCGGACGCGGGATCGTGTGGTCCTCGCCCTCGAGGTGGTCGACGGCGAAGCAGGCGGTGACCGGCTGGAGATTGTCCGGCTGCGCCACGGCCGGGGCGTGCGGCTCGCCGGTCTCCTCGCGCGACTCGAAGCCGGTCACGTGCTCGGCCCCGGTCAGCGGCAGCAGGTCGCCGTTCTCGGTGGCGTCGATGACCATCGCCGCGTGGACGACACGGTCGCCCGCGGTGACCGCCCGGACGCGGTGGCCCTCGACGTCCGCGGCGGACAGCTCGTGCTCGAGCAGCACCTCGAGCCGGCCGCTCGAGCGGTGGGCGGCGAGCATCGCCTCGAGCACCGCCTGGGCGGCCCGGGGCTCGTGCGCGAGCGCGCTCACACGGGCGGCGCCCGGGTTGAGATGCGGTCGCGCCCGGGCGGCGGCGGTCAGCGGGTAATGCGCGCGGTAGTAGTCCCGGATGCCGTCCCGCAGCGCGCGGTAGCGGGCCGTGCAGCCGAAGCGCTCGATCCACGGGTGCTCGTCGGGCGGCACCGCCTGGCTCGTGAGCTGCCCCCCGATCCGCCGCGACGGCCCGGCGAGCACGACGCTCGCACCGCGGTCGGCGGCCGCCAGCGCGGCGGCCACGGCACCGAGCCCGGCGCCGGCCACGACGACGTCGGCTTGGCGTTCACGCCAGCTCATCGGGTGCGGCGCTTTGATGTTCGCCCGGCCCCTACGCCCCCGCACCACCCGGAACTGCGATGCCGGACTCGTAGGCCAGCACCACCGCCTGCACGCGGTCGCGGATGCCGAGCTTCATGAGGAGCCGGGCGACGTGGGTCTTGACCGTCGTCTCGCTCACGATCAGCTCGGCGGCGATCTCGGCGTTCGACAGGCCGCGGGCGACGAGCTTGAAGACCTCGACCTCGCGCGCCGTCAGGTCGGAGAAGCCGTCGGGCGGGGCGGCGGCGGGCGCGGCGCGGGCGAACTCGTGGATCAGGCGGCGCGTGATGGCGGGGGCCAGCAGCGCGTCGCCGCGTGCGACCACGCGGATGCCGGCGGCCAGCTCCTCGGGCGGCACGTCCTTGAGCAGGAACCCGCTGGCGCCGGCGCGCAGCGCCTCGTAGACGTACTCGTTGAGATCGAAGGTGGTGAGCATGAGCACGCGCGCGGGCGACTCGCCGCCGGCCGTCACGACCTGGCGCGTGGCCTCGATCCCGTCGAGCTCCGGCATGCGGATGTCCATCAGCACGACGTCGGGCTGGAGGCGGCGGACCTGCTCGACGGCCTCGTTGCCGTCCGCCGCCTCGCCGACCACGCCGATGTCCTCCTCGGCGTCGAGGATCATCCGGAACCCGGCCCGCACCAGCGCTTGGTCGTCGGCCAGCAGGACGCGGATCACAGAGGGAGCCTGGCCACGACCTCGAACCCCCCGCCTGCGCGCCGCCCGGCGCGCAGGGCGCCCCCGTAGAGCCGCATGCGCTCCTCCATCCCCACCAGCCCGTGGCCTCCGCCCGTCCCGTTGACCGACGGGCCGCCCCGGTCGACGATCTCCAGCTCGAGGTGGCCCGGCTCCCAGCGCACGGCGACGGCGGTCGGCGCCGCGCCCGCGTGCTTGATGGCGTTCGTGAGCGCCTCCTGCACGACGCGGTAGGCGGCCAGGTCCTTGCCGGGCGGCAGCGGCCGCGGCTCGCCCTCGACGGTCAGCTCCAGCGGGAGCCCCGCCGCGCGCGTGCGCTCGACGAGCCTGTCGAGCTCGCGCAGCGTCGGCTGGGGAGCGCGCTCGTCGCCGTGGTGCAGCACGCCGAGCAGGCGGCGCATCTCGGCCAGGGCCGCGCGGCCGGTCTCCTCGATCGTCGCCGCTGCCGCGACCGCGCGCGCCGGGTCCCGCTCGAGGATGCAGCGGGCCCCACCCGCCTGGACGACCATCACGGAGACGGAGTGTGCCACGACGTCGTGCATCTCGCGCGCGATCCGGCGGCGCTCGTCGGCCGCCGCCCGCGCCGCCTCGTGCTCGTGCGCCTCCTGCGCCTGCACGGCCGCCTCGTGCAGCTCCTCGGTGAGCCGCGTCCGCGTGTGCAGCCCGCGGCCCGCGAGCCACGCGATCAGCGCGAACGCGGGCGGGAACACGTAGTCGCCGACCACGTCGGCGAACGTCGCCGAGATCACGCCCATGCCGACCGCGACCACGATCAGCGACAGCCAGACCTCCCGGCCGCGCGAGTAGGCGCCCATCGCGTAGGACATGACGATCGCGCAGATGAGCGGCAGGTCGAGCGGCTCGATCTCCACGAACGCGAAGTTGCAGAGGTTCCACGCGCCGTACATCACCGCGCCGGCCACGACGGGGCGGGTGCGCCGCCACGCGAGCGACCCGAACGCGATGCCCGACAGGATGGCGACGGCCAGCTTGTCCTCGCCCCCCCAGCTCGTCGCGATCTCGATCTCGCCGGCCACGACGAAGACCGCCGCGATCACGAGGTCGATGCGCCGCCGGTCGAGCCGCCGTGCGCGGGCGAGGAGCGTCCTCAGGCCCCGCCGCCCAGCGGGAGGCGGGCGCGGACCACGTGGCCGCCGTCGCGGCGCGCTCCGGCCCGCAGCGTGCCGCCCGAGAGCGTGACCCGCTCGCGGATGCCGAGCAGCGGCCGGGTGGGCACGCGGCCGTCGTCGGCCACCACGAGCTCCACGTGGTCGGCTCCGTAGCGCAGCTTCACGCGCGCGAGCCCGGCGTGGCCGTGCTCGAGCGCACCGCCCAGCGCCTCCTGGACGACGCGGTAGGCGGTCAGGTCGATCCCGATCGGCAGGTCGCGCGTCTCGCCCTCGACGGCCAGCTCCACCGGCAGGCCGGCGGCCTGCGTGCGCTGGACGAGCGAGCCGATGTGACGCAGCGAGGGCTGCGGCGCCAGCGCGAGCTCCTCGTCCTCGCGACGCAGCACGCCGAGCAGCCCGCGGATCTCGGTCAGCGCCTCGCGGCCGGACGTCTCCACGGCGCGGAAGGCCTCCGCGGCGCGCGCAGGATCGCGCTCGGCCAGCCGGCGGGCCCCGGAGGCCTGGACGACCATCGCGCTCAGCGAGTGCGCGACGACGTCGTGCAGCTCTCCCGCGATCCGGGTGCGCTCCTCGACGGCCGCTGCCGCCGCCTGCTCGCTGCGCTCGCGGTCGAGCCGCTCCGCCTTCTCGCGCAGCGCCCGGTTCAGGCGCGCGCGGTTGCGCAGCACGCGGCCGAGCAGCACCGGCCCGAAGGCGAGCGCAGCCGCCGTCATCACATAGTCGACCGCCGTGTCGTGGTAGGTGTCGATCGACTGCACGATCCACTGGCAGCCGATCGCGTACGCGGTCAGCAGCCACACCGTGCGCCCCTCGAGGTACCACCCGACGCCGAAGAGCACGAGCAGGAGCGCGAAGAACGGCGACACCATGTGCTCGACGTAGTCGGGGCCGAGCGCGTTGGCGCCGACGAACGCCGGCATCGCGACGAGCAGCGCCAGCGCCGGCGAGCGCCGGCGGACGGCGACCGCGAAGGCCAGGACGGCGACGAACAGGGCGAGCGCCCACGGCCGATCGGCATCTGGCGGGACGAGCACCGCCAGCTCGATCAGCGCCTCGACGACGAACGCCGCGGCGAGCAGGAGGTCGGCGCGGCGAGGATCCAGGGCGCGCAGGCGGGCGAGCATCTCGCGGATGACCGTACCGGGCGTCCGGGCGCCGGTCGTCCTCCTGTCTGACGATCCTGGCGTCGTCCTCGAGGATGACGACGCTCCCGTAACGATCCCCGGACGGTCGCGGACGACGATCGTCCCATGACGCACAGGATCGAGTCATCCTCGAGGATGACCCGGAGTCGTCCCAACGGCGATGCAGAATCGTCAGGGCGGCCGACGACACGCGAAGCGGCGGCGGCCAAAGTCCCGGCCATGAGGACATGGACGGCGACGACGACCACGGCGGCACGGCCCCAGGACGTGCTCGAGGTGCTCACCGACCCGGAGGCCTGCGCCCGCTGGGCGCCGCTGCCCTTCGACGTCGAGGAGCTCGACGGTCGTCGCCTGGCCGCCGGCAGCCGCGCCCGCGTGAGCGGGAAGCTGGCCGGTCGCCGTGTGGGCTTCGACGTCGAGGTCCACGAGGCCTCAGGGCGCGGGCTCTCGCTCGCGGCCGACGGGGTGGGTGGGCTCATTTCCTTCGACGTCGCGTACGAGCTGGCCGCCGTCGACGGCGGCAGCGAAGTGCGGGCCTCGGTGTCCGTCCGTCCCTCGCGCGGCCTCGCCGGGCGTCTGCTCGCCGAGGCGACCAGCGCCCTGCTGTCCGCCGGTGCCCTCGAAGCCGCCGTCTCCCGCATCGCGCGGGAAGCCGGTGTAACGTCGCTCGCAGGTCACCGGGTGGGGTTTCCGGTGACCGGAGAGCGAAACCCTTAATCAGGAGGACCACTCCCCTTGTCCGCTCTCCTCGAAGCGCCCCTCGCCGCCGGCACGGCGGTCTCCGCCGCCGGCCTCACGCGCACCTACGGTGCGGGCGACTCCGCCGTGCACGCGCTGCGCGGCGTCTCGCTCGACCTGCCCGCCGGCCAGTTCACGGCCGTCATGGGACCGTCAGGCTCCGGCAAGTCCACCCTCATGCACCTGCTCGCCGGTCTCGACACGCCCAGCGCGGGCAGCGTCGAGGTCGCCGGTCATGACATCACGCGCATGAAGGACCGCGCGCTGACGCGCCTCCGGCGCAAGCACATCGGGTTCGTGTTCCAGTCGTTCAACCTGCTGCCGACGCTGTCGGCGGAGGAGAACATCGTGCTCCCGCTGGCGATCGCCGGCCGCAAGCCGCCCGCCGCCGAGATCGACGCCCTGCTCGAGCGCGTCGGGCTCACCGAGCGGC
>DASTIC010000020.1:0-25070 GCA_035717845.1 Solirubrobacteraceae bacterium
TACGAGCTGCTGGACTGAGGCCGCGCAGGGCGCTGGCGACGTAGACCTCGTCTGCGTCTGCCAGGTCCTCGAGGGTCAGGCGCCGCGGTCGCGCGCCTCGCGCCGTGATGCTCGGCAGGATGCGGCCGTCGGACAGCGCGCCGGCGTCGCGATGAATCCACTGCCAGACTTGCGAGCGCGAAATCTCGGCCGTGGCGGCGTCCTCCATCAGGTTGTTGATGCCCGCCGCGCCGCGACCGCCGAGCCAGAACGAGATGTACTGGAAGCCGACGCTGACGTCGTTGCGCAGGCCCTCCTCGGTGATCTCACCGGGGGTCGAGGCGGCGTCCAGCAGCTGCTCGGGCCCCACCTCCACGTCGTCGCGCTGGCGGTCGATCTGGTTCGGCTTGTCGCCGAGCACCGAGTCGAACTCGTCCATGGCTACGTCGACCACGTCGGGGTGCGCGACCCACGTGCCGTCGAACCCGGCCTCGGCCTCGCGCTTCTTGTCCTCGCGCACGGCCTGGATCGCGCGGTCGTTGGCCTCCGCGTCCTTGCGCGAGGGGATCAGCGCCGCCATGCCGCCCATCGCGAACGCGCCGCAGGCGTGGCAGGTCTTGACGAGCAGCTCCGTGTACGCGCGCATGAACGGGACGGTCATCTTCACGTCGTTGCGGTCCGGGAGCACGAATGCCGGGTCGTCGCGGAAGCACTTGATCATCGAGAAGATGTAGTCCCAGCGGCCGGCGTTGAGCCCGTACGAGTGGTCGCGCAGCTCGTAGAGGATCTCGTCCATCTGGAACGCCGCGGGCAGCGTCTCGATCAGCACGGTGGCGCGGATCGTCCGCGCCGGGACGCCGAGCGCATCCTCGGTGAACGAGAAGATCTCGTTCCACATCCGCGCCTCGAGGTGGTGCTCGAGCTTCGGCAGGTAGAGGTAGAGGCCGAGCCCCTTGTCGTGCAGGCGGCGGGCGTTGTGGAAGGCGTGCAGCCCGAAGTCGACCAGGGCGCCGGCCACCGGCTCGCCGTCGATCCGCAGGTGCTTTTCCGGCAGGTGCCAGCCGCGCGGGCGCACGAGCAGCGTCGCGGTCTCCTCGTTGAGCTCGTAGTGGCGGCCGTCCGAGCTGTCGTAGGTGATCGTCCCGTCGATGGCGTCGATCAGGTTCACGTGCCCCTCGATCTGGTTCTGCCAGGTGGGGGAGTTGGCATCCTCGAAGTCCGCCATGAAGCCGCGGGCGCCGGAGTTGAGCGCGTTGATCACGAGCTTGCGGTCGGTCGGGCCGGTGATCTCGACCCGCCGGTCGTCGTAGTCGGCGCGCGGCGGCGCGACCTGCCAGTCGCCCTCGCGGATCTCGCGGGTCTCCTCGAGGAAGCCGCTCGGCGCCCCGCGCTCGCTGCGCGCCTGGAGCAGCGCGTTGCGGCGGGCGCCGAACTGGGAGTGCAGGTCGCCTACGAAGGCCAGCGCGTCGTCCGACAGGATGCCGGCGAGAAGGTCGTCGGTCGGCGCGATGTCGAGGCTCAAGGTCGGCTCCCTCGGATCGAATGGTCGAGCAGGGTCATGGGGTGGTGGATCGGGACGGGCTGCTCCAGGTACGCGGAGATCTGGATCGCGCAGCCCGGGTTGGCCGCCGCGATCGCCTCGGCGCCCGTGGCGGCCAGGTTCGCCGCCTTGCGGCGTCCGAGCTCGGCGGCCGGCTTGGGCTGGACGAGGTTGTAGATGCCGGCCGAGCCGCAGCACAGCTCCCAGTCGGCGGGCTCGACGAGCTCGATCCCGGGGATGGCGCGCAGCAGGGCGCGCGGCTGCTCGCGCACGCCCTGGGCGTGGGCGAGGTGACAGGCGTCGTGGTACGCGACCTTCAGCGGGAGCGGATGGCGGGTGGCGCGCGGCTCGTCCTCGGCCAGCAGCTCGTGCACGTCGAGCACCTTGGCCGAGAACGCCTCGGCGCGCTCGTCGCCCTCGAACAGGTAGCCGTACTCCTTCATCGCCGACCCGCAGCCGGCCACGTTGACCACCACGCGGTCGAAGGCCTCGTACGCGTCGATGGTGCGGCGGGCGAGCTCCCGCGCCTCGTCCTCGACGCCGGTGTGGAGCTGGAGCGCGCCGCAGCAGCGCGGCTGCCGGGGCGCGTGGACCTCCCAGCCCTCAGCGGCCAGCACGCGCACCGTGGCGGCGTTGACGTCGTTGAAGAAGACGCGCTGCACGCAGCCCTGCATGAGCGCGACGCGCCCGCGCCGCTCCCCGACGGCCGGAGTGACTTCGGGCAGCCGCCTCATAGCCGCCCGCACGCCGACCTTGGGCGCGAGGTGGCCGAACGGCTTCTTGATCGGGAGCGCCATGAACGGCACGGCGGCGCGCAGGCGGCCGGGGTGCGTGAAGAGCGCGAAGATGCCCTTGCGCAGCAGCCGCTCGCGCCGCGAGCGCGGCCCGTGGCGCTCGATCTGCGGGCGCGCCCGCTCGATCAGCCGGTCGTACTGGACGCCGGACGGGCAGGCGGTCACGCACGCCATGCAGCCGAGGCAGCGGTCGAGGTGCGTGGTCATCTCCGCGGAGACCTCGGACCCCTCCTCGTGGCCGATCCGCATGAGCACGATCCGCCCGCGCGGGGAGTCCATCTCCTCCTCGAAGACCGCGTAGCTGGGGCACGTCGGCAGGCAGAAGCCGCAGTGCACGCAGTCCTTGATGAGGTCGAGCTCGGGCGGCCGGGTGTCGTCCCAGGCGGTCGTCATAGGCCTCCTACGAAGGTGCCGGGCCGGAACGAGCCGGCAGGGTCGAAGCGCTGCTTGACGCGGCGCATCACGGCGAGCGCGCCGGGATCGACGGTGGGCCACGGGTCGTCCACGCGGTCGGCGCCGTCGAGCACCGTGCACGCCCGCGGCGCCAGTGCCTCGCGTAGCGGGGCGACGGCCTCCGGCCCGGGAAGCGACACCCACGAGAGGCCGAGCGCGGCGCGGGAGACGAGCGAGCCGCCGGCGGGAAGCGCGCCGATCAGCGTCGGCAGGTCCGTCGGCCGGCCGCTCACCTTCACCACGATGTCGCCGCGCTGGCGCTCGCGCAGCTCGGCCCAGCGCTCGGCGTCGTCCTCGTCGAGCCCGGTGTCGAGCCCGACGTGCTCGCGCGCGGCGTGGGCGCGCTCGCGGGCGGTGGCGCCGCCGAAGCGCAGGTCGAGCCGCCCGGACCCGTCGCGCCAGGAGACGTCCAGCGAGTCGGCCTCGAGCGGGAGCGCCGCGAGGCGCGCCGCGGCGCCGGCCAGGGCCGCCGGGTCGTCGGTCGCCGCGGTCACGGTCGCCGTGTGGACCGGCGAGGGATGGAGGCGCAGCGCGACCCGCGCGATCAGCCCGAGCGTCCCGAACGAGCCCGCGAACAGCTTCGCGAGGTCGTAGCCGGCGACGTTCTTGATCACCTTGCCGCCCGACTTGGCGATCGTGCCGTCGGACAGCACGACGGTGACGCCGACGACGAGGTCGCGCACGCCGCCGTAGCGGTGGCGCAGCGGCCCAGAGTCGTTCGTCGCCATCACCCCGCCGATCGTCGCACCCGTGCCCAGCGGGGGATCGAGGGCGAGCATCTGCCCCGCGGCGCCGAAGGCGGCCTGCGCCTCCACCAGCGGCACGCCGGCCTCGAGGACCGCCGTGAAGTCGCCCTCGTTGTGCTCGAGGATGCGGTTCAGGGGGCGGGTGTCGAGGTCCCACGCGTCACCGCGCGGGCTCCAGCCGAGCTTGGTGCCGCCGCCTCGGGGGCGCACGGCGTCATGCTCCCGGATCGCTGCGGCCGCCTCTTCGACCGTCATCACATGCGCTCGGCCAGGCCCGCCGCTTCCAGAGGATGCTGCCGGTACTCGCCGGGGACCTCGCCGCACAGCCGCGGCGTCGGCATCACCTTGCCGGGGTTCGCGAGGCCGGCCGGGTCGAACGCGCAGCGCAGGCGCTGGAACGCGTCGAGGTCCGCCTCCCCGAACATCTTCGGCATGTGCCGCTTCTTGTCGACCCCGACGCCATGCTCGCCGGTGATCGACCCGCCGGCCTCGAGGCAGGCCTCGAGGATGCGGCCCGAGAGCTCCTCGGCGCGCGCTGCCTCGCCGTCGACGGCGCCGTCGAAGCACACGAGCGGGTGCAGGTTGCCGTCGCCGGCGTGGAAGACGTTGGCGACGATCAGCCCGTACTCGCGCCCCAGCTCCTCGATCCGCTCGAGCACCTGCGGGAGCGTGGTCCGCGGGATCACCCCGTCCTGCACGAAGTAGTTTGGCGAGATCCGGCCCATGGCGGCGAACGCCGCCTTGCGGGCCTTCCAGAAGCGCTGGCGCTCGGCCTCGTCGCGGGCGACCCGCACGTCGTCGGAGCCGCGGCGGGCGCAGATGGTCGACACCTCCTCGAAGCGCGCGTCGCACTCCCGCTCTGCGCCGTCGAGCTCCACCAGAAGCGCCGCGCCCCGCATCGGGAACCCAGCCCGCGCCGCCTGCTCCGCCGCCTCGATCGCCTTGGCGTCCATCATCTCGATCGCGCCGGGGACGACGCCGCCCTGCACGATGTCCGACACCGCCTCGCCCGCCTCGCGCGTGGAGTCGAAGAACGCCACCAGCGTCCGCACGGTCTCCGGCGACGGGACGATCCGCAGCCACACCTTCGTCGCCACCCCGAGCGTGCCCTCCGATCCCACGAAGGCGCCGAGCAGGTCGTAGCCCGGAGGGTCGAGCTCGCGGCCGCCGACCTGCACCATCTCGCCGTCCGGGAGCACCAGCTCGAGCCCCGTGACGTAGTTGGTCGTGAAGCCGTACTTGAAGCAGTGCGCGCCGCCCGAGTTCTCGGCGACGTTGCCGCCGATCGAGCAGACGATCTGGCTCGACGGGTCGGGCGGGTAGAAGAACGCGGGCGCCACGGCGGCGGTCACGTTGGCGTTCGTCACGCCGGGCTCGACGCAGATCCTGTGGTTCTCGAGGTCGATCTCGAGGATGCGCTTCATGCGCGAGAGCACGATCAGCACGCCGTCCTCGACCGGCAGCGCGCCGCCCGAGAGGCCGGAGCCGGCGCCGCGGGCGACCCACGGGACCTCGGCGCGGGCGCACGCGGCCACCACGCGCCGGACCTCGTCGGCGCCGCCGGGGACGACGGCGGCGGCCGGGATCGCCCTGTACTGGAGCAGCCCGTCGGACTCGTAGGTGCGCAGCTGGTGCTCCTGCGTGAACACCCAGTCGTCTCCGCAGATCTCCCGCAACTCGGCCACCAGCGCGCGCAGGTCGCGCGGGGACGCGTCCGCCTGGGCGGCCGGGGCCGTGATCGTGGGGCCTTCGGGGGCTGCGTCTCTCAGACGACCATCCATGACAGCACTGCGGTGGACTGCAACAGGACTATCACGCACATGATCAGCAGGAGCGCCAGGCTCCAGCCGAGCACCCGGCGGAACAGCTCGCCCTCCTGCCCGGCGAGCCCCACCGCCGCCGCGCCGATCGCCAGGTTCTGCGGGGAGATCATCTTCCCGAGCACGCCGCCCGAGGAGTTGGCGGCGGCGAGCAGGGTCGAGTCGAGGCCCGCCTCCTTCGCCGCCTGCACCTGAAGCGCGCCGAACAGCGAGTTCGACGACGTGTCGGAGCCGGTGACGGCCACGCCCAGCCAGCCGATGATCGACGCCAGGAACGCCAGCACGCCGCCCGCGCCCGCGATCCACTGGCCGAGCGTGAGGGTCTGCGCCGAGAAGTTCATGACATAGGCGAGCGCGAGCACGGCGGCCACGGTGAGCGTCGCCCACTTGAGCTGGTTCAGCGTGCGGCCGTAGACGCCCAGCGCGCGGCCCGGCGGAATCCGCAGCACGAGCATGGTGAGCACGCCGGAGATGAGCAGCAGCGTGCCCGGCGTGGCCAGCCAGTTGAAGTTGAAGACCGCGGTCGACGGCTCCTCGCCGTCGGCGTTGAGGACGTTGAGGCCGGGCCAGTCGATCTCCTGCGTGACGCTCGCCAGTGCGTCCTTGATCGGCCCCCACTGGGCGAGCGAGAGCACCGCGACGATGATCAGGTACGGCGCGTAGGCGGCCAGCACGTCGCCGCGCGAGTCGTGCACATGGTCGCTGCGGCGGCGCACGACCTCCTCGTGCGCGCTGTCCTCGGTCGCAGCCCCCGCGATCGCCGGGCGCCCGCCGGTCTCCATGCGCAGGGTCTGGGCCGGTTGCCACACGCGCAGGAGCAGGACGATCGAGCCGGCGGAGAGCAGCGAGGCGACGATGTCGGTGATCTCCACCGACAGGTAGTTCGAGCACAGGAACTGGCCGACGGCGAACGAGAAGCCGCCGACGATCGCGGCGGGCCACGTCTGCCGCACCCCGCGCACGCCGTCCACCATCCCGACGAGCACGAGCGGCACCACCAGCGCCAGGAAGGGCGTCTGGCGGCCGACCATGGCGCCCAGGTCCTCCTTCGGCAGGCCCGTGACCTCGGCCAGGGTGATGATCGGCGTCGCGATCGCCCCGAAGGCGACCGGCGCCGTGTTGGCCACGAGCGCGACCGACGCCGCCTGGATCGGCTTGAAGCCGACGGCGAGCAGCATCGCGGCCGTGATCGCCACCGGGGCGCCGAACCCGGCCAGCGCCTCGATCAGCGCGCCGAACGCGAAGGCGATGATCACCGCCTGGATGCGCTGGTCGTCCGAGACCGAGGCGAACGAGCGGCGCAGCACGTCGAAGTGGCCGGTCGCCTCGGTCATGTTGTGGATCCAGACCGCGTTCCAGACGATCCACATGATCGGGAAGAGGCCGAAGCAGGCGCCGAGGAGTGCGGCATTCAGCCCCTGGCCGACCGGCATCTCGTACGCGATGACGGCCACGAGGAGCGCCACCGCGAGCGCGATCGCGGCCGCCACATGGGCTTTCAGCTTCAGCCCTCCGAGGAGCACGAACAGCGTGAGGAGCGGTAGCGCGGCGAAGATCGCGCTTGCGAAGAGCGATCCGCCGACCGGGTCCAGCACCTGCGTGTACATCCAGCCTCCCTCCGGAATCCCTTGTGCGCTGTCGTACCCAGGGCTCGCGCGGTACAGTCCGCGCATCGCCATGGGCTCGACGCGCGTCCTCGTCGTCGCGAACCGGACCGCAGCCACGCCGCGGTTGCTCGAGGCGGTGCGCGAGCGGGCGGCGGAGGGGCCGTGCGAGTTCACGCTGCTGATCCCGGACGCCGAGGAGCGCAGCATGGGCGACTGGACGCTCGACCACGCGCTGCCCCTGCTCGAGCAGGCGGCGGGCGCGCCGGTGCGCGGGCTGGTCGACGGCCCGTACGCGTTCGACGCGATCTACCAGGCGGTGCGCTCCGAGGGGGTCGAGGAGGTCATCCTCTCGACCATGAAGCGGAGCTACTCGCGCTGGGTGGCGGCCGACCTGCCCGGGCGGGTCGCGCGGCTCGGCGTGCGGGTGACGACGATCGAGCCGTCGGTCCCGGTCGCGACGTCGTCATAGAGTCGGATCATGTCCGGATCGCCGCGTGCGGCGGCTTGGCGCCCTTTCCCGTCGGCGTCACACGGGGCTGCCGCTCGCCGTTCGCTCGCTCTGGCCGCTTCCCGTGCTGGGCGCCACGCTCACCGCCGCCGTCGTGGGCGACCTGCTGTTCGGCGGGCTGCAGCTCGCCGGGCCGCTGATCGCGCTGTACACGGTCGCGCGCCGTCACGATCGCCGTGCCTCCCTGGTGGCTGCCGCAGTCGCCGCGGCGGCCCTCGCGCCGTCCGTCGCCTCCCGCGCGCCCGACAGCCCGCTGTTCGCGATCGCGATCTCGGTGGCGCTCGTGGCGACGTGGCTGATAGGCGTGAGCGCGCTCGCGGCCCGCACGACGCTGCGCCGGGACATCGCCTGACCGTCAGTAGTCGCTCGTTCGCGCCCGGTGGCGCGGGTGCGCCTTGTAGCGCGCGCCCGCGCCGCGCGTCCAGAGGACGTAGTCGACCGCCGTCGCGGTCGTCGCGCCGTGGGCCTGCACGAGCCGCTCGACGGCGTGCAGCGCGCAGGCGCGGATCTCGACCTCCTCGGGACTGTCGTGCTCGATCAGCTGCTCGCCCTCGATGCGGGCGACGAGGTCGGGGTCGAACTCGAGCACGCCGTCGATGCGCAGCACATGCGGCACGAGGTTGTCGGCGAACAGCGTCAGGTCGGCGAGGTCGTCGGCGGGCGCGATGCCGGCGAGCGCGAGATCGGCGGCGGCGATCTGGGCGCGCTTGTAGAACGGGACCTCCTCGTCGCCGTAGCGCGACACGTCGCGCCAGGTGGGCCAGCTGCCGACGTGCTCGGCGAGCGCCGTCGCCGAGCCGTCGCCGGAGCGCGCGAGGGCGAGAAAGGCGCCGTCGTGCTCGTCGCGAACCCGCTCGCCGAGCTCGCGCAGGTGCGTCGCGAAGAGTCCCATCAGCTCGTGGCCGGGGTCCTGGCCGACCGCCTCGGCGATCGTGGCGGGGGTCATCGCGGCCAGCTCGTCGGCCGTGAAGGGGCCGTGGTCGCGGAGGCCGGCCTCGACGGTCCGGAAGCCCGACATGCCCGGCTTCTTGCGCAGGGTCGGGAACCAGCCGGACCCGAAGTTGATCGCGTTGAGCGTCAGCACGAACGCCGCGCGCTCCTCGAGGCTCGCGTCCTCGAGGTCGGGCCCGGGCGGCGAGTCGGCGGGGAGCGCGGCCGCGTAGGGCTCGATCGCCTGGTCCACGATGCAGACGTGCCGGGCCTCGGCGGCCACCCGCGCTGCCGCCGCGCGGACGTCGTCGGTGAGGCTCACGAGTCGTCGCGGACCACGAGCACGGGTCGCGTGGTGTGGTGGAGGACCCCGGTCGAGACGCTGCCCAGCACGGCGGCGGCGACCGACGAGCGGCCACGGCTGCCAACCACGATCACGCGCGCGTCGACCTCGTCGGCCGCCTCGAGCAGGGCGGCGAAGAACGGTCCGCCGGCGCGGACCGCCCGGGGCTCGGCGTCGAACCCGGCGGCCCGCGCCAGCGCAGCGCCCTCGGCCGCCAGCTCCTCAGCCTCCTCGCGCCCGGCGACGTCCAGGTCCTCGACCACTGGGCGCACGACGTCGCGCAGCACGGCGCGCGGCGCCGAGTCGGCGAACGAGGTCCAGGCCGTGGCCACGATCGCGGGGCCGTGGCGAAGGGTCTCTCCCGCGTGCGCGATCGCTGCGCGGGCGTGCGGGGAGCCGTCGTAGGCGATGAGCACCATGGGCCGCAGGCTACTTCCGGACCGCCCGCTACCGTCACTCCGGGATGCCGCAGTCAGCCGCGATCGACGCCCTGCTCGAGGGCCTCAACGAGCCTCAGCGGGACGCGGTGACGCACGGTGAGGGGCCGCTCCTCATCCTCGCCGGAGCCGGTTCCGGCAAGACCCGCGTGCTCACCCACCGGATCGCCTACCTGATGCGCACGGGCCAGGCCCGGCCCGACGAGATCCTCGCGATCACGTTCACGAACAAGGCGGCCCAGGAGATGCGCGAGCGGGTCGAGCTGCTCGTGGGCCGCGCCACCCGCGCGATGTGGGTGATGACCTTCCACTCGGCCTGCGCGCGGATGCTGCGGGCCGACGCCCACCGCCTCGGCTACACCCGCCAGTTCACGATCTACGACGCCGCCGACTCCCGCCGGCTGATCAAGCGCGTGCTCGACGAGCTCGACATCGACGTGAAGCGCTTCACGCCGCGGGCGATGCAGGCCCAGATCTCCGACGCCAAGAACAAGCTCCGCTCGGCCGAGGACTACCGGCAGATGGTGGGCTCGTTCTTCGAGCAGACGGCGGCCGACGTCTACGAGCACTATCAGCGCGAGCTCCACCGCATGAACGCGATGGACTTCGACGACCTGCTGTTCCGGACCGTCGACCTCCTCACGATGTTCCAGGAGGTCCGCGACCGCTACGCGAACGCGTTCCGCTGGATCCTCGTCGACGAGTACCAGGACACCAACCACGCCCAGTACCGCCTCCTCCAGCTCCTCGCCTCAGAGCACCGCAACCTCGCGGTCGTCGGCGACGACGATCAGTCGGTCTATGGGTTCCGCGGAGCCGACATCCAGAACATCCTCGGGTTCGAGGAGGACTTCCCCGACGCGCACGTGGTGAAGCTCGAGCAGAACTACCGCTCGACGCAGACGATCCTGTCGGCGGCGAACGCGGTGGTCGCCCACAACCGGGGGCGGAAGAGCAAGGCGCTGTGGACGGACGTCGGGGAGGGGGACAGGGTCCGCATCCGGGAGCTGGCGGACGAGCACGCCGAGGCGCGGTTCGTGGCCGCCGAGGTGCAGCGGCTCGTGGACGAGGGCGTCTCGCGGAACGAGATCGCCGTCTTCTACCGGACCAACGCGCAGTCGCGGGTGCTCGAGGACATGCTCGTGCGGGCGCAGATCGGCTACCAGGTGATCGGCGGCACGAAGTTCTACGACCGCGCCGAGATCAAGGACGCGATCGCGTACCTGACGTTCCTCGTCAACCCGCAGGACGCGCAGACCTTCACGCGGATCGCGAACTCGCCGAAGCGCGGGCTCGGCCAGACCTCGCTCTCGCGGGTGCTCTCCCACGCGGACACGATGGGGATGTCGGTCTGGGAGGCGGCGGAGACGCCCGAGCAGGTCGCGGGCCTGGGCACGGCGGCGCAGAAGGCCCTCGGCCGCTTCATGTCGACCATGGAGCGGCTGAAGGAGCGCGTGGAGGCGGGCGCGCCGGTCGGCGAAGTGCTCCAGGAGACGCTGAGCGAGACCGGCTACACGGACGCGCTCGAGGCAGAGCGGACGATCGAGGCGCAGGGGCGGCTCGAGAACCTCGAGGAGCTCGTGCAGGTCGCGCGCGAGTACGACGCCACGAACGAGAACGGCTCGGTGGAGGAGTTCCTCCAGCAGATCTCGCTGCTGGCCGACACCGACAGCCTGCGTGACGACGAGGGGCTCGTGACGCTGATGACGCTCCACAACGCCAAGGGGCTCGAGTTCCCGATCGTCTTCATCATCGGGATGGAGGACGGTGTGTTCCCGCACTCGCGCGCGCTCGACGAGGGCGGGGTGGAGGAGGAGCGGCGGCTGGCGTACGTCGGCATCACCCGCGCGATGCGCGACCTGACCTTGACCTCGGCTCGGCGCCGCAACGCGTTCGGCGCGCAGTCGTTCGGCGTCCGCTCCCGCTTCGTCGAGGAGATCCCGCGCGAGCTGACCGACCAGGCGGAACGCGAGGCGGCCGGGCTGCCGACGGGGCGGATCGCCTCGTGGTCGGGGGCGGCGGCGGCGTCGGCGGAGCTGGGCGGCGACAGCGCCGGGCAGGTGTTCCGGATGGGTGACGACGTCGTGCACGCCGCGCTCGGCGAGGGCGTCGTGACCGGCAGCGAGCCGGGCGGCATCGTCGTCGTCCGCTTCGCCGATGACGGCCGCGAGCGCAAGCTCATGGCCGACTACGCGCCCCTCAAGCGGCGCTGACCTAGCATCGATCGCCATGCGCGGTCTGCTCGCCTTCGTGTGCCTCGTCGTCTTTGTGGACACGGCGTTCTTCGCTGCGATCACGCCGATCCTGCCGGAGCTGAGCAACCAGTACGACCTCTCGAAGACGGCCGCCGGCATCCTGGCCGCGACCTATCCGGCGGGCACGCTCATCGGCGCGCTGCCGGGCGGCTGGCTCGCGGCGCGCGCGGGGTCGCGGCCGACGGTCCTGCTCGGCCTCGGCCTCCTGGTCGGCTCGAGCGTCGCCTTCGCGTTCGCCGACAGCATCGTGGTGCTGGACGTCGCGCGCTTCATCCAGGGGATCGGCGGCGCGGCGTCGTGGGCGGGAGCGTTGGGCTGGCTGATCGGCGCCGCTCCGCGCGAGCGGCGGGGAGAGCTCATCGGCACCGCCTTCGCCGCCGCCGTCGTGGGCGTCCTCTTCGGGCCTGTGCTGGGAGCGGCCGCCGGTGTGATCGGCCACGCGCCGGTGTTCGCCGGGGTCGCGGCGATGGGCGCCGCGATGATGGTGTGGGCGGTGCGGCTACGACCGGCCCAGGCCGGCGGGGACTCGCGCGTGCGGACGCTGCTGGGGGCACTTGCCGACAGGCGGGTCTCGGTCGGCATGTGGCTGACCGCGCTGCCCGGCCTGCTGTTCGGCACGCTCTCGGTGCTCGGCCCGCTGCGCCTGGACGAGCTGGGCGCCGGAGCCACGGCGATCGGTGTCGTCTGGCTCATCGGCGCCGGGCTCGAGGCGTTCATCAACCCGGTCGTCGGCCGCTTCTCGGACCGGCGCGGCCGGCTCATCCCCAGCATGGTCGGCGTGGCCAGCGGCGCGGTGGTCATGCTCGCCCTGCCCTGGCCGAGCACGGCGTGGGTCCTCGGGGGGCTCATCGTCGTCGCAGCGCCCCTGATCGGCACGCTGTGGACGCCGGCGATGGCGATGCTCAGCGACGGCGCGGAGGCACTCGGTGTCGACCAGGGCTTCGCGTTCGCACTCGTCAACCTCGCCTGGGCGACGGGCCAGACGACGGGCGCCGCGGGCAGCGCGCGCCTGGCAGACGCTGCGGGCGACCGCGTGCCGTACCTGGTGCTGGCCGGCGTGTGCGCGCTGACGTTGGCGATGATCCTGCGGCGGCGGGAGCGGGTGGTGGCCTAGTCGCCGGCGAACGTCAACGGCGCTGGGTAGGGAGGTGAGGGAGCCGGCCGCGGCGCGCCTCGTTCAAGCCGGGATTACGTGTATTTCGGCGCGGTCGTTCTCGCCCGAATCCACCTTTGTGCTCTAGACGCGCATCAAAGTGGATTTCGATGATCGTAGCCGCACCGAAATCCACCTTTCCCCGCCTTGACGGGGAGTTTCATGGATCTCGGTGATCAGGCGGACACCCGCACCCGCTGGCTCCCCAAGCTCTACCCAGCCGCAGTTGACGCTCGCCGGAGACGCGCGAACGCTAGGCTGCCCGCCCGCAATGGCGGCGGAGATCATCGACGGCAAGGCGATCGCGCAGCAGGTCCGGGCCGAGGTGGCCGCGGAGGTCGACGAGTGGGTGCAGGACGGGAACCCGCGCCCGGGGCTGGCGACCGTGCTGGTCGGGGACGACCCGGCGTCCGCCGTGTACGTCGGCGGCAAGCAGCGGGCCTCGGCCGAGGTGGGGATCGAGGGCTTCGACCACCGCCTGCCGGCCGACGCGACCCACGAGCAGGTCGAGCGGCTGCTGGGAGAGCTCAACGACGACGCGCGGGTGTCCGGCATCCTGCTCCAGCTCCCGACCCCGCCGCAGGTCGACGGCCCGGCGCTGACCGAGCTCATCGACCCCGCGAAGGACGTCGACGGGCTGACGCCGATCTCGGCCGGCCTGCTCGCCAAGGGCCGCCCCGGGTTGCGCCCGTGCACGCCGCAGGGCGTGATGGAGCTGCTGCGCCGCCACGACGTCGAGCTCACCGGCGCCGAGGCGGTGGTCGTCGGCCGCTCCGATCTCGTCGGCAAGCCGCTCGCCGCGCTGCTGCTGGCGGCCAACGCCACGGTGACGACCTGCCACTCGCGCACCCGCGACCTCGCGGAGGTCTGCCGCCGGGCCGACGTGCTCGTCGCCGCCGTCGGACGGCCCGCGCTGGTCCAGGGCGACTGGGTGAAGGAGGGCGCGGTGGTGATCGACGTCGGCACCAACCGCACGGACGCGGGGCTGGCCGGCGACGTCGACTTCGCTGCGGCGGCCGAGCGGGCGCGGCTGATCACGCCGGTGCCCGGCGGCGTCGGGCCGATGACGATCGCCATGCTCCTGCGCAACACGCTCGTGGCGGCGAAGGCATGAGGCGCCTGCGGCTCGGGGAGTGGATCGCGGCGCTGGCCGGCGTCGGGCTCCTCGTCTCGCTCGGCCTCGACTGGTACGCCGCCCGCGGCCGCGAGACCGGCATCTCCGGCTTCGGCGCGTTCGACGTGATCGACCTCCTGCTGGTGCTCCTGGCCGCCGCTGGGATCGCGCTCGCGATCATCCAGGCCACCCGTGACAGTCCGGCGCTCCCGGTGGCTGCGGCCGTGCTGACCATCCCCGCCGGGATCCTCGGGACGCTGCTCGTGCTCTACCGGATCGTCAACGAGCCGGGGCCTGACGAGTTCGTCGAGGTGCGCGCGGGCGCCTACCTGGGCCTGCTCGCCACCGCCGCGCTGACGGCCGGCGCGTGGCTCTCGCTCGCCGACGAGCACGTGCGCGGCCTGCCGCCCGGCCCCGAGCCCGAGCTGAGACCCGCGCCTAGAATCGCTGCTGATGCTGAGCCGTGACCAGGTCCTGCACGTCGCGAAGCTCGCCCGCCTGGAGCTGACCGAGGACGAGATCGAGCGCTTCGGCGGGGAGCTGTCGAAGGTGCTCGACCACATCGAGAAGATCGGCGAGCTGGGCGACCTGTCCGACGTCGAGCCCACGAGCCACGTCGTGGCCGTCGAGAACGTGCTGCGCGACGACGAGCCGCGCCCGTCGATGCCGCGTGAGAGGGCGCTGGAGAGCGCGCCGGACGTCGCGCAGGGCGGCTTCCGCGTCCCGAGCCCGGGCGCCGCATGAGCACGTTGCTCGACCTCACCGCCGCCGAGGCGGGCGAGCGTGTCCGCGCGGGCGACCTCGAGCGCGGCGAGCTGTGGCGCTTCTACCGCGACCGCGCGCTGGCCGACGACCTCAACGCCTTTACGTGGGTGTGCGAGGGAGACGACCCGGAGGCGATCGACCCGAGCGGACCGCTCGGCGGCGTCCCGATCGGAGTCAAGGACCTGTTCTGCACCGAGGGCGTCCCGTCGCAGGCGGGCTCGCGGATCCTCGAGGGCTACCGGCCGCCGTACACCGCCACCTCGGTCGAGCGCCTGATGCGGGCGGGCGCGCCGGTCCTCGCCAAGACCAACCAGGACGAGTTCGCGATGGGCTCGTCGACGGAGAACTCCGGCTACGGGCCGACGCTCAACCCCTGGGACCGCACCCGGGTGCCCGGCGGCTCCTCCGGGGGCAGCGCCGCCGCCGTGGCCGCCGGCCTGGTGCCGTGGGCGATCGGGACCGACACCGGCGGCTCGATTCGCCAGCCCGCCGCGCTGTGCGGGATCGTGGGCCTCAAGCCCACGTACGGAGCGATCTCCCGCTACGGCATGATCGCGTTCGCGTCCTCGCTCGACCAGGCGGGCCCGCTGACGCGCGACGTCACCGACGCGGCGCTCCTGTTCCAGGCGATGGTCGGCCCCGACCCCTGCGACTCGACGTCGCTCGGCCTGCCCGAGCCGGTCCGGCTGCCGCAGGCCACCGACCTGCGCGGCATCCGGCTCGGCGTGGCGGAGGAGCTGAGCGGCGAGGGCATCGAGCCGGGCGTGCTGGCGGCGTTCCAGCAGACGCTCGGGATCGCTCGCGAGCTGGGCGCGACCGTGGAGACGATGCGCCTGCCGCACGCCCCGCACGGCATCGCCGCGTACTACCTGATCGCCCCCGCCGAGGCGTCGAGCAACCTCGCCCGCTACGACGGGGTGCGCTACGGCCCCCGGGCGGACGCGGTCGACCTCCTGACCATGTACACGAAGACCCGCGAGGAGGGCTTCGGGGCCGAGGCCAAGCGCCGCATCATGCTCGGGACGTACGCGCTCTCCAGCGGCTACTACGACGCCTACTACGGGCGCGCGCAGAAGGTGCGGACGCTGATCGCGCAGGACTTCCAGAAGGCGTGGGAGCGGTTCGACTTCGTGGTCACGCCGACCTCGCCAGGCGTCGCCTTCGAGCTCGGCTCCAAAACCGCCGACCCGCTCGCGATGTACCTCAACGACTACTGCACGGTGCCGATGCCGCTCGCCGGCATCCCGGCCATCTCGATCCCCAACGGGCTGTCCGAGGGGCTGCCCGTCGGCTTCCAGATCGCCGGGCCGGCCTTCAGCGAGAACCGGATCCTCGACGCCGCGCACGCGCTCGAGAAGGCGATCGGCTTCGACGGCTCGGCGGCGCGGGCATGAAGCTCGAACCCGTCATCGGGCTGGAGATCCACGTGCAGCTCGCGACCCGCACGAAGATGTTCTGCGGCTGCGAGCTGAGCTTCGGCGAGGAGCCCAACACGCGCACGTGCCCGGTCTGCCTGGGGATGCCCGGGTCGCTCCCGGTGACGAACGCCAAGGCGATCCACTTCGGGCTGATGATGGGCCTCGCGCTGGGGTCGGAGATCGCGCCGCGCTCGATCTTCCACCGCAAGAACTACTTCTATCCCGACCTCGCCAAGGGCTACCAGATCTCCCAGTACGACATCCCGCTGTGCAGCGGCGGCCGGCTGGGCGACGTGCGGCTGCACCGGATCCACCTCGAGGAGGACGCGGCCAAGCTCGTGCACCTCGGGGAGTCGGGCCGGATCCACGGCTCCGACGCCTCGATCGTCGACTACAACCGCGGCGGCACGCCTCTGGCCGAGATCGTCACCGAGCCGGACCTGCACTCCGCCGAGCAGGCGCGGGAGTGGCTCAACCTCCTGCGCGTGACGCTGCGCCAGCTGGGCGTGAGCGACGTGAACATGGAGGAGGGCTCGCTGCGCTGCGACGCCAACGTGTCCGTGCGACCGGCGGGCAGCGCCACGCTGGGCACCAAGACGGAGCTCAAGAACATGAACTCGTTCCGCTTCCTGGAGCGGGGCATCAACGCGGAGATCGAGCGCCAGACCGCGCTCATCGAGTCGGGAGAGCCGGTCGTGCAGGAGACGCTGCACTTCGACCCCGTGTCGGGCCGCCTGAGCCCGCTGCGCTCCAAGGAGGAGGCGCACGACTACCGCTATTTCCCAGAGCCCGACCTCGTGCCGGTTGCGCCGACCGAGGAGATGCTCGCCGCCGCGCGGGACGCGCTGCCCGAGCTGCCCGCCGCGCGCGCCGAGCGCTACGAGCGCACCCTGCCGACCGACACCGCCCGCCTGTTCGCGTTCGACCCCGAGTGGGGCGACTACTTCGAGGCGGCGGTCGCCGAGAGCTCCGCCGAGCCGCGCGCGGTCGCCAACTGGGTGACGGAGCTGCGGGGGCGCGCCGACTCCGCGGCGACCGTCGAGCCGGCGGCGCTGGCGCGGCTCGTCGAGCTCGTCGAGGCGCGCACGGTGACCGCCGGCAACGGCCGCGTCGTGCTCGACCGCATGGTGGCGGGCGGGGGCGATCCGGCCGCCATCGTCGCCCGTGAGGACCTCGGGGCGCTCGGGGACGACTCCGGGCTCGCCGACATCGTGGCGCGGGTGATCGACGACAACCCGGACGTCGTCGAGCGCATCCGCGGCGGCAACGCGAAGGCGATGGGCGCTCTGATGGGCCCGATCATGCGCGAGACCAAGGGCAAGGCGGACGGCGGAGAGGTCAACCGCCTGATCCGCGAGAAGCTCGGCGTCTGACCGGGGCGGCCGAGCCGGTGCCTTACCATCCCGGCATGGCCAGATTGATCCGAATGGACGGGACCGGGCACACGACGGTGGCCGAGTGGACGGCGGAGGACGAGCAGGCCGTCGAGGCCGCCGTGGCGGCGTTCCGCGAGCAGCTCGACGCCGGCTACTACGCGGTGGTGAGCGAGGGCGAGGGGCGCGCGCGGCAGGTCGACGAGCTGCCGCTCGACGAGCCGCTCGTGATCCTGCGCCGCCCGATCGCCGGCGGCTGAGCCCCGCGATGACCGCCGAGCCGCTCCGGGAGACCGCGGCGGTCTACTGGCGCCCGCGCGTCGACGATCGCCGGCTGACGCGGCGCGGCCGGATCTGGACGCTCACGACGGTCGCGCACGCGATCCCGTACGGCGTCGCCTCGGCGGTGCTGCTGGCGCTCGAGCCGCTGTCGGCGCCCGTCTGCGCGATCCTGCTCGCCCACGCGTGGGCGGTTCCCGCGCTGTACGCCAAGCGCGGCGCCAACGTGCTCAAGCCGCGTCCGCGCGCCACCGCCGGCGCGGAGCAGACCGCGCTCGGCCTGCTCGGCGACCTCGTCGGTCACGAGGCGCGCGAGCTGCACGCCCGCACCGGCCTCGTGACCGAGCGCGGGACGCTCGGCGTCTGGCTGGTCGGCGAGTCCGGCGCGGTGCTCGTGCGGCCCGGCGGGCGCCGCGTGCACTGCTGGTGCGTCCACGTCGAGGACAGGACATTGCCCAGCGCGGACCGCATCGCCCACCTGCTGCTCGCCCTGCGGACGGACGAGCACGGCTTCGCCACGGTGGCGAACCTCGCCTTCAGCGGCGCCCGCCGCCGGGTCCGCCGGCGGCTGCCGCCGGGCATGCGCCCGGCGCTCGACGAGGCCGGGAGGCTCGCCGCCGGCCTCGACCGCATGTAGAGGCGCAGCGCCCGCATTCCCGACACGTGTCCATGTGACGAACAGGTCGCAGCGGCGACCATTGCTTGTGCCCGACCCACTGCCGAGCCTGGCCGCGCGCCGCGTCACTCCTCCCGCGGCGTGCGGCCGGGCCGGTACCCTGGGCAGGGATGGCCTACCTCGTGATCTGCCTCTTCTTCGGCCTCGCCGGGGGGTGGGTGGGGCGCATCAAGGGGTCCTCGTTCGTGCTCTGGTTCCTGATCTCGGCGCTGCTTCCGGTCATCGGCCTGCTGGCCGCGGTGCTCTATCGCTTCGAGCGCGACGAGGTGCGCCGGCAGTGCCCGCGCTGCGGCAACGTGGTCAAGCTCTACGACCAGGTCTGCATGCGCTGCGGGGAGGACATGGACTTCCCGGAGGTCGCGATCGTGCCGGAATCGGCCACCACGCATCGTTAGACTGCCGCGCCATATGCGAGCCGTCGACGCCGTCATGGAATGCCTCAAGGCCGAGGGCGTGGACGTCGTCTTCGGGTACCCCGGCGGGGCCAACCTGCCCACCTACGACGCGTTCGTCGACGCCGGCATCCGCCACGTCCTCGTCCGCCACGAGGCGGGGGGCGGCCATGCGGCGGAGGGCTACGCCAAGGCGACCGGACGGGTCGGCGTCGTGTTCGCCACGTCCGGCCCGGGCGCCACGAACATCGTCACGCCGCTGACCGACGCGATGATGGACTCGGTGCCGCTGGTGGCCTTCACGGGCCAGGTGCGGACCGACCTGCTGGGGACGGACGGCTTCCAGGAGGCCGACACGTTCGGCATCACGATGCCGATCGTCAAGCACTCGTTCATGATCCAGCACCCGACGGAGATCCCGCGCGCCGTGCACGAGGCCTTCCACCTTGCGCGCAGCGGGCGGCCCGGCCCGGTGCTGATCGACATGCCCGTCGACCTCACGCGGGCGGAGATCGACTACCAGCCGGTCGAGGACCTCCGGCTGCCCGGCTACCAGCCGACCACCGAGGGCAACTCGAAGCAGATCCGCCTCGCCGCCAAGGCGCTCGCCAACGCGCGCCGGCCGGTGCTCTACGCGGGCGGAGGCGTCATCAACGCCGACGCCGCCGCCGAGCTGCACGAGCTCGCCACCAGCGACCGCCTGCCGGTGACCTGCACGCTGATGGGCCTTGGCGCGTTCCCGGCGCCGCACGAGCAGTGGCTCGGGATGCTCGGCATGCACGGCACCCGGACCGCGAACTACGCGATGGACGAGGCCGACCTGATCCTCGCCGTCGGCGCGCGCTTCGACGACCGCGTCACCGGCAAGCTGTCCGAGTTCGCGCCGCGTGCGAAGTTCGTGCACATCGACGTCGATCCCGCGGAGATCTCCAAGAACGTCCCCGCGCACATCCCGATCGTCGGCGACGCCCGCAACGTGCTCTCCCGGCTGACGAGCGAGTACCGCGCGCTCGCGCCCGACCCCGCCCGGCTGGCCGCCTGGTGGGAGCGGATCGACGGCTGGCGCGCCCAGCACCCGCTGCGCTACGACGACACGGCGGACGGCGAGATCAAGCCGCAGTACCTCGTCGAGGCGCTCTACCAGGCGACGGGCGGGGACTGCATCCTGTCCTCGGACGTCGGCCAGCACCAGATGTGGGCGGCGCAGTACTTCCACTTCGCCAAGCCGCGGCGCTGGATCAACTCCGGCGGCCTCGGCACGATGGGCTTCGGCCTCCCCGCGGCCATGGGCGCCGCGGTCGGCCGGCCGGACGTGCCGAGCGTGCTGCTCACCGGCGACGGCTCGTTCCAGATGAACACCCAGGAGCTCGCGACGTGCCGGGCACACGACATCCCGGTCAAGGTCGTGATCATGAACAACCAGTACCTGGGCATGGTCCGCCAGTGGCAGGAGCTGTTCTGGGACAAGCGCTACTCGAACGTCGACATGGGCGAGTGGCCGGACTGGGTCAAGCTCGCCGAGGCCTACGGCGCCACCGGCGTCCGGCTGACCGACAAGAAGACCCTGGTCGACGACCTGCGCTCGGCGATCGAGACGCCCGGCCCGGTCGTGGTCGACGTGCGCGTCACGCGCGAGGAGAACACCTACCCGATGATCCCGGCCGGCGCAGCGGCGCGCGAAATGGTCGGATGATGCGGACGGGCTCGACGAATCCAACGGGGCGCGAGTGCGCATGCGGAGCAGGGGTCGGCTGATGGGCGAGCCGGGCACCAAGGAACCGCTCACGCTCGAGGAGCTCGAGGCGACCACGGCCGTCCGCACCGGCCGCAAGCACATCCTCTCGATCTTGGTGGAGAACAAGCCGGGCGTGCTCACGCGGATCGCCGGCCTCTTCGCCCGCCGCGGCTTCAACATCGACACGCTGGCCGTCGGCCCGACCGACGACGAGACGCTGTCGCGCATCACGCTCACGCTCGACGGGGCGATGCACCCGATCGACCAGGTGACCAAGCAGCTCCACAAGCTCGTCAACGTGATCAAGATCCGCGACCTCGAGCCGACCGAGACCGTGGCCCGGGAGCTCGCGCTGTTCAAGGTCACCGCCGACGGCGCGGCCCGCGGAGAGGTGATGCAGATCGTCGAGATCTTCCGCGGCAAGATCATCGACGTCACGCGCCGGTCGGTGATCATCGAGATCACCGGCACGTGGGAGAAGGTCGAGGCCTTCGAGCGCATGGTGCGGCCCTTCGGCCTCGTGGAGATGGCGAGGACCGGCGAGATCGCGATCTCCCGCGGGCGCAGCGAGACGTAGTGCGCGCCGCGGTCGTGCTGGCCGCGGTGCTCCTCTGGCCGGCGGCGGCGTCGGCCGATGATTACGGCGGCGGCAACGTGCCGAACACGGTGGTGAGCCTGCGGACGAGCGCAGGCAGCGTGGTCGTGCGGGCGCACCTGCTCGCGGGCTGCGGCGCCGGGGCGGTGCGCCGGCGCGTGGCGCTCGCCGCCGGCGGATCCTTCGTGCTCGACGCCACCGTGCGCGGCCGGGCGCCCGACGACCGGCGCGTGCGGCAGGTCGCGCGCGTCACGATCGGCGGCCGGGTGACGGGCGCGACCGCGAACGGCACCGCGCGCGTTCGGCTCACGTTCCGCCGCGCCGGCCGGGTGGTGGGCCGGTGCGCCACCGGCGAGCGGCGCTGGCGCGCGGGCAGCGGCCACTACGGGCTCACCGCAGACGGCGCCGGGCGGCCCCGCGCGTTCCTCCTCGAGCGGAGCGGGTCGCGCGTCACGACCGCCGTGTTCGAGTACCGCCTGCGCTGCCGGCGCGGCGGGACGGAGCGGATCAACGTCACGCCGGGCGGTCCCGTCGCGGCCGACGGCACCTTCTCGCTCCGTGAGCGCTTCACGCTCCGGTTCGCCGACGCCCGCGAGCGCTTCCGGGTCCGCGTACGCGGACGGTTCACCGCGACGAGCGTGGCGGGGAGCCTGTCGGTCACGAGCGTGGCGCGCTCGCTCACCGGCCGCGTGATCGACCGCTGCCGCACCGGTCCGGTCCCCTTCGCCGCGACCGGGTAGGAGATCGGGGGCCCCGCCCAACGGGCCATACCGTGCGGAGCGATGGCCCGTTGGGCGCCCCCAGCTCGTACTCTCTGCGGCGTGGCCGCCACGCTGACCGCCCTCGCGCTGGACGGCGCCGTGCGCCGGCGCTGCGAGGCCGCCGTGCGCGAGGCTCGGCGCACCGGCCGCGAGGTCCTGGCCGCCGTGACGGTCCGCGTGCGGCCGGACGTCGACCCCAGCGCGACCGTGCTCGCCTCCCGGCGCGCGGGGGAGGAGTGGTTCTGCTTCGAGCAGCCCGACCGCAGCGGCGCCGCGCTCGCCACGCTCGGCTGCGTCCGGCGCCTGAGCGCCACCGGCCCGGACCGCTTCGGGCGCGTGGCGGCGGGCTGGCGCGGGCTGCTGGGCTCCGCGCTGGCGGACGAGCCGGACGGCCCGGCGGGCGCCGGGCTCGTCGCGGTCGGCGGCTTCGCGTTCGCCGACGACGGCGGCGCCGCTCCGCACTGGGCCGGCTTCGCGGCCGGCGACCTCGCCGTTCCCGAGGTGGCGATCGCCCGCCGGGGCGCGGACGTGAGGCTCACGCTCGCCGTGGTCGCGGCGCCCGACGACGTGCCCGAGGAGCTCGCCGCCCGGCTCGCCAACCGCGCCGGGGAGCTGCACGAGGCCCCGCTCCCGCTGCTCGACCCGGCGCCCGCGGGCCGCTTCCGGATCGCGTCGGTCGCGCCGCCCGAGCACTACGAGGCGGCGGTCGCGCGCGCGGTCGAGCGGATCCACGCCGGCGACTTCGAGAAGATCGTGCTCGCCCGCGAGGTCGCCGTGCACGCACCGGCGCCGCACGACGCGGCCGCCGTGTTCGGCGTCCTGCGCGCCGCCTTCGGGTCCTGTTACGTGTTCTGCGCGGGGCGCGGCGACGCCGCCTTCGTTGCCGCCTCACCCGAGCTGCTCGTCCGCCGCGAGGGGCTCCGCGCGTCGACCGTGGCGCTGGCCGGGTCCACGCGCCGCTCCGCCGACCCGGCGGTCGATGACCATCTCGGCGAGCAGCTCATGCGTTCCGACAAGGATCGCGAGGAGCAGGCGATCGTGACCCGCCGCATCGCCCGCGCGCTGCGGCCGCACGCCGTCTGGGTGGCGGCCCCGGACGAGCCCGCGATCGTCAAGGTCGCCAACATCCAGCACCTGGCGACGCCGATCCGCGCCCAGCTCACCCACCCGCGCAGCGCGGTCGAGCTGGCCGGGCTGCTGCACCCGACCCCCGCCGTGGGCGGCGAGCCGCACGCCGCGGCGGCGCCCCGCATCCCGGCGCTCGAGGGCATCGACCGCGGCTGGTACGCCGGCCCGGTCGGCTGGACCGACGCCAACGAGGATGGCGAGTTCTGCGTCGCGCTGCGCTGCGCGCTCCTGCGCGGGCGGGAGGCACGCCTGTACGCCGGGGTCGGCGTGGTGCGCGACTCGGACCCGGCGGCCGAGCTTGCGGAGACCGAGGTCAAGCTCGGCGCGCTGCTCCCCGTCCTCAGCGGCTGAGGCGGCGCTTCCAGCGGCGCCCGGCGCGCTGCGCACGGGTCTGGAGCGCGGCGCGCTTGCCGCCGTACTCGGGCAGCTCGCGCGCCTCGGCGGCGTCGATCGTCAGCGTGACGCGGCGCTCGGCGATGCGCGCCACCTCGGGCGCGTCGACGAAGCGGCGCCCGCCGGGGGTCGAGACCACGATGCCGTCGAAGATGTGCTCGCGCGTGTTGTCGAGCACGCGGTGCACGGTGCCGAGCCGCTCCCCGTCGGCGGTGTGGACCGGTACCCCGCGCGGGAGCGCCTTGTAGCCGATCTGGTTGCCCTCGTCAGATGCCATGTGCGGCTTACTCGCACTCGCAAGCTCGTGCGAGCGCCTTGATTACCATCACGCTACCGAGGTGCTGGCGGCCACCTCGTCCCATACGGCGCGGTGGACGGCCACGTTCGCCTCGCGGTCCGTGGGCACGTCCACGATGCTCGTGTGCCCGGCGGCGAGGGCGCCGCCGAGCGCCTCGCGGAAGGCCTCGACGCTGTCGACGGCCACGTACCCGACGCCGAAGAACGCGGCCGCGTGGGCGAAGTCGCGCCCGTGCGGGGTGGCGACGTGCTCGACGAACGCGGCGCCTTCGCGGCTCACGGGCAGGAAGTCGAAGATGCCGCCGCCGTCGTTGTGCAGGAGGACGATCGTGAGCTTGAGCCCGAGGCGGGAGGCCGCGAGCAGGCCGCCGAGGTCGTGGATCAGCGCCACGTCGCCGATCAGGAGCACGACCGGGCCGTCGGTGGTGGCGGCGACCCCGAAGGCGGTCGAGACGGTGCCGTCGATCCCGTTCGCGCCGCGGTTCGACAGCACGCGCGGGGGGCGCTCGCGGGCGGGGAAGAACGTCTCCGCGTCCCGGACCGGCATCGACGAGGCGACGACGACCGTCGCCTCGGCGGGCAGGCCCGCTCCCAGCTCGGCCGCCACCCGTGGCTCGGTGAGGCCGGCGGGGGTGAGCGCCCGCGCGATCGCCTGGGAGGCGGCGCGGTCGGCGCGGTGCCAGGCGTCGAGCCATGCGGCGTCGCGCGGTCCGCTCACCCGCTCGCCGAGCGCCGTGAGGGTCGCGCGCGGGTCGGCCGCCGCGAGCGTCGCGACCGCGCCGGTCGGGTCCTGCCACGCGTTCTCGGCGTCGAACGCGACCTGGAGGGCGCCGTCGAGCCCGGCGAGCCACTGGCGCAGCGGCTTCGAGGTCGGCAGGTCGCCCACCCGGAGCACGAGGTCGGGGGCGTGCGCGGCGGCCCATCCGCCGTCGCGCAGCAGCGCGTCGTAGTGGGCGACGGCGGCGGGCCCGCGGCGGCCGCCGGAGAGCGGGTCGGCGAGCAGGGGGACCTGCGCGCGCTCGGCGAAGTCGGCGAGGGCGGTCCCGAGCTCGGGGTCGCGCTCCGCCCGGCCCGCGACGAGGACGGCGCGCGGCCGGGCTTGGAGCTCGGCGGCGAGGCCGTCCACGAGCTCAGGCGGCGCGTGGGGCGTGGTACGGGGGCGGGTGACCCACGGGCGCCCGCCGGCTCGGCCCTCGTCGCCGGGCGGCAGCGGACCGTCGAGGACGAGCCGCTCGCGCAGGGCGAAGTTGAGGTGCACGGGGCCGGGCCGGCCGTCGATCGCGGTCAGGAAGGCCCGGCACGCGAGCTGGCGCAGCCAGCGCAGCCGCGCGGTCGTCGCGGGCTGCTCGTCGACCTCGAGAAACCACTTCGCGGCGGTCCCGTAGAGCTTCACCTGGTCGATCGTCTGCCCGGCCCCGATGTCGCGCAGCTCCGGCGGCCGGTCGGCGGTGAGGACGAGCAGCGGCACCCTCGCCTCCCGCGCTTCGTGGACCGCGGGCGCGTAGTTGGCCGCGGCCGTCCCCGACGTGCACGCCAGCACCGCCGGCACGCCGGTGGCCTTGCCGACGCCGAGCGCGAA
>DASTIC010000021.1:0-8866 GCA_035717845.1 Solirubrobacteraceae bacterium
TCCTCGATCTGACCCCCGAGATCCGCTACGTCGCCTTCGGGTCGGGTCAGGAGACCGTCATGCGAGAGCGGGAAGGCCTCGGCGACGCGTCCAGCAGCGACTCGGACCGCTACGAGGAGCTGCTGGTCAACCCCGCGCTGCTGACGCTCGCCCGCCAGCGCGGCGAGATCGACTGCGGCGGCCTGCGGTTCCTGGTCGTCGGTTACGGCAACTTCCATCAGCTCGTCATGCCGCTGCGCCGTGGGCACGTGTCGATCGCCTTCGAGCTCGGCAGCGACCCGATCGCGCACGTGCCGGCGGTCGCCGAGGTCCTCCGCGACCGGCGGCTTCTGGACTAGCTCACCGGACCGCCGCGACCTGACCGGGGTTGGAGGGCGCCGGGCCGCCGTCGCGGTCGTAGAGCGTGTCCTCGAGCCCGACGCGGACATCGACGCCTGCGGCGAGGCCGGCGTCGACGACCGCCGCGCGGTCGTCGTGCTCGTAAGTCACCTCGACGAGCACGCGCTGGACCCGCTCCGCCCACGGCGCGGCGAGCCGCGCGTCGGCGCCCTCGAGGGTGAACACGCCGGCCTCGATGCCGATGCCGCGGTCGAGGAGCGCGGCGCCGAGCTCGAGCACCCCGTCCTCGGTGAGGTTGAGCGATACGAGGTCGGGCGGGTGGGTCCAGGCCCGGATCGCCGCGACGCGGTCGGGCGCGCCGCCGAGGTCGATGTCCTCCTGGGTCGAGCACGACAGCTCCAGATCGGGCGCGGCGGCGCGGACCGCCGCGACGACGGCGTCGTGGACCTCGGCGGCGAGCGACTCCCGCCCGTCGTCCGGCCGGCGGGGATGGAAGTGCACCGAGGGCGCGCCGGCCGCCTGGCAGGCCACCGCGTCGGCGACGATCTCCCCCACCGTGACCGGGACGTCGGGATGGTCCTCTCGGGTGTAGCTGCCGTTGAGCGCGCACTGGATCATGCCGGTAGTGGAGCAGCTGTCAGAGCTTCGGCTGCCACAGGGCGATCTCGGCTCCACCGGCGGGCGCGAGCACGCTGCGCCAGCCCGCCGGGCCCTCGCGCGGCTCGAGCAGCACGGCGGCGCCGAGCTCCTGGCCGCGCTCGGTGACGCGCTCGATGTCGGGCACCTCCACGTACGGGAGCCACGCGGGCCGCTCGCCCTCCCGCTCGAACACCCCGCCCTCGATCCCCTCGGCCAGCACGAGCGCCAGGTAGCGGCTCGACCCCACGCGCACGGTCTCCGCAGTCCAGCCGAAGAGCTGCGTGTAGAAGGCGCACGCGCGCGGAAGGTCGTCGGTGCGCAGCTCGAGGTGTACGACGGGATTGGTGACGGCTGATCGCATCCCCCTGTGTTTGACCGCGGCCGGTGCACGAACTCACCGATAGCGGTGAGTCCTCCCGCCGCGGCCGGTCTAACGTGGTGATGAGCGCCCTCGTGGAACCAGCTTTCGATGACTTCGTCGAGGAGCAGCGTGCCGAGCTCCACGCGCACTGCTACCGGATGCTCGGCTCGCTGCACGACGCCGACGACGCCCTCCAGGACACATTGCTGCGCGCCTGGCGCGGGCTGCCGGGATTCCAGGGACGCAGCTCGCTCCGCACCTGGCTGTACCGGATCGCGACCAACGTCTGCCTGGATGCGATCGCCCGGCGCCCCAAGCGGGTGCTGCCGATCGACTACGGGCAGGACGAGCCGGAGGCGCCGCTGTGGATCGAGCCGTATCCCGACGCGACGATCGGCGTCGAGGACGGCGCGACCGCTCCCGAGGCGCGCTACGAGCGGCGGGAAGCGCTCGAGCTCGCGTTCGTCGCCGCCCTCCAGCACCTCCCCCCGCGCCAACGCGCGGTACTGATCGCGCGCGACGTGCTCGGCTTCTCGGCGAAGGAGGCCGCCGAGTCGCTCGACACCACCGTCGCGTCGGTCAACGGCGCGCTCCTCCGCGCCCGCCGGACGGTCGCCGAGCGGCTCCCCGAACGCAGCCAGCAGGCCACGCTGCGGACGCTCGGCGACCGTCGCCTGCGGGAGATCGTGGAGCGCTTCGCCGATGCCTTCGAGCGCGGCGAGGTCGACGCCATCCTCGCCCTGCTCGCCGACGACGCGGCGTTCTCGATGCCGCCGTATCCGGAGTGGGAGCAGGGCCGCGAGGCGATCGCCGGCTCGTGGCTGATGCCGGACGGCCCGCCGCCCCGCCTGCGCTACGTCTCCGCGCGCGCCAACGGCCAGCCGGCACTGGCGACGTACCTGCTCGAGCCCGAGGGCGAGGCCTACCTCCCGCTCGCGCTCGACGTCCTGACCCTCCGCGGCGACCAGATCGCGGACGTCACCGCGTTCCGAACACCGGAGCTCTTCCCGCGCTTCGGCCTGCCGGAGCGACTTCCGCGGTGAGCATCGACGCGAGGCGCTTCGCCTCGCGCGCCGGCGCGCCGGTGAGCCTCGGCCAGGTGACCCGCACGACCCGATGGCCCGCCGCCTGGAGGTCGGCGTCGCGCTCGCGGTCGCGCTCGAACGCGTGGTCGTCGTGGTAGACCCGCCCGTCGAGCTCGACGATCAGGCGCTCGCGGCGCCACAACATGTCGACCTCATAGCCCGCGACGCGCTGGTTGACCTCGGGGAGCGGTAGGCCGTAGCGGCACAGGAAGCGCAGGAACTCGTCCTCGAAGACGGATCGGGTCGGGGCGCCCCGTGGCGCGAGCAGACTCTTGATGCGTTTGGGCATCCGGTTCATCAGGGCGGCGAACTCGTCCGCCGGGAGTCGCCCGGCGAGCCGCGCCTCGTTGGCGGCGCGGACCAGCGTGGCGTCGTCGAGGATCGGGGCGAGGTCGAGCAGCGTGCGCGCCGGTGTCGTCACGGGGATGCCGAACTCGCGCGTCGCTTCGACGGTGCGGCAGCGATGGACCAGGACGCCTGGGATCCGGTGCGCGCCGGGCGCGCTGACCTCGAGCGGGGTTCGCCACCGGATGCCCATCTGCCATAGGGCGGCGGCCGATCGGTGGCTGAGGGCGGCCTGGGGTCCGCAGGCCAGGACGGCGGCCATCGCGTGCGCATGCCGTGTGGCGGGGTGGTGCCCCACGGCGTAAACCCCGCGGTGAAGGAGGAGGAGGCGACCGTTTCGCAGCCGGTTGTCGATCTCGGGCGCCGTGTACCCGGCGCGGCGCAACTGTGCCCGCGAGACGACGCCATGCTGCGCGGTGGCGAGGGCGGCGATCGCCGTGTGCTCACTTGACGTCGAATAGCGACGTGAAGTCGACATTCGCCGAAGCATCACGCCGTCCGCGCCCGAAACCGCCCGCCGCGCGTGAGATTTCACACTTCCGTGTGACAACCGCAAGCTTTCGACCCCGGGCGCGTTGGCGACATCGTGATGATCGCCACACACTCGCTCCCCGTCGCGGCCGTCCTCGTCCTCCTCGGCGCCGCGCACGCGCAGGCCGCCCCCACCCACTACGTGACGATGTCCGACGGCGCCAGCATCGCCATAAACGTCAAGGTGCCGCCGCACTGCACCCCGGCCACTCCCTGCCCCGCCTTCTTCGAGATGTCGGGCTACGAGAGCGGGTCGGATGAGGGGAAGACGCCGCTCGGCCACCTCGCCGACGAGACCGGCCTGCCGCTCCCCGCGCAGACCGGGACGCGCGCCGCGCATGCCGCGCACGTGGACGACCGCTACGTCACCGTTCTCGCCAGCCTGCGCGGCACCGGCTGCTCGTCGGGCGAGTTCGACCTCTTCAGCTGGCGATCGGCGCTCGACGGGCGTGAGGTGATCGACGAGTGGATCGCCGAGCAGCCGTGGTCGAACGGCGAGACCGTGATCTTCGGGCACTCGTACAGCGGCCTGACCGGGATGATGGTCGCCGCCACGCAGCCGCGAACGCTCGGGGCGGTCAGCGCGTCCGGCCTGTTCGGCGACCTCTACCGCGACATCGTGTACCCCGGCGGCGTCACCAACTACGGGTTCCCGCTGCTGTGGACCGGCGCCGTGCGGCCGGTCTACGACGTCGGCGGCGGCACGGCGGGCGGGCTCTACCCGGTCGAGGACACGAGCGAGCAGTGCGCCCTCAACCAGGCGGGACGCTCGCGCACCGTGCTCGAGGATCCGCTGATCCATGGCCTCGACGACAGCGACAGCGAGTGGTATCGCTCGCGCTCGCTGGTCAACCGCGTCGAGCGCATCCAGGTGCCGGTCCACGTCACCGCCGCCTACCAGGACGAGCAGACCGGCGGCCGCGGGCCGACCAACGTCTTCGACCACCTGCCGGCGAGCGTCTCCCGGCGCCTCGTGCTGGTCAACGGCGAGCACGGCACGCAGACCGAGGAGCACGTCTTCAAGGACCGGATCGCGTGGATGGACTACTGGATGCTCGGCCACGCCCAGGCCGACCTCGGCATGAAGACCGGGCCCGCCGACCTCGCCGCCACCTTCGGGCCGCGCGGGACGCCGACCACGACCTCGCGCGTGATCCTCGGCTATCAGGGCGAGGGACGGGCGGTAGGGGAGATCGCCTCCGGCGGCTTCCCGCTCACCCAGACGCAGTTCATCGACGCCTACGTCACCGGCGGCGACGCGCTGACCTTCGACCGGGCGGCCGTCGAGGCGGGCAGCGCGAGCTGGGTCAACGGCTCGCGCCGGCAGGCGTACTCCCACACTGCCGGCTCGGACCTCGGCGGCGAGGTGACGAGCCCGACCGGCCCCGACGAGCTCGAGCTGGCCATGCGCTTCGACGAGGCGACGGTGATCGCCGGGCCGATCACCGCGAACCTGTTCGTCGCCTCCAGCGCGCCCGACACCGAGTTGTTCGTGCAGCTCATCGATCGCGCGCCCGACGGCACGCTGCTGTACCTCAACCGCGGGATGCTGCGCGCCAGCCACCGCGCCGTCGACCGCTCGCAGTCCCAGCTCACCGCCGACGGGCGGATCTACCGGCCGTGGCGCCCGCACGCCGAGCGCTCGCTGGTCACGCCCGGCGAGGTCGTCGACTACCTGATCGACGTCTTCCCGGTCGGCCACGTGTTCCTGCCCGGCCACGAGCTGGTGGTCAAGGTCCACGCGCCGCCGCTCGACGACAACGACTACGCGTACGTGCAGAAGACGCTGCCGGGCGTCAACACCCTGCATTTCGGACCCGACACCCCGTCGCGTCTGATGCTTCCGCTCGTGCCCATGAGCGAGGTGCGCGGCTTCGAGGCGCCGAGCGGGCCGTGCCCCTACGCGGCGATGCGATGCATCGAGGGGGCCGCCGAGCGGGAATAATCTCGCTCTGCATGGATGACGCGACACTCGAGCGCCTCGCCGACCTCGTCGTCGGCTTCGGAGCCAACGTGCAGGAGGACCAGATCGTGTCGGTCTCCTGCGAGCCGGGCAAGGAACCCCTGACCCGCGCGATCGCGACCAGCGCGTACCGCCGCGGCGCGCGCTTCGTGGACGTCGCCTGGTTCGATCCCTGGGTCAAGCGCGCACGTGTCGCGCACGCGCGCGAGGACTCGCTCGAGTTCGTGCCCGACTGGTACGGCGAGCGCATCCTCGCGCTCGGCGAGCAGCGGGCGGCGCGCATCGGGCTCTCCGGTCCGTCCGCCCCCGGCCTGCTCGAGGACCTCGACCCGATCCGCTCGGGCAAGGACCGCCTGCCGGCCGTCAAGGAGTCCGGCCAGGTGGTCAACGACCGCACGACCAACTGGTCGATCATCCCCTGTCCGTCGCCCGCCTGGGCCTCGCTCGTGTTCCCCGACCTCGAGCCCGACGAGGCGCTCGCCATGCTCGAGGGCCATGTCATCCACGTGCTGCGGCTCGACGAGCCGGACCCGATCGCCGCCTGGCGGGAGCGGATCGACACGCTGGTCGCGGTCGCGCAGCGCCTCGCCGAGCGCCGCTTCGACGCGCTCCACTACGAGGCGCCGGGCACCGACCTCACGGTCGGCCTGCTGCCCGGCGCCCGCTGGCAGGCCGCGCGCTTCGAGACGATCGACGGCATCGAGCACATGCCCAACCTCCCGACGGAGGAGGTGTTCACGACCCCGGACCCGATGAGGACCGAGGGCCGCGTGACCGCGAGCACGCCGCTCGTGCTCGCCGACGGGACCGTCGTGCGCAACCTGCGCGTGCGCTTCGAGGGCGGCCGCGCCGTGCAGGTCGACGCCGACAGCGCGCAGGACACCATGCGCACGATCGTGCAGCACGACGACGGCGCCTCCCGCCTCGGCGAGATCGCGCTCGTCGATCGCGAAGGGCGCATCGGCAAGCTCGGGACCGTCTTCTACGACACGCTGATCGACGAGAACGCCGCCAGCCACATCGCGCTGGGCCAGGGGTTCCCGTTTCTGCTCGACGACCCGAGCCGGTCCAACGAGAGCCAGATCCACATCGACTTCATGATCGGCTCGCCGGAGATGACGGTCACCGGCATCACCGCCGAGGGCGAGCGCGTCCCCGTGCTCGTCGGCGGCGAATGGCGGATCTGAGAGTCGCTACGCTCACACCCGCTTTTCCAGGAGAGGTGCCGGAGCGGCTGAACGGGCACGACTGGAAATCGTGTGACGGGGGTCGACCTCGTCCGAGGGTTCGAATCCCTCCCTCTCCGCTGGTCTCTCACCCGACGACGGAGAAGGCGACCGATCGGGTCGCCGGATCGGCGCGGTCGAGCCGCACGGTGACATCGCTGCCGGGCGGCGGGCAGTCCTCCTCGAGGCGGCCACGCACGGCGGGCTCCCGGAGCTGGATGCGCTTCTCGTCGATGACGACCGCGTCGAAGCGCTCACCCTCGCGCCCGGCGAGCAGAACCGCCTCGACGAGGTCGACGACGGCGCGCTCGACCGTGCGTTCCCGCCGCTGCCCCGCTGTCATCGCGGCCGGCAGCTCGGCCAGCCCGGCGCGAACCCACGAGGGCGGCGACGTCCCCGCGGCGGCGGCCAGGCAGCACTCGGAGACGTAGCGGTCCTGGAGGCGCCGCAGCGGCGCCGTCGCGTGCGCGTACGGGGCGGCGACGGCGAAGTGCGACGCGTCGGCGGGCGGCGCGCCGTCGAACGCCGTGTAGCCCGCGGCGCCGCCGACGCCGGTGGCCTCGTGCAGGAGCGCGGCGTGGCGCGGGCGGCTCGGGTCGAGCCCGCGGACGAACTCGGGGTAGGAGGTGCCGGCCGGCCAGTCGATGCCGAGCGCCGCGGCCTGGCGCCGCAGTCGCGCGAGGGCCCCCTCGTCCGGCCGCGGCTGCGTCCGCAGGATCCCGAAGCCGGCGCGGAGCATCAGCGTGGCGGCGGCCATGCCCGTGAGCAGCGAGATCTGCGCGTTGAACTCCTCGCTCGGGAGCGGCGCTCGGTACCGCACCGTCCAGCCGCCCGCCTCCTCGACCACCTCCTGCTCCGGAACGGCGAGGCGCACGCCGCCGCGCGCGCGCTCGAGCGCCAGCCTCCGCTCGCCGACTTCGCGCAGCGTCGCCTCGCGGTCCGCGGGCACGTCGTCGTAGGTGTACTGCGCGACGCTGTGCACCTGCGCCCGGGCGACGTCGGCATCTGTGAGCTCGCCGGTCGCGTCGAGGTCGAGCGTCCACAGCACCGCCGGTCGCCACTGTTCCGGCAGCAGGCTGCCTGCGCCCTCCGACAGCGCCGGCGGGTGCAGGGGCGTCTTGGCGTCCGGTGCGTAGATGGTTACGCCGCGGGCGCGGGTGTCGCGGTCCAGCGGGCCGCCGGGCGCGACGAAGGCGCCCACGTCGGCGATCGCATAGTGCACACGGTGCCCGTCGCCGCGGCGCTCGATGTGCATCGCCTGGTCGAGATCACGCGCGCCGGGCGGGTCGATCGTCACGAACGGCAGGTCGACACGCTCGCCCGCCGGCAGTCGGCGCGCGGCGGCCGCGGCCTCGGCGTGCACGTCCGGCGGGAAGTCCCGCGGCACCTCCGCCTCCCGGCGGATCGCGTCCAACCCTTCCTGCAACGCCGTCGCCGGAACGACACTGATGCGGCGGGAGGGCATCGCTCAGATGTCGCCGCGGAACGTGTCACAGGCGCCGACACGGTCGCGCTCGTAGCCGGTCGTGAACCACTGCTGGCGCTGCGCCGACGAGCCGTGCGTCCACGCCTCCGGCGTCACGCGCCCCTGGGTCCGCTCCTGGATGCGGTCGTCCCCGACGGCCGCCGCCGCGTCGAGCCCGTCGGCGATGTCCCGCTCCGTGAGCTGCTCCAGGAACCCGGTGCTCACCGCATTGCCGGCCCACAGGCCGGCGAAGCAGTCGGCCTGGAGCTCGGTCCGCACCGAGCGGCCCTCGGCCCCCGCCTCGTTCGAGCCCCGCCCGAGGATCCCGGTCAGGTTCTGGACGTGATGTCCGTATTCGTGCGCGAGCACGCAGGCCTGTGCGAACGGGCCGCCGGAGGCGCCGAACCGGTCGCGCAGCTCGTCGAAGAAGCCGAGGTCGACGTAGACGGACTGGTCGACCGGGCAGTAGAAGGGGCCGACGGCCGATGTCGCGCCGCCGCAGCCGGTCGACGTCTCGCCGCTGAAGAAGTTCGTCGTCGCCAGCGCGTACCGCTCCCCCTGGCCGGCGAACTCCTTGCTCCAGTACGCCTGGATGCTGTTGACCGTGCCCACGATCCGGCACTCCTCACGCTCGTTGGCATCGGCTCCCGTCCGGCACTCGGCCGCCAGCTCGCCCCCGCCCGACCGCGACTCCCCGGCAGTGACCTCGTCGAGGGCGTCCAGGCCTCCAAGGTCGCCGCCCCCGAGGTTCACGCCGAACAGCAGCCCGATGACCACGATCAGCAGCCCTGCGCCGCCGCCGACGGCCCGGCCGCCGCCCGGCACGCGGCCCATGCCCCGGCGGTCCCGGACCTGCGACGGGTCGAGCTTGACCCGGTTTCTGAATTTCATGGCTGTTGTGCTACCCACACG